>JBFFBS010000234.1:0-5750 GCA_041560295.1 Syntrophobacteria bacterium | reverse complement strand
GGAGCCTGTCCTGCCTGTCCCGAGCGTAGTCTCGGGGAGCCAGTCGAAGGGCTCAGAATGACATGGATGGTGCTGCCTGTACTCGTGCCGCCCACTAGAATCGTTCAGTTTAGGTTCTACAAAGATTCCATTTTACACATTTACTACCTGGCTGCCAGGGAAAAACCACTTTTCTACCCGGAAGAGGAATCCAATTCATATGCCGTTATCTTATAGAGCAGAGCAGGATGGCTGATTTCCAGTATTTTTGCAGCCTGAGTGCGGTTGTTACCGGTTTTTTCCAGAGCCCTCCGAATGAGTGTTCTTTCCAGCCTCCGGCTAGCCTCCTTTATCGAAAGGTTTTCGTCATTCGCCAGATATTCCACGGGTTCCGCTTTTGGTTGCAAATGAGGTGGGAGATCTGCCAACTCGATGGTACGGCTACCGGTCATGACCATGGCCCGTTCGATGAAGTTCTCCAGTTCCCGCACGTTCCCCGGCCACTCGTAACGCTGGAGGGCGCTGGCGGCAGCGGGACTGACCCCATCCACCTCTGAATGCAAGCGCTTGCTGATTTTCTCTATGAAATGCTGAGTAAGCATGGGTATATCTTCAGGACGTTGGCGCAGGGGCGGCACCACAACATGGAGAACATTGATGCGATAGTAAAGGTCATCCCGGAAACGGCCCTTCTTCACCTCTTCAGCAAGGTCTTTGGTGGTGGCCGCCAGAACCCGGATATCTATGTTGATAGATTGGGTATCTCCTACCCGCTTTATCTCCTCCTCCTGCAGTGCTCTGAGTAGTTTTACCTGCAAGGGTCGAGGTAATTCGCCGATTTCGTCCAAAAAAATCGAGCCCCCATGAGCCTCCTGGAAAAGGCCCCTTTTGTCTTTGATGGCATCGGTAAAAGCCCCCTTCTTGTGACCGAAGAGTTCACTCTCCAGCAAAGCTTCCGGAATCGCACCGCAGTTAACGGTAACCAACGGCTTGTCCGCCCGGGAGCTGTTGTAATGAATGGCTCTGGCGATGAGCTCCTTACCTGTGCCGCTTTCCCCGGTAACGAGAACCGAGGTCTTGTAATCAGCCACCTTCTCAATGGTGGCAAAAATCTCCTGCATGGGGGGGCTGCGGCCAATCATCTGGGCAAAGCTAAAACGCTCCCGCACACTTTGCTGCAGCAGTCGGTTTTCCTTGCGTAACCGTTCCCGCTCTTCGGCTTTCCTCAGCGTAATTATGATTTCATCAGGCTTGAAAGGTTTGGATACATAGTCATATGCACCACGTTTCATCGCCTCGATGGCAGTATCCAGGGTACCATAGGCGGACATGACGATTACCGTAGACTCCAACTGCAACTCCTGGAAATTCTCCAGAAAAGCCATGCCGTCCATGACCGGCATTTTCAAATCACAGAGAATGAGATCATAGAAACTCTCAGAGGCGAGGTCCAGGCCCTGCTTGCCGTCAGCGGCATTGTCCACCTGGTAGCCCTCTTTCTCCAAGAGCACGGTGAGCATATGGCGCATGTTTTCTTCATCATCAATCACGAGAATGCGCTTTTCTTCATTCATTGAATTCCCTTACTCGTATTGGCTAACGCCATTCAGTCCTTAGTGCCTAGTGCTTAGTTCCTAGTGTTTAGTTCTCAGTGCCTTCTGCCTCCTGCCCGCTGCCTGCTTGCCCTGAGCTTTTCGAATGGGTCGAAGGGCTGTCCTCTGCCCGCTGCTTCGCCTCCTGCTCGGAAACGGGCAGCAGGATAGATACCTTGGTCTCCTCCCCGGAACGGCTACTCAACTCCATGCGCCCGCCCAGGGTCTCAATAATCTGGATACTCACCGATAGCCCCAAACCAGTACCTTTGCCCGCCTCTTTGGTGGTAAAAAAAGGATCAAAAACCCTTTTCTGGTCTTCCTGAGTAATACCGACCCCGGTGTCGGCGAATTGGATTTCGATCCAGCGATCCTCAGTGGTTCCATGAATTCGCCGGAGCTGGCTGAAATCTGCTGCAATCGGATCTGTGCTCCGACGCAGAGGCTTGCTGCCAACGTCTTTTTTCACCAGACTCTTCCCGGCAAAAGACCGGGTATGGACCCTTAGTTGACCTCCCTGAGATCGCTCATTGGTAGCCTCCATGGCATCGGCAGCATTTACCATCAGGTTTAGGAATACCTGCTTGAGCTGATCTGCCTTGGCAAAGACCGTGTCCGATTCAGCCTTGAGTTCGATAACCACTTCTATTTCTTGTTTCTTAAATTCATGATCCAAAACAGCCAGGGTCTCCCGAATCAAAGGATGAACCGGGATGACCTGCCTTTCACCAGGACCCGGGCGAGAGAAATCAAGCAATTGCCTTATGGTCTGGTTTATGCGCTGGATCTCCGTGGACATGCGGTCAATCAGTTCCAAGCGCTCAGCCTCGTCGATGTCTTCTCTTTGCAGGAGCTCCAAGTATCCCAAGACGATGCCGATGGGGTTACCAATCTCGTGGGCAATTCCCGCCGCCAATCGTCCGACCGAGGCCAACTTCTCACTGAATATTACTTCCTGCTGAGCTCTTTTCAGTTCTAGGTTTGCTTGCTCCAGGGAGATGACATGCTGACGGAGTTCATCTTTGTTCTCTGCCAGCCTCTGCAGCATAGCGTTGAGCGCTTGGGCCAGCTTGCCCAGCTCGTTTTGTTCGCCCGCACTTACGTCGGGTATAATGTCTCCTTCTTGGAAACCTTCAGCGGTCTGTACTAACTGTTGCACCGGCTTGACCACCAGTTTGGAAAAAATATAAGTACCGAAAGCTACCAGGATCAGGATATCGAGGACTATGTAGAAAAACAGGAGTTTCCGGGATCGGGCCAGACTCTGACTAACGTCCGCCAGCGACGCCTCCAATCTGAGCGCCCCTATTACATTTCTGTCGTTATAGAGGGGTGCAGCAAGGATGATTTTTTCAGGCAGCTGCTGCCAAAACGATCGGGGGGACGGGGAGAAGGAAACGCTCTCCAGTCCGAGGCGGATTACCCGCTGGAGCTCAGGCACTGGCCGTTGATCATTCGGCTCCTGGACTGGCCTGGGATATACAACCAGACCGTTTTGGTCGGTCACGGTGATCTTCCACCTCGTCATCGTTTCCAGAGGTTCGTCTTGAATACCGTCCAGCAACGAGCTGCTTCTACTGAGATCAATTTTGTCGCGGTTCGAGTTGAGAGGGCCAGTGAGTAATTGAACCAATGACCCCCTGAGCAGTAACCCCTGCTCCACCTTGGCCTGGACCAAGTCGTGCTGGTTCACCTTGAGCATGACCATGCCGATCAGTAGCATAGCCGAGGCCATTAAAAAGGTGAGGCTCACGATCACCTTGGTTCTCAGACTCATCTGCAAGCGGTTCATTGGGATTCGTCTTTCCGCTAAATGGACCCTAAGAGGCTGTTCGATAATTGTTTTCCCCTCCCCTGGCGGGAGGGGATTAAGCCTGCCCGCCATCGCGAGCCTGCTCGCTCAGGCGAGGCGGGCGGGGGGAGGGGGAACTTGATCGCAGAGCGCAAAGAGCAGAGCGCAGAGCGTCGAGAGGTAGTCTTTTTCGCTATGCGCTTACCGCTATGCGCCATGCGTTCCGTCACCCCCACCCTAACCCTCCCCCGTCGAGGGGGAGGGAATTAAGAGGTTGTGGGACACCCTCTACAGAGGGATTTATCTCATTTGAGTCCCTCTCGCTGCTAGTGAGCAGCACTACCTAAATGAGGTCTTGGAAATTCTACAAAATATTGAGAAGATATTGCAATGCAAAGTCCACAACATCCCACTTAATCATATGCAACAGGCGTGCCTATTGCGCATGGAGCATGGAGTGTGAGGCACAAGGCGCAGGGCGCAGGGCACAAGGCTAAACGATTTCGAATTGCTGATTGCGAAACCGGGAACCCATCCAAAGGGTGGGAGTCCGCAGGACAAAATCAAAATTGGAAGGGATCGACTTAAACGATTTCAACGATTTGAACGACTTGAACGACTTGAACGGTTTTAATCGCTCGTGAAAAAATGTTCTTGACTCGGTATGTTGGTGTGTTTTATATATGTTACGCGAAAAAAGGTGCTAAAGAATTTCCTCGCTATAAAACGCAGGACCTCTTTACACTATTGTTTTTCCTACAAAACTACTACGTCTCGCCTGCATAACCTTGGCGACTGATTTTTCCACAAGACAAGACAGCTACTTTAACTTCCGTGTGAGCTAGACCTTGTTTTTCTTCGTACTTCCAACTATCCACAGTAGAAGGTAAGCTATGGGCCTCAAAACATCCTTTAGCGGTGTCTCCCTCCCTCCACAAAAAGTTAGTAATCCGGCAATAGAGGACGCTCCCCTTCCCAAAAGAGTAGTTCTCCCCCTGGGTCAAAATGGGAATCGGCTGTGCAAGCCCGTTGTCGAGGTGGGTGAGCACGTGAAGACGGGACAGCTGATCGGTCAGAGCGATGATTTTCTCGTTGCACCCGTGCATTCCTCTATTTCTGGGACAGTAACGGATATTCGACCCTGGTTTGACCTGAGTGGCAACGAAATGCTCTCGGTAATCATCGAATCTGACGGTAGCGACTCTTGGCTCGAAGAAATCCGTGCGAATGAGGGTTTCTCAGACAAGGAATCCGCGCAACTTCTGACCGATTTGAAGGCTGCCGGCGTCGTAGAAATCGGTCCCCCCAGCATGCCCCTCCATGCTAAGTTTGCCACTCCTGAAGTATCCAAGGAGTTTCATTTTCTGGTAGGCATCCCTCAAACAAAGCCGGTGGATACCGTCATCATCAATGGTATTGATGCTGAGCCAGGAATGGCAGCCAAAGGAGCTGTCCTCACCACGTACAGCTCCGAAATTGCTGACGGCATCAGAATCCTTCAGAAGCTCATTGGTTCTGCCCAGATGGTTCTGGCAGTAGGGTCAAATGGTTCTGTGAGCTCACCCCTTTCTGGTGAACTGGCAGGACTTGGCGTTCAGGTTTTTCGAGGTAAGGACAAGTATCCCATAGGCCTCAATCCTATCCTGATTAAATCCGTTACTGGCCGCGAGATTCCATTGCCCGACGGCAACGAGCAGGACATTGGAGTTGCTGTGCTTGATGCGGTCACTCTGGTGCATCTGGTGGAGGCTGTCCGAGATTTGAAGCCCCAAGTGGAGAAAGTCGTAAGCGTATCTGGAGCAGGCATCGCCGCTGTGAAGAACTACAAAGTCAGATTAGGAACGCTGGTTCGAGATCTCATTGAACAACTGGCCGGGCTTCAGGGTGAACCGGTAAAAGTAATCGCCGGGGGCGCCATGACAGGTGTTGCTCTCTCCAGTACGGACATCCCGGTTACCAAAGAGACTGGTGCCCTCATTTTCCAAACGGCCACCGAGGCCAAAAGTTTCTCTCCGGACGCCTGCATCAACTGTGGGCTGTGTGTCCGTCATTGCCCTTCCCGCCTCCTTCCCAACGAACTCTCCAAGTACTGTGAGTTCTCGATGTTTGAGGAAGCGGGAGATAAATTTTTGTTTCACTGCATTGAGTGCGGCATTTGTGCCTATGTTTGCCCTGAAAAAAGACCCATGTTGCACCTGATGCGCTATGGGAAACGTGAGCTCAGCCAAGTCTAAAGAGGATGACCACATGGATAAAGCAATTTCATTGGATAAGCCAATGCTTCGAGTTTCAGTCGCTCCCCACATCCAGCAGAAGATTACCACCTCACATCTGATGTACAACACGCTTATTGCCTTGGTACCTGCTCTGTTGGCCGGCATATATTT
>JBFFBS010000233.1:0-5760 GCA_041560295.1 Syntrophobacteria bacterium | reverse complement strand
TGACTCAAGTTGAACGATTCCGTTTTGAACATTTGAACATTCGGATTTAGGGTTTGTTTCGTGCTTCGGATTTCGAATTTCGGATTTGTTGAACGGATATGGCATTCGGAATGAGTTGACGACCCGATATCTGATTACTTTTCAGTTCTCAACATATTCTTGGTAGTTGCTCACCGCTGAGCATATCCACAATGCGGCGGCCACCTATTGCGGTTTGGAGAACCACCCTCTCTGGGTGCTCAGTAACAACCTCGCCAATGACACAAGCTTTTCTGCCCAGAGGATGTTGGCGCATTGCATTCAAGACCAACTCAGCCTCCTCTGGCGCCACAAAAACAAGCGCCTTTCCCTCATTGGCCACATACAAGGGGTCCAGTCCCAGCATCTCGCAGGCTGCGTTCACCTCCGGCCGCACCGGCAGATTGGTCTCTTCCAACCGAATGCCGATTCTTGACTGCTTGGCCACTTCATTAAGAGCGGTGGCAACGCCGCCGCGGGTGGGATCTCGCAACACATGAATCTTGTTGCTCGCCGTCAACATGGCCTCTACGAGCCCATTAAGAGACGCTGAGTCACTTTCTATCTCTGTCTGGAAGGAGAGCCCTTCCCGGGTGGAAAGTACAGCAACGCCATGGTCACCCATAGGCCCGTTGATTAAGACAATATCTCCTGGTTTCGCATTCTGACCGGCAACATCTACGCCGGGGGCGACAATGCCAACACCGGCAGTGTTGATAAAGATTCTATCCGCCTTGCCTCGGTCCACCACCTTGGTATCCGCAGCCACCACCTGCACCCCAGCCTCCCGGGCTGCTGCGGCCATGGAGGTCACCAACCGTTCCAAATCTGTCAGCTCCAGCCCCTCTTCCAGAATAAAACCCACACTGAGGTAGCTGGGCTGGGCTCCACGCATGGCCAGATCGTTTACGGTTCCATGTACGGCCAGGCTGCCGATATCGCCTCCAGGGAAAAAAATCGGATCAACCACATAAGAGTCAGTGCTCATTGCCAAACGCACACCCTGGAACTCCAGCAGAGCGCTATCGTTGAGTTCTGTGAGAATAGGATTTGTTAAGGCAGGGATGAAGGTTTTGGCCACGAGGTCCTGCGACGCCCTGCCACCGGCACCATGATCCATCTGAATTCGTTTGGTTTCCATAGGTTATTTCCTTGCGGACTCGAAGTATAGGGTGAATATTGACCACCGAGCATAAAATGCGAAATTCTAAATCCGAAGCACGAAACAAATCCTAAATCCGAATGTTCAAATGTTCAAAACGGATTTATTCAACTTGAGTCATTGTCTGATTTGATCATTTGGATTTTGGTAATTCAGATTTGTTTCGGATTTCGATATTCGATATTCGAATTTTTAAGTTTTTGGTTCGGATTTCACATTCCGCATACTGAGATAGTTCGATTCTTCAATCCGCGTGGTACTTAAAATACGCCGCGCAGGTACCTTCACTGGAAACCATGCATGGACCGTATGGGTCTGTCGGAGTGCAACGCTTGCGGAATAGATCGCACTCAGGAGGAGTGCACACCCCCCGAAGTACCTCGCCACAACGGCATCCTGGCATTTCACCGGCTGGAGGTACGGTTAGGTCATAATGGCTCTCAGCAGCATGAGCACGGTACTTCTCCCTTAACATAAGGCCACTCTGGGGAATGGGGCCAAGACCTCGCCACAAACCGTCAGTATGTTCAAACACTTCCTCCATCATCTCTCGAGCCCGGGGGTTGCCCTCAGGTCGTACGGCTCGGGTGTACGGGATTTCCACTTCACACCGAGCCTCCTCAATTTGGCGAACCAGGAGGTAAAGACTTTGCAGAATATCCACTGGCTCGAAACCGCTAATCGCGCATGGTTTACCGTACTGATCCACCACCTTCTGGTATGGCTTTGTTCCTATGATTGTGGTGACGTGACCCGGACACAGGAAACCATCTATGTGCACCTCTTCTGCGGACAAGAGCGCGTCCAGCGCCGGGGGCAGCAATTTGTGCGCCGAGAATACCAGGAAGTTTTCCAGACCCTCCTGCCGGGCCTGGTGAAGGGCCGCGGCTATGGTAGGTATGGTGGTCTCGAAGCCGATGCCAAGCATGACTATCATCCGATCTTTGTGTTTGCGAGCTAGTTCCAGCGCATCAAAGCTAGCGTAAACCATTCGCACATCAGCCCCGCGGGCTTTCTCCTGGTGCAGTGAAGAATCCGAACCGGGAACTCGCATTAGATCGCCAAAGGTGGCGACTATTATCTCAGGCTGTCTACACAGCCTGATGGCTCTATCAATATCCTCGGGAGCGGTTACACAGACCGGACAACCGGGACCTGAAATGAGAGTGACGGTTTCAGGAAGAAGCTCCTTTAGTCCGGAGCGAAAAATGGCCACCGTGTGTGTGCCGCATACTTCCATGAAACGCACAGGGGTGCGCGATTTTTCCCGTATGGCCGACACCACTCCTTCTGCCAGTTCCGGATCACGATATTCATCCACGTATTTCATCGTCGATAATTTCCCTCCTTCACAGCTGAAGCTGGAAATCCGAAATCCGAAGCACGAAATTCGAAACAATTTCTAATTCTCTAAATCCAAAATTCAAAACGAATCGTAACTACTAGGCTCTTAAGAATTAGGTTTTGGAAATTCGAATTTGTAATTTCGGATTTGTTTCGTATTTCGATATTGGTCCTTCGGACTCCCCACCCTACGGGCGGGGCCCCGGTTTCGGCATTCGGATTTATTGCGTTCGCCAACTGGCCATAAGGTCACAAGCCGTCCATAACCAGGCTTACTCTTCTTCTAGATGCATCGCTCCTATAATTGCTTGTCCCAGAGAAATACAACCGTCATTGGCCGGAATAAGTTGGGGGGTGTAGACTTCCAATCCAGATGCTCCCAAGCGGTCCTCCAGGTTCTCCAGCAGAAAAACGTTTTGGAACACTCCCCCTGAACAGACCACCCTGTTGAGTCCGTGCAGCTTGCACAGCTGCAAGCAGGCATCGGCAAACATTGCAATCAGAGTCTGATGAAACTTGCCGCTGACCAGTTCTGGCGGCACTCCTGAGACCACATCATCAAACACCTGGGCAAATATTGCCGTGGGACTCAAAAGCAATCTCTCTTCAACCTCTGCAAGCTCGTAATGATATCTGTCTGTGGTAAGCTCCAGCCGCTGTTCCAATTCTATTGCCGCCTGTCCCTCATAGGCAATGCGATCTCTCAATCCTACCAGGGCAGCCACAGCATCGAAAAGTCGCCCGCAACTGGAGGTGAGGGGGCTGTTTATTTGACGCTGCATCATCTGCACGAGTACTTTAATCTGGTTCCGATCCCACTTTTGGAGTGGTTGTTGTTCATCCTGGAAAACCTTTTCACCCAAACCAGCCCATAAATAGGCCACCGCCATCCGCCACGGTTCCTTAATGGCTTTTTCGCCACCGGGCATGGGTACATAGTCAAAATGGGCGACCCTCTCATAGTTTCGTTCATCCGCTACCAGGATTTCTCCCCCCCAGATGCAGCCATCATCGCCATAGCCAGTCCCATCCAGTGCTAGTCCCAAAACTTTGCCCTCCAATCCATGCTCTGCCATACAGCTTACCACGTGGGCGTGGTGATGTTGCACTGCCAGAGTGGGTAATTCATCTTGAGCCAGGGCCACTTGGGTTGTCAGGTAGTCTGGGTGGAGGTCATGAACAAGCAGGCGAGGGCTTATCTCTAGAATACGTCGAAGATGGCGGACTGTTAGTTCAAGGAACTCCAAAGTTTCAAGGTTTTCCAGATCACCAAGGTGCTGCCCGACAAATGCCCGATTCTCTTTGGTCAGACAAATGGTGCCTTTCAGCTCCCCTCCCAGGGCCAAGACTTCAGCCACCGGCTTTCTGAGAAAAATCGGTACTGGTACGTACCCTCTGGATCTCCGAAGTTGTCTGGGTCGGCCCCCCGCTGCCCTGAGGATTGAATCATCACTGCGCAAGAGAATATCTCTGTCGTGGAAAAGAAAATAGTCGGCTATCTTTCCTAGCCGTTTTGCTGACTCGAGGTTATCGATGGCAATGGGCTCCTCACTGATATTGCCACTGGTCATAACCAGAGCCAGAAATGGATGAGCAAGGAGCAGGTGGTGCAGGGGAGTGTATGGGAGCATCACCCCGAAAGAGCGATTCCTTGGAGCCACTTGGGGGGCGATGGTGTTTTCCGGTCGCTTAGGGACAATAACAATTGGGCGTTGGGAGCAGGTGAGCAGTCGCCGTTCTTCATCTTCCACCAGTGCATACCGTTCAATTTGTTCCAAGCTTGACGACATGAGGGCAAGAGGTTTCTCTTCCCTCCCCTTCCGCAAACGAAGCCTTTTTACCGCCTCATTTTGGCTGGCGTCAACAGCCAGGTGAAACCCGCCCAGTCCCTTTACGGCCACGATAGCGCCCTGGCTGAGGTACTTTGCGGCCTCAGATATCGGCTCTGGCGTTTTCAAGTCTTCGCCATTGCTGTCCGCCAGCCAAACCCGAGGACCGCAGTTCCAACAACCATTGGGCTGTGCATGAAAACGTCGATCAAGAGGATCATGATATTCGCGGGCGCAGTCGTCACACATAGAAAAGACTGCCATGGAGGTTTTGGGCCGGTCATAGGGGATGTCGTTAATGATGGTGTATCGTGGCCCACAGTTGGTGCAGTTAATGAAAGGATAGAGGTGTCTTCTGTCTTGCGGGTCAAAAAGTTCCTGGAGGCAATCGCTGCAGGTTGTTGTGTCCGGCGATATGAGGGCTGCTCGCTCTTCGCCCTCCTCGCTAGCTTTGATCTCGAAACTGCTGTAGGCAGCGGCAGGAAGTTCCTCGGTTTCTATCTGGGTAATGCTTGCCAGAGGCGGGGCCGATTCAGGGAGTTCTTTGAGAAAATGGTGAAGACCATCTCGGCCTCCCTCCACCTCAAGTTCCACGCCTTTTGGCGTGTTGGTTACGTAGCCGTTTAAGCGGTGACGGTGAGCCAGCTGATAAATAAACGGACGAAATCCCACACCCTGAACAATACCCTGGATGTGCACTCTAAGTCTCTGCGTCATCTCCTCCAGCTTTGCGGGCGCTCACCTGCTGCCTGAGCCAATCGGCCCAGCCATGCAACCCTTCACCAGTGCGGCAGGAGATCTCGAAAATCTCCAGATTGGCGTTGAGCTGCAAAGCCCGCTCTCTTATTTTCCCCACATCGCAGTTGACGTAAGGGAGTAAATCAATCTTGTTAATGAGTAACACCCGGGACTCTTGAAACATCAGGGGATACTTAAGGGGCTTATCGTCACCTTCCGGAACACTGAGGATCATGGCCTTCATGTCCTCACCCACATTGAACTCCGCTGGACACACCAGGTTGCCCACGTTCTCAACCACCAGTAGATCCAGGGTGTCGAGATCCAGCGCCTCAAGACTGGACTTAATCATGTTGCCGTCCAGGTGACAAGCACCTCCTGTATTGAGCTGCACCACCTGGACCCCTTTCTGGCTAATGCGCTCCGCATCGTAAGAGGACTGAATGTCTCCCTCGATTACCCCGATGCGAATCTCATCCTGCAGTGCCTCAATGGTCCGCTCGAGCAAAGAAGTCTTTCCAGCCCCTGGACCGCTCATCAAGTTGATGACGAGAAGGCCGGCCTGGCGAAATATTCGCCGGTTGTCTTCGGCTAACCGTTCATTTGCTTCCAAAATATTACGTACTACAGGTACTTTCAGGGTCATTTGTCGTTATCTCATTTCAAATT
>JBFFBS010000232.1:0-5770 GCA_041560295.1 Syntrophobacteria bacterium | reverse complement strand
GCGGTACCCTTTTAACATCATGGAACACTTTCTTGTGCGAAAATAAGAAAAGCCAAGCAAAATGGTTCTATCCGTCAGTTTGCTCGATATCTCCTTTCTTCTCTTCGTATTCCTCTTTGCCGATTTCGCCAAGTGCGTAGCGTTTGTCTAAAATCTCCCTGGCCGAGTCGGACGGGGCAATGGCAGGCGTAGTGGTTGCTCTGCGGTAGGTGGACCAGCCCGTCATGCAGCCCATACGTCCCCGCATCATGAAAAAACAGAGGACGATCATGGCGATTGGGAATATCCACCACCAACCAATGTCCGCCCAGAAAGCTTCGTATCCAGTCATCTCGAATACCTCCTATCCATCCACTGAGGTGACAATTGCCTGTGATAGCTCAGTGGTCTTATTCCTTGGGATCACAGACGAGCACGCTTCTTTCGTCCACCTCAAAAGAGCAATGTTCTTCTAGGATAGTTCGAAATTTTTTTCGTGCCCGATGTATCCTTACTTTGACGTTTGAGACGCTAATCTCCAATATTTCAGCTATTTCTTTGTGGCTGAAGGCCATAATGTCAGAGAGAATGAGCACCGAGCGGTAATCTGGCGGCAGGAGGTCCATCTTGTCCTGGACACATTCTCCCATCTGCTGCTGTTCGAGCTCCTTTTGGGCCACAGCCTCTTTGAAGCTTACTATCTCCTGCTGGATATTACGTTGGTTTAGAGAAGACCTCTTTGCCTGCCTGTAATGGTCGTGGCAGAGATTGTGTGCTATGCGGAATATCCAGGATGACAGTTTGGCCGGATCTTTAACACTCTTTAGATTCTTCTGGACTTTGATAAAGGTTTCCTGAATCAGGTCGTCTGCCACCCACTCATCCTTGGTGTAGGCCAGGATAAATTTTCTGACAGCGTTATAGTACTGATCGTAGATTTTCCAAAAGTCCATCGAAACACCGTTCACGTAATCATCGGCATGAGCCGCCTGATTGGGCCGAACAAGGCAGATCATCTTTTTCTTCTGAGCCCATCATCTCATTGACACTGTTTTTCAAGGCAATGTGGGCTCCACTTTTGACCTTGCTGGCAAGATCCACCGCCTCTTGAATTTCCTCTGATGTTAAACCAGCCACCCCAGCCTCGTAGTAAAGGTGCTCAAAGCAGGGGATACAATTGGCAGCCGTGGCTGCCCCCAAGGCGATAAGAAGCTTGGTTTTTTCCTCCATGGTCATATCCTCCTTTCCATTCATTTTGTCTGTATGACGGAAAGGGCTTGCAAAAGGTTACACTCCACAGCGTCCCTGTTTGCATGTTTACGAGATTTGTTCTTTGTCTGAACTGGTTCTAAGATGCCGGGGCGATTGACACTATTTCCAAAATCATCTATATTCTCATTTCGTAATATACAGAGGATTGCATCGTGAAGCAACTCATCAAGGTCATGAAGGCCCTGTCCGACCCGAGTAGAGTGAAGATTGTCAAAATGCTTCAGCATAGGGTGATGTGCGTTTGCGAGATCCAGGCGGCCCTGGACCTGGCCCAGTCGACCGTGTCCAAGCACCTGCGAGTGCTTAAGGATGCCGGCTTGCTGCGCCACGAGAAAGAAGGTTTGTGGGTCAATTATCACCTCACAGATGGGAGCAGCAGTCCTTACGTCGCCAGCCTTCTGGGAAATCTGAAGCACTGGCTCGACGACGATCTAGAGATAGTCCATTTGGTGGAAATACTCCCTTCAATCAAGCGCGAAGAAGTTTGCAAGAAGTAATATTCGCTTATTATATCGCTATATAGAGTTATAGCGATGAAACGAAACCTCGCGGAGGACAGCGAGTGTCCACAATACACCAAAAGCCATGAGGTCCCACCGTCGGGTGGGTAATAAAATCTGGGCGTGCATGTGAACATTGCCCGAATTCCTCCAGCAAAGGCATGAGGAGGTTCAAAGATGACAACAGAAGCTATCGTTGCCGTGCAACCTGCAAAGGGATTGAGCCTGTTTGAGAAATATCTCTCTGTCTGGGTGATCCTCTGTATTGTTGCTGGAATTGTCCTGGGGAAAGTGGCCCCAGGGTTCGCCAAGTATCTTGACGGAATGGCCATCTACGTTGGTGAGGCCCCCGTCGTCTCCATCCCCATCGCAGTCTGCCTCTTCTTCATGATGTATCCCATCATGGTAAAGATCGACTTTGGCGAAGTGATCATGGCCGGCAAGAACGCCAAGCCTGTTGCCCTCACTCTCTTTGTCAACTGGGCGATCAAACCCTTTACCATGTATGCAATTTCCGTCTTTTTCCTCGGAACCCTGTTCTATGGCTTCATCGGGCCCGAGGCAATGGACTATGTGAAGATGCCCTTGGGGCTCAACCTGCCAGTAGGGGCAAGCCACGGTGTCGGCAAGGTGGTCTTGGTCAACGGCATCAAGACCTTGGAGGTGCCGCTGTGGCGGAGCTATCTTGCGGGTTGCATCCTTTTGGGGATTGCCCCCTGCACCGCCATGGTTCTGGTCTGGGGCTTTCTCGCCCGGGGAAATGACGGGCATACTTTGGTTATGGTGGCCATCAATTCCCTCACCATGCTTTTTCTCTATGGGCCCCTTGGCGGTTTTCTCCTCGGTGTGGGACGACTTCCGGTTCCCTGGCAAGCCCTGGTGCTTTCCATCGGCATTTACGTGGCTCTCCCCCTGGTGGCGGGTTACATCTCCCGAAAGTTGATCATCCAAGCTCGAGGAGAGGAATGGTTTAAAGAGAAGTTTCTCCACGTACTTACTCCCGTCACCATTATCGCGCTGCTGGTTACGCTGGTTTTGCTCTTTTCCTTTAAAGGCGAGGTGATTGTTGCTAATCCACTTACCATCCTGTGGATTGCTATTCCTCTTTTCATCCAGACCAATTTGATCTTCTGGTTGGCGTATGGTCTTTCCAGGGTGCTTAAACTCAGTTACGAAGACGCGGCGCCATCGGCCATGATCGGGGCTTCCAATCATTTTGAAGTGGCCATTGCCACCTCCACTATGCTCTTCGGTCTTTCCTCCGGAGCAGCGCTGGCTACGGTGGTGGGTGTGCTTATAGAGGTGCCGGTAATGCTGATGTTGGTCAAATTCTGTCTGAACACCACGCACTGGTTTTCCGGTCGAGCCAGCTGACGAGGTAGTCGGCAACGAACGCGCCGCACTGAGGCTCAATCTATTTTTTGAACTTGGCAGTTTCGATAGGTGCATAGGAGATGTAGTCTTCAAGGTTTTTCCCGGTGATCCTACCCAAGCTTAGTCCTGGCTCAATATAACAGCCTCGTGGAACTGTGCCCGAACTCTACCAGCAGAGACCGCCATGACAATAGATTGGACCGCCCCGATTTCTTCATCGCTTAACCCTTGTTCTTTGGCCACGCCAAAGTAATGCTCCATTCAAGGATAGCAAGCAACAGCCATGGCCACGGCCAGGTGAAGCATCAGGGTTGTCTTCGGCTCCAGGATTTCATTCTGACGTGCAGACATGTAAAATTCAGTGTAGGTTTCTTTCTGCTTGTCCGGTAACACAGTTCTCTCCTTTCTCACGCTGCGGTATTTGATCATGAAGACTTAGCCAAAAAATCCCGTACACAAAGTGGGCAAATTTACCCATTTTTGACACGGTAAAAAATGGGTAAAATGCGGATCAGCGAGCGCGGGATTCATTATTCGTGTGGCTTTATGGCTTCTATGGTTGCTGAAACGATGTAATCTTCTACGTTTTTCCCCGGGACCCAGTGACTGATTAATTCGCGGCTTTCGTCCTTGGTCTGAATCTGTATGTCCTGAAATCCGGTTTCTTGAAGCATTTCCGTGATCTCAGCCACAGTGGCGGCACCGGAGACGCAGGCGGAGAGGAGGACGAGATCGTTTTTCAAATCTGGCGGCAGTTGAGCAGTGGCTACTACATCGGAGATCGCTAGCCGTCCTCCCGGCTTCAGTATTCGGAATGCTTCTTTAAAGACATCGAGCTTCTTTGGGGAAAGGTTGATGACGCAGTTGGAAATGATCACATCAATGCTCCCATCAGCCGCTGGTATATGTTCAATCTCGCCCAGTCGAAATTCCACGTTCGAATAATCAGCCTTACGAGCATTCTCTCTGGCCTTTGAGACCATCTCCGGAGTCATATCAACGCCGATGACTTTTCCGGTATCGCCCACTTGTTTTGCTGCCAGAAAACAGTCGAACCCACCACCGCTGCCAAGGTCGAGAACAGTTTCCCCCGGCTTCAGGGCAGCGATGGCTTGGGGGTTACCACAACCAAGCCCCATGTTCGAGCCTTCAGGAGCACGAGTAAGCTCTTCTAAAGAATACCCGGTGAGCATACCAAGATTTTCCAGTGAAGTCTCAGGCTCGCCGCAGCACGACGATACGGGTGTGCAGCAACCCGAAGAATCACTCTTTGCAACTTCGCCATATTTCTTCCGGACAACCGTTCTGATTTCATCTGGATGTTTTTTTGCCATCTCTACCCTCCAAAATGTTCGATAGTTCGAATACTTTCGAATATATTTCTCAAAAAAAACTACTCCTCCAGAGGCTTGTGAAAAAACCTCGCCAAGCCACGAAGCATTACCGGATCAACCCAGCATTCGATTTTTTGACCGCGCCTTTCCATCCGAATGAGACCGGCTCGATGGAGCTCCTTGATATGGTGCGACACCGTAGAAGGGACGATCTTGAGATCCCGCCCCAGATCTCCTACACAGGCGCTGACACCGGCTTCAGCATCAAAGCTGCCAACGGTTCCGGGCACGCAACAGGTAGCGAGGTGCAGGAACATACGAAGCCTATTGGGGTTCGACAAAGCCTTGAAAACATCGGCAAAGTGTTGTATTTGATCATCTCGATAGTTCGACATATATCGAAATATAATTCAGGCAAACGTGCTTGTCAAGAGAAATCTTCTCATCTTACAAATCCCGAAGAAAAGATGTGAGATGTGCGATATGTGATGTGGGATTCAGCATTTTTCATGGAATGGATTATCCCACATCTCAGATCTCACATCCGGTCTTTGATTTATGTCGGATTTCGGATTTACACTAACTTTGTGCCTCTGTGGTGAATGTTCAGCCGGGCTATCACCTGCTCACTTCAATACTTTAGTATTCGGATGTCGTGTTACCCATTTCTTCCATTTGGTCACCTCATGGGGGACCTCCGGGAGTATCTTTTCAAAGTATTTCCCCTGGATTGCCAGGAGCCCATTTTTGTAGGGGTACCATAAACTTCCGGTCTCCCGGTCGTAGAGAACAAAGGTGGACTCGTAGGTCCAACCGGATGGAACCAGGGTCAAGGTCTGACCGTCGATCTCGCGGCTGTACACAGCCGCCAGATTGACCAGGGGTCAGTAACTCACGGCGACAGGGTCTGAACCTATGCTGCTGTTTGAAATCTCGTGGCCCAAAAGTCGGCTGATGGTGTATGCCTTGGCAGTGGAGCCATCGGTAACACCGATAACCCGCGCGTTTTTTGCAATATTGCTGGTATCATTGGTTAACAGCGAGTCGTCGAGCGTGGTGAAGGCATTTCTGCCGAGACCAAACTCGAAGTCTTCCGGATTAAAACCAAGGGACACAGCCTGGGTCACGTCCCAGCGCTCGCCGGTCCTATCAACGATATAGATCTTTTCGGCTTCTTTTAAGACAACGGAAGAGCCAATTTCATGCGTTGACAAGTACAGAACCCCTAAAAGCAAGGGGAGGATTACGAAGGGTGTCTTGGAAAATAAGGCTTTTAATCTTCCGGTACGCATCTGATCCACCTCTTAGCGG
>JBFFBS010000231.1:0-5830 GCA_041560295.1 Syntrophobacteria bacterium | reverse complement strand
GTTCTCACAGCCACCGATGGCAGTGAAGCCGTGACCACTGTGCGCAGACTCAAGCCTGACTTAATATTGATGGATATCATGATGCCAGTTATGAGTGGAATCGAGGCGACAGAGATTATAAAAAGTGATGAAGAGACGAGGCATATTCCCATAGTAATGCTTACCGCGGCAGGAAATAAAGAGGATATTGTCAAAGGACTTGAAGTTGGTGCGATCGATTACATCACCAAGCCTTTTTTTATGCCCGAACTCAAGGCGCGCTTACGGGCCATTCTCCAACACAAAATAATGTATGACGAATTAAAGAGGATTCAGGATACTCTGATAAGAAATGAGCGGCTCCGGACTATGAGTGCGCTTACAGAAGCCGTACAGGGCTCTGTCAATGAGCCACTCACTTTGATCTTTGGCAGGATACATCTTCTGCGGCGTAAAGAGGGAGTGGTATCTAAAGACGACTTGCGAGCATTGGAAAATGCTGCCAACAAAATAAAAGACATTATTAACCATCTGGGAATTATGGAGTGCCTTTATCCGGCACCTCTGCTGGGTGAAAGTGATTTCGTTGACCTTCCGTTCCTCAACTAGAAGAATAGTGTAGCGATGGGGCATTGAAAAATATCAAATTCCAAGCATCAAATCTCGGGGTTTCAGGTGTCAGGTGTCAGGGAAAAGAAAAGCAGAAAATAAAACTTTACACCTGAACACTGAACACTAAAAACTCAGTCAGTGTGATTTGTATTTTGGAATTTCTTCTTCTCCAATTCTCTAATACACCACTAACGCTTCCCGCTATATAGCTCGCTGCCTGAGCCTGACTGCCACAGCAAAAATAAAAAAAGACCACTCATGATGGCCTTTCCTTTGTTCCAATAGAATTTCAGATTACCCACGGACTTCTACATGCGGATCATCCGGCTCACTTGGGAATTGACGCATTGGTATATTTCTTCGTCCGTACCATAAATATCAATAATTGTTCTATGGTTAATCAATTTTTCTATGATGAAAGCGGTGATATAGAGGCTGACAAAATTCGGACGTCGCACTACCGTCCTGAGTGGGGCGATCTGGTACTGGACGTCAAAATCCTCAGCTGTTACTAGTGTTTTGATACAACCTGCCAACTGGCGCTCTAGTTCTTTCTTGTTCTTGGTCTCTATGAGATTTTCTTCAAACAGCTTCATGGCGATCCGATTCGCCAGATCCTCTCCTACCTCATAGAGCTGATTAATAGCTGACGTTCGTGCCGCTTCCTTGGCAGAATCCAGGCGAGAAATAACATTGCTTTCTCTTACATTGGGTCGATAGTCTCTTGCCATCTTTTTACACCTCGAGTAGGGTATCCGCCCTCGTTTTCTCGCAGACAAAAAAGTCCGCTCCTTCAGGCACTCCACTCTTCCAAAAAGTTTCTCAGAGTTTTCTCTTCCTCTCCATCCATGGGCAAAAAATGCACACCTACAATATAACCTTCACCATTTTGTTTTGGTCTCGACCAGAGTACTTCTCCTCGCAAGAGAATAATACCGTGACGCGATGAATTCAACTTCGTTTTGAATACACTACCAACCTTGAGCTCACCCAACGAGTGCAACCGCATGCCCCCCATACTGAGATTCAGAATCCGAATGTCCTTTGTCTGAGATGATTCGTCATTAGATTGCATCTCCACCTGGATATCGCTTCTTGGATACTCCCGCCGCTCAGGAAGTTGCACCTTCACACTCGCCCCTTTGATGAGAGAATAAAGGTAGTCCACCAGACTGGTCAACCGAATCTTATCTTCAGTTGACCCCTCTTGTTCAAAGTGAGCTTCAAGATTACTCTGGAGGTCGGAGATCTCAAGGAGTAAAGTATCTAACTGACTCTTGCGCTCCCTGTTCATTCCCGAGGTGTTAACGGTATTGATCAGGGGTCGGAGGGTAAATTTGATCTTCTGTTCTAGAAGGTCAAGATTTTCTTTGGCGGTGCCTCCCATGTGGCTAGCCTATATGGGGAGTTCAGGCTTGGCTATCTTTCCCTCTTAACAACAACCTTATATCAAGTTGCTTTTGTTTAGCACGATTTCGAGCCAATCGCAAGTGAAGATCAACGTCGGGTTATGCTTCATGTTCTTGGAGCGAGTAAGCCATAGAGATTGCAGATTTCTCCTTCGGAGTCCCACCCTGCGGGCGGGTTCCAGGTTTGGGAATGAGGACTTAGGATTTGTCCCACTTTGCTATAATTTTTCTTGACGAAGTTGTAGGCTGTATTATAGTTAGTGCCCATCCGGAAATGCCAAGTTGTCATTCTGAGTTCTTCGACCCTTAGACAGGCTCAGGGCAGGCGGGCTTCCCGGGACTATGCCCGGGACAGGCAGTATAGACTCCGCGAAGAATCTCTGGCGGACACGGGAACTAAGAGATTCTTCGTCGTCCGCCGTCGGCGGGACTCCTCAGAATGACATCCCAACGAGGTGGTTTCCGGATGGACACTAGTTCGTTTCCACTCAAAAATGGGCCCCAGAGATAGAAAGGAGTTTCCCCATGGTCTTTGATCTTGAAGAAGGGCTCTACATATTTGAGATAACACTTGGCTACCAGGTGGGCGATAGTGAGTATATGACTGTTCCCTTTATCCTGAGAGCTGATGATACCGACGAAGCCGAGGAGATGGTTCAGGATTATCTGGAGTTAAATCAACTCGCCAACAGCTTCTGGATTGTCGAAATCAGCGACCCCTCTGATCCCGAGGAGTACCAGACCCTCGTTGACGAGGGAGAGAGGGAACGTTGGGATCGATTGGAGGATCATAGTGCAGAGGATTTTCTGGAAATCCTGCACTCTGATGATATGCAATTGTTGTAAGGTCAGACATTGAACAAAAAAAAACGCCCTGAACATATAGGCTCAATTCTCAAACAACTCTTCCAGGACCAGAAGTGGGAGAGTAATATCGAAGCATCCCTGCCCTTACTTCGTTGGCAAGAGATAGTGGGATCCCAACTTGCCAAACAAACTCAACCAGAATCTTTGAAAGACGGGGTGCTACAGGTCCGAGTGGAAAACTCGGTGTGGCTCAATCATCTCCGTTTTTTGGGAGAGGAATTGCGGCAAAAACTAAATCAAGAGTTGCCCTCTCTAGAGATAAAAGAGCTGCGCTTCCGTCAAGGAACCCTGGATAAGGTTCAGGCCGGTCCACCTTCGACCGGTTCGCATGCTGCCTCAAGTTCTGAAAGGGATGCAGCGCCTCGCCAACCCCTAAGCCAAGAACAGCAAAAACTGCTTGATACCATATCAGATCCTGAATTAAGACGTGATCTGGAAACCTTGCTCACGAAACAGCGGCAGCGTTCCCATAAATAGCCTTCATCTCATCCGTATACTCACCGTCGTTTCGGTAAATTACAAACGGTTTGCTCACCCGCAGTTCTTCTCCCCCTCCCTTGATTGACTCCAGATGCACCAACTTAGCCTCTGACGTAAGCGTAGAGTGGATGACGGTGAGATGCTTTGGGGCAAACCCATTCAGGCAAACTTCTTTGAGCAGGTTGGGCAATCGCCGCGCAGGGTAGATGAGAGCCAATCGTCCTTTCTGTTGCAGGAGGTGGGCAGCTGCCCGAACCACATCTCCCACATTGGCCAACAACTCATGTCGAGCTATCGCTTTTTTTGAATTGGGATTGAGCCGCCCGCTACGCAATTTTCCGAAAGGGGGATTGCTCATCACCAGATCCACCGGGCCGCCAACCATGGCAGCGTTCATCCTCTTCAGGTCTGTGTGGACTATGGTTATCAGGTGGGAAAGCTCGTTGATGAGTACATTTCTCCTCGCCATAGAAACGAGGGATTCTTGAATTTCAACGCCGGTGATATGGTCTATTGCATTCTGGTAGGCCAGCAGTAGTGGTATGACGCCACAACCGGTCCCAAGGTCAACAGCCCGATCCCTTGGACGAATGCGGGTGAGCCCCACCAGCAGCACTGCGTCAATGGAAAAGCGGTAACCCTTCTCGGGCTGGATTATTTTTAGGCGCCCCTGGAAAACAGTGTCCAGAGTTTCTCCCTGCAGTGGTCTACAAGCGTCAGAGTTGTACATCTTCATTGGGATCCAGAAGATTTAGAACTGAACCATCGATAACCTTTGGGTAGAAATAGGTAGACTTATGCGGCATGAACAAACCACTATTCGCCACTTCTTGCAGTTGCTCTATTTTGGTGTGATTCAATAGGAACGCCACTTGGAAAAGACCACGGTCTACCTCTTCCACAGCCTCCACAGCATCGTGTCGATATTGTATTTTGGTCTCGTCATTAAGTGTCGTCTCGTCCACTTTGAGAAGTCGTTTGAGGATCAACTCAGTGAGTACCACCACATCCAGCTTCTGCAATGGTGGTTCCAATTGAGCCAGCCAAGATTCATGATCCCCATTGTCTCGCAGCTTCAAGAGTACAAATTGACCTACTCCAGACTCATAAACACCAATATAATGACGATCACCGGCTGAGTACAGTCCGGTGAGGAACTCTTTGAACGTCTGGCTGCGCCCAACTTCATCAAAGGGAAAACGCTCCACTTCAAAATGATCGGCAGCCCGTGCCAGAAATGAATCCATTTGGAACTGCGGTAGCTGAACAAACATCCGGTGGGTGGGAAGGATGGACAACCCCTCCTGGTGCATATCGGCTAGATACATGAAAACGTAATTGAATAAAGCCCGCTCTCCCCTTTCAGGGTGTCTTTGCTGCATGAGCTTCTGGTAATTGAGGGCTGTCTCATAGCGATGATGACCGTCGGCAATATAGAGCGGCTTATCCCTCATGCACTCCACCACCTTCTGAATCACCTCTGCTCGGGTAACTCGCCACATCCGGTGGTGGATACCTTTGCCGTCTGTGAAATCAAGCACCGGCCCTTGTTCTCGGCCCTGATGCAAACTTTGCTTCACTGTGTGGGTCGGGTCTGGATAAAGAGCGAACACCTGGCTAAGGTTAGCATTGCAAGCGAGCATTAATTTCAACCGCTCGGACTTGGTGGCCTCGTAGGTGTGTTCGTGGGGAAGTACTGATCCATGAGAGAAGTCTTGCAGCTTCACCAGACAGAGAAAACCCTGCCGAGTTTTCGACAAATCAGGAGATTCTTGATAACTGATCTCGTAGTCATAAAACGCCAACTGGGGATCCCGGATCAGCACCCCCTCTCTCTGCCAGGTCGCAAGTGCTTCAGCTGCTCTGGTGTACCAGTTGTTTTCTTCATTGTCGCCCGGTTTTTGCTGTCCCAAGATGAGACGAATCATGTTGTATGGATGACGCTTATGGTACATCTCCTGCTCCTCAGGAGAGATCACGTCAAAAGGTGGTGTGATTACCTTGTCCATGTTTCCGATCAATTTCTGATCGTATAGCAGCCCCTTGAGGGGCGCGATCTCAGGCATAGTCCATTTTCCTCCAACAACAAGCCATGAACTAAAGAATCCAATAGTTAGTAGTCAGTAGTCAATGGTAAGCGGTAAGCAGTGAGCAGTAAGCGGTAAATGGTAAACGGTGAACAGGGGTTACGCGTTATACATTATACGTTATAGGTAGTTATTTGTCCTCTGTCCTCTGTCCTCTGTCCTCTGTCCTCTGTCGTCTATCTTTCCCTATGCTTTATGCCCCATGCCCTCTGCCCTCTGCTTTCCCCAATCCGAAATCTACAATCTACCTTCCCCCTACCTTTGTCCCCATTTCAGCTTATCTCGGAGAATGGTGAAATAGTCCTCTTGGCGAGACTTAATCAGAAAGAGGGGTTGAGGGGCCTCCTCTACACGGACAATATCATCTGCTTGTAGTTCACATCCCACCTGCCCATC
>JBFFBS010000230.1:0-5906 GCA_041560295.1 Syntrophobacteria bacterium | reverse complement strand
CAACAATCCTACGGTGTAAGGGTGCTTAGGCTCAGCGAATAGGGTCTTGACATCGGTGTATTCCATGACTTTACCGGCGTACATTACCGCCACATGCTGCGCCATTTCAGCAATAACACCAAGATCATGGGTGATGAAAAGGATGGAAGCCCCGGTCTCTTCTTTGAGCTTGTTCATCAGAGCAAGAATTTGAGCCTGAATAGTTACATCCAGGGCGGTTGTGGGCTCATCTGCTATCATAAGTGTGGGGCTGCAAGCCAGGGCCATGGCAATCATCGCCCGCTGCCGCATGCCACCACTCATCTGGTGGGGATAGCAAGCGATGCATGTCTCTGCCTCCGAAATGCCGACCAACTGGAGCATCTCGATAACCCGGTTGCGGGTTTCACTTCGGGACAGGTGCTGGTGGAGTTTGATAACCTCTGCCACCTGATCGCCCACAGTATAAACCGGGTTCAGGGAGGTCATGGGCTCCTGGAAAACCATGGAAATCCGGTTTCCCCTTATTTTCCGCATTCTGGCCTCGGGTAGTTCCAACAGATTGGTGCCTTCAAAAAGAATCCTGCCGCCAACGACCTTGCCAGGCGGATCAGGGATGAGGCCGATGATGGAATGGGCGGTTACACTCTTACCGCAACCCGATTCTCCCACGAGCCCGAGGGTCTGACCTGAAGCGATGGCCAGGTCCACCTCATCAACAGCCTTGGCTACCAGACCTCGAACGTAGAAGTACGTCTGCAGTTGCTGAATTTCCAGAACGAGGTCGTTGCTTCCCATTCGGACCACCTCAATTGAGCGCTAACGCTCAATTGCACGTTATATGTTATTCGTTATTCGTTAAAAGGAAGAACATCAACCAATATGGTGTATCTCTATCCCTCGAAGACCGATGAAAAAGCAACGTCATACCGGACGAGACGAAGTCGAGATCCGTGGTTCGACAGGCTCACCACCCTGAGCGAAGTCGAAGGGGTATCCAGTAAATTATCCTTTTATTTAGATTCTGGATATCCGCCGGCGGCGGATTCCGGAATGACGGACTTGATGCCTACACTCAAACATTGAGTCCTACATCATCCTGCTTGTGAGACGTAGGGTGCATTCTTATTGTCTTAGCACCAATAACTAATAACTGATAACCGATAACACCCAATTGAGTCTTAACTCAATTGGGATACTAATCCCTCAACCGTGGATCCAGGGCGTCCCTGAGACCGTCACCGAAAAGGTTGAAACCAAGCACCGCAAACAAAATCGCGATGCCGGGAAAGGTCATAACCCACCAGGCCCTGAGGATGTGGGAGCGGCCCATGGCAATCATGGCGCCCCACTCGGGTGTGGGCGGCTGGGCTCCCAAACCAAGAAACCCAAGGGCGGCTGCATCCAGGATGGCGGAGGCAAAGCCAAGTGTGGTCTGAACAATGAGAGGTGCCAGACAATTGGGGAAGATGGCCACAAATATTATCCTCCAGTCCCTGGCGCCGACGGACCTGGATGCGGTAACGTAATCCTTCTCACACTCCTCCAGGACGGAAGCCCTCACTATTCGGGCGAAGCGGGGTATATAAATTATGCCGATGGCGATCATGGCATTGGTCAGGCCGGGACCCAGGTAGGCCATGATTACAATGGCCAGGAGAATGTGGGGAAAAGCCAGGAGGATATCCATGAAACGCATGATGATATTGTCCAGAAAACCTTTATAGTAGCCCGAGATAGCACCAAGAAATGAGCCGAAAAAAACAGCAATTCCCACAGTGGCCAAAGCCACAAGCAGCGAGACCCGCGCACCATAGACAAGGCGTGAAAGGATATCTCGGCCCAGATCATCCGTGCCGAGAATGTTTGTCCAGGTTCCTCCTTCTTGCCAGATTGGTGGTTTGATCTGATCGTACAAAGAAGCCTCCACGGGATTGTGGGGACTCAAGAAAGGCGCCAGGATGGCAGTCAATACAAAGAGAGTTATAACCAGCAGTCCGGCCACCGCTGTCTTATTGCGCCAGAGTTGTTCCAGTTGATCCAGAAAAGGGTGGCGGTCCTCTGGATTTCTTGGGGATTTTTTTCTCTGTAACAAAGAAGCCATGTCTGCTATTGCACGCTAATCTTGGGGTTGATTACCGCATAAAGGACATCGACAATCACGTTGATGATCACGAATATACCGGCCACAAAGAGTGTCCCCCCCTGAATGACCATATAGTCCCTCTGCAGTACAGCGTCATAGAGCCATTTCCCCACCCCGGGCCAGGCAAAGATTGTCTCGGTGAGGATGGCACCTGCCAAGAGAATGCCAAACATCAGGCCAATGACGGTTATCACTGGAATGAGTGCATTGCGCAAGGCATGTTTCAAAACAACGACTCGAGGGGAAAGTCCCTTGGCTTTGGCGGTCTTGATATAATCCTGGCGCAAAACCTCGAGCATGCTGGAGCGGGTCATGCGAGCCACTATGGCCATGGGAATTGTACTCAAGGTAAAGGCAGGCAAGGTGATGTGCCAAAGGGTGTCCTTGAATGCTGCCCAGTTCTTGGTCAACAAAGCATCCAAAATATAGAAGTTGGTAATAGTATGCAGATCTATACCTACGCTGAGCCTTCCGGACATGGGAAACCAGCCAAGGTGCAAGGAGAAGATCAACATTAATACCAACCCCAGCCAGAATATGGGCATACTGACCCCCACTAGGGCCCCGAGCATACTTATGTAGTCGAAAACTGAGTACTGCTTGGTTGCGGAGATGATGCCGAGAATGATGCCCATACAGGTACTGATGATCATGGCGGCAACGGACAGTTCTATGGTGGCGGGGAAGCGCTGTTTCACCTCAATCCAGACCTTCTGCCGGGTCCAGATGGTTTCTCCCAAATCCCCTTTCGCTAATCTCTTCAAGAACATGCCATATTGGACGTGAAGAGGCTCATTGAGACCAAGGTGCTCCCGCAGCGCCTCCAGAGCAGGTTCCGTGGCCCGCTCCCCCAGGAGAAGTTCCGCCGGGTCACCAGGGGTTATGTGCATCATCAGAAAAATGATGATGGATATCCCCAGAAGGGTAGGAATGAGGAGGAATATCCGTCTAATGATGTAAGCTAACATGGAGTGTAATTGTTTATTGAGTCATAGCAAACCTGGTCATCAGGGCCAGGTAAGAGTTGAATGGCTTTGTCGGTAAAGATTGCGAGCTGTTTTGGAGCACTGGAGTATTGGAGTATTGGAGTGTTGGCAAAAGCGAAATCCCGAATTTCAACTCGTATAAATCCTTTCATAACTCCATTGCTCCACCACTCCACTACTCCAGCAGACTTCCCCATGAGGGAAAGACCCTTGAACCTTCTCTGTGGTGGTTAAGTACACAGGGCCTGGATTCTTTACTAAAAAAGATCGCAGCTTATGAGAAAAAAGTCGATCGAGACGTAAACAACATGGCTCGAAAGATATAACCTTTCCCGGGGTAACAGGCAAGTACACACATGAAGGAGGGGGAGTGGGCACAAGGCCCGCTCCCCCTCTCTTTACAGTCTATAAAGCGCTTGCACGATGCTTACTCGAGTCGAACGTTTTTCATCCGCACCGAAGCCGTGGGATGGAGCTTGAAGTTCACAACGTTGTTTTTCATCGGCCAAATCACGGTGGAATGGGCCACGGAAATCACTGCCACCTCATCATGGATCAACTGCAGCGCCTTCTGATAGATCTCGGCCCTCTTGGCCTGGTCGATTGTCTGTTTACCGTCCTGCATCAGTTTGTGGTATTCCATGTTCTTCCACTGGGTTCTGATGGAGGGTGAGGCAAGGCCATCAAAAAGTACGGCCAGAAAGTTGTCCGGATCTCCGTTGTCACCGGTCCAACCCAACTGAAAGAGGTCCATATCCTTGGGCTGCTCGCGCTGGCGTTTCAGATAGGTTCCCCAATCGTAGCTGACGATCCTTGCTCTGATCCCTACCTTGGCCAGATCTGAGATCATGGCGACTCCTACTTTCAACCCTTCAGGATTATAGGGCCTTGGTACCGGCATGGACCAGAGGGTGATTTCCGGCAGATCTTGGCCTCCAGGGTACCCGGCCTCGGCCAGTTCCAACTTTGCCTTTTCTGGATCGTAGGGGAAGTCTTGGATGGCGTCGTTGTAGCCCCACATGGTGGGTGGGATGGGGTTTTTGGCCACCTGCCCCATGCCCTGGTAGATGTTGTCCACAATGGCCTTGCGGTTGATGGCGTAGGCTATCGCTTTCCTCATGTGGATATTATTCCAGAGTCTCTTCGTGTGGTTGAAAGAGAGGTAGCCAATGTTCATTCCAGGCTGGGATACTAATTTGAGATTGGGATCTTGCTCGGCCAGTGGGATATCTGCCGGGTTTGGAAACTGGCAGATATGGATGTTTCCTGCTTTCAGTTCCAGGAAGCGGACCGAGTTCTCGGGAATAGCGCGAAAGATGACCTTGTCCAGATATGGACCACCTGACTTATCCCAGTAGTTTTCATTTTTCGCCAGGACAATTCTGTCGTCCTTGATCCACTCGACAAACTTGAACGGGCCTGTCCCCACCGGGGTACGGAGAAACTCTTTGGGATTTTTCATGAAGGCAGTCGGGCTGATGATGTCGGCAAAGTCCATCCCCATATTGGCCAGGAAGGGGGCCTCAACCCTTTTGAGCTTGAAGACAACGGTGTAGTCGTCCACAGCCTCAATGGAGTCCACGGTGTCATCCATCTCCATGGAGACCCAGTACTCGGGCGGACGCTCCTGCGCTGGGATAGCCAAACCCGTACCAAAGAATTTCACTTTTCTGTCTTTCATCATCCGGCCGATGGAAAAGACCACGGCGTCAGCGTTGAAAGGTGTGCCGTCGTGGAATGTGACCCCTTTCCGCAAGTTGAATGTATAGGTCTTGCCGTCAGGCGAGATCTCCCAGGACTCGGCGAGTCCCGGTTCCAAGGCGGTTGACTCATCCTGGTAAAAGACCAGGGCCTCGTAGATGTTGTCGCAGATCATAAAGGAATTTCCATCCGTCTCGTAGGCCGGATCCAATCCCACACTGTCACCGCCGCGACCAAAGACCAGGGTTCCACCCTCTTTCTCAGAAACAGCTGGGGTGGGGGCTTCAGCCTTTTCAGGTTCTTTCACCTCACATGCGGTCATAGCGAAAATAAATATGAGACCACACACGAGTAAACCGATTTTTCTAATCATTCCCTTCCTCCTTTCTGCAGAGGTTTACTTGAATGAAACTTTATCCACTGTAACAAACGAAAAACCCTCAAGAGAAAGCTCCACTTCTCCGAGAGGATTTGCACAGAAGAATTGCAGGATGAGCACATGGGCCAGTCATGGAGCATCCTATAATCGCTCAAAAGATGCCTTCACCGTATTACCTCAATAAAGGAAGCTTGAAAGTTGGGAGGACTCTTCTTATATCAATGAGATTACCAGAATAACAATGAAATGTGCAAGGGATGATTAAGTGAGATCAGAGCAAAGTAAGTTGAAACCTGGCCAATTGCTGATGGAACATAGTGGCCTTTTTCTTGAGAAATCCTTACCAGGCCCGGTCTTGGATCTCGCCTGTGGTGAAGCCCACAACTCCATTTTTTTGGCCCTGAAAGGGGTGAAGGTTATCAGTGGCGACCTCTCCAGTGAGGCGCTTGAGAGGGCAGGGGAGCTTGCAACGAAGTGCGGTGCAGAGATTAGTGTGTGGCAAGTGGATCTTGAATCAGAGGGAGTCAATCCTCTGCCCGAGCATGCGTACGGGGCAATTCTGGTTTTTCGTTATTTGCACAGGCCCCTGATACCCTGCATAAAAAAGGCTTTGAGAAACGGGGGATTGCTGCTATATGAGACCTTCACCGTTGAACAGCCCCGATTTGGCAAGCCTCGTAATCCAGATTATCTGCTCCAATCAGGGGAGTTACGT
>JBFFBS010000229.1:0-5942 GCA_041560295.1 Syntrophobacteria bacterium | reverse complement strand
TGCTTGTTGGTCTTCTTGGTCTCTAGGGCCTCATACACATAATTGACCTCACCTTTGCGGTGGTGGGGCCGCTTTTCTACTCGAATCCGTTCCTTGTGTCGTGTGATGGCAATTTTGTCGCTCCCCACCTCGTCTTGAAAGAAGTGAGCTAAGCTGACATTGAAGGCCCTGGCCAACTTGAGCAGGGTAGCCACGGGCGGAACCACATGGTCATTTTCAATTTGCGAGAGAAATGGCTTAGACAAGCCAGTTTTGGCAGCCACATCCTGCAGAGTGTAGTTCTTGTTCAGTCTCAGTTCACGTATCTTACTGCCAAGCTTAAGCGCCTTCACATCCAGACGCATGTCTTCTCGAGACCTCTTCATCTTCTCTCCTCACAATTCAAAAGGTTATAACCCGCGGGATTCCCCAGCACCGGGAACCTCGGTGTGTATCCCAACAATCGCTTCAATCACTTTCATTTTACACCAACTCTTATTTGTCTAAAACAAAAAAGGTTTGTTTTCGTAAAACAATAAGGTCGGGCAGGTAGTGGGGGTGGTGAGTGGGCATTCCAAGTCCAGTCAGCAGACAGCCTTTGAAACTAAGCACTAAGAACTAAGCACTTGGCACAGAGGCACGACACGGGGATGGGGAGAAGCGGCGAGACGGGGGAAAAATGACAGAGGACAGACCACAGATGACAGAAGGTAGCTGAAAGGAACTCAATTTTGGTTGCTCTTCTCCTGAATTCTGACTCCTGACTCCTGTCTCCTTGCTTGATGCGCTATTGCCTAAATTGAAAATCTTTCTCCTGAAGAAGCTTCATACACGCATCTACCACATCTGCATCGTACAGTACCCCCCTGTTCTGAGAGATTTCCTCTAAAGCCATGTCGCGCCCCAGGGTTGGTCGGTACGGTCGATGCGAGGCCATTGCCTCTACCACGTCTGCCACAGCCAGAGTCTTAGCCTCGATTATGATGTCGTCGCCGGATAGACTTAATGGATAGCCAGAGCCATCAATCCGTTCATGATGTTGAAGCACAATTTGGGCAACCGGCCAAGGGAATTCAATTTCTTTCAAAATCTCATATCCCACCTGGGGATGGTCCTTAATCAATGTATGCTCTATCTCGGTCAACTGCCCCGGCTTACTAAGAATCTCAACAGGTACGCAGATCTTGCCCAAGTCGTGAATCAATCCTGCCATGCGGATCCCGTCTATCTGGTGGGTCGGCAAAGCCATTTCTGCCGCAACCCCGCGGGCTAGATCAGACACCCTTCGCTGGTGCCCGGCGGTGTAAGGGTCCCTTCTTTCAACGGTCAAGGCCATGGCTTGGACCACTCCACCCATGGCGCTGCGCAATTTGATTAGGGTGGACTGGACCTCTGCCTCTGCGTTTTCGCGCCTGGCTATATCTTGTTTCAACTGCTCATTGAGTTTGCTGAGTTCTCTGGTCCGCTGTTCGATTCGACCTTCCAAATCGTTACGGATCCTCCTTAGTTCTATCTCGCCAAGCCATTTTGTGCTCAAGGACGCAGCGAAGTGTTGAATCTCAAGGTTGTGAAAGGGTTTCTGCAAGTAGAGGAGCTTGTCGGTTGGCGGTACGCGAGAGGCTATTTTATCTGGTGTGGTAGTGGTATCTGAATAGCCGGTCACCATTACAATTTCTGTGTAAGGGTCCAGAGCCCGGATCCTCTCTGCCAGCCAAATCCCATCAGGCCCCGGAGGCATTCTTAAATCGAGGAAAGTCACTGCATAGGGCTTCCCCTGCTCCACTGCTGTTCGAAAAGCATCAAGAGCTTCTTCAGCTTGACTGCAGAGGGTTAAATCAAAATGGTTGGGGTTGGATTGGGGTTGGAGTGTTTCCTGGTATAGGGATAGAATTGCTGGTTCGTCGTCCACCACAAGGATGCGAACTGAATTTGATCTGGATTTAGCCATGAATACAATGTCCCATTCGGTATAAAAATCCAAGACGGGCAACCCAAAATCAAGTGCAAGAAGTAGACCATGCTCGGAGCAGCCGATTGATGAATTATCCGGGCTATGGAAAATGGAGAAAAACACTATGAGAAGGGAGTTTAGGAAGGTGGTTAAAGAGATGCTATATGCTGGGTACGTCATCCCGGCCAAGTCCCGCAAAGCGGGACGCGAGCCGGGATCCAGACAACGTCCCCGCGAAGGCGGGGAACCAGACACCAAATGAGGTTATCGAAGTTTCACTGGATTCCGGATCTCGTCCGGAATGACGGGTTCGGGGAATTCTGACATAATTTCCAAGGGGAGAAGAGGTTTTGCGGAACTGAGTAAAAAACGTCTTATATAATTCAATCATCCTTAATTGTTCTTGTGGGCCCTATGTCCAGTAAAGTGACACCGGCTATATTGATAGTCTTATATTCCTTAATAGTTCTCAGGTCTGCCATATACTTGTTGATTAAGTCTAGTTGCCCTTTTATTATCGACAATTTTTCTTTTGTATTTGCCTCATCAGTGCTCTCAGACAACAGGTCGACGTAGCCGGTTATTACGGTCAAGGGTTGGCCGAGCAGGTGGGAAAGAGTAGAAGTTGTTTTGAGAACTCCTTGCAAGCTATGTTCTTGGATTGGTCCCCAGCCGGATCTTCTGTCTTTACCGCTTCTCCTATCGATACCACTCCTCCTGTCCGTACCCGACCTCCTATCTTTATCTGAGCGTCTATCGCCCTTTTTTCTTCGATCTGAGGAATTGGCCGTCATAGACGAACTGACCTTTCCGATAACCTCATCATCCCTTCCTCTCCGAGGCGTCGGCTCTGCGAGCCAGAGGCCGCCAAGGGAGGTGAAAACAGTGGTTGGATAGCCCCATCGGGGCAATCAAAGGGTAACGCAAAAAGCTTTTACTATTAAAAGATCGTGCCAACCTGGTATGATGAGATAAGTGATGTAATGTTAGATAGTTATATTGTTGAGGAGTAGGGAGGGGTATGAAAAATTAGGTAATTAAAGCCAGAATTTGGGTAAAAAATTACCACTTTTACTTCTCCGCCAGCAACCGCCGGGCGGTCTTAACGAAGACGGCCACAGTGTGAGTTACCTCCTCCTCTGTGGTCATTTTGCCGGTGGAAAAACGTACGGTGCCCATGGCGTACTCTAGTGGTACTTGCATGGCCTCTAAAACCGAAGAGATTTTTACAGAATCGGAGTGGCAGGCTGCCCCTGCCGAGGCAGCAACGGATTCAATCTCTGCTAAAAGAGTGTTGGCTTCAATGGACTTAAAGCACACGCTCAAGGTGTTGGGCAACCGTTTCTCCGGGTGGCCATTCAGTTTTATTTCACCCCATTGTTGCTTGAGACCATCGTAGAGTAAATCTCGCATCTTTTGCATGTGGCGCATGTTCTTTTCCAGATCACGTTTGGCGATTTTGCAGGCTTGACCCAAGCCAACAATCTCAAGGACATTCTCGGTGCCGGCACGGAGATCCTGCTCGTGATCTGCGCCATGGATGAGTTTTTCCAGTCGTATCCCACCTCGGACGTACAGAGCTCCAATTCCCTTTGGAGCGTAAAGCTTATGACCGGCAATGGTGAGAAGGTCCACACCCAACTCGTCCACCCGAGTGGGTATCTTGCCCACAGATTGCGCCGCATCGGTATGGAAAACGATACCGTGCTCCTTGACAATGTTGGCAATTTCAGTTATGGGCTGAACGGTACCCACCTCGTTGTTTGCATGCATAATGGTAATCAAGATGGTATGTGGCGTAATACTTTTTTGTAGTTCTCGCGGATTCACCAGACAGAATTCGTCCACCGGCAGGTAGGTTATCTGGAAACCTTTCTCTGCCAGGTACTTGCACACCTCGAGCACAGCAGGGTGCTCGATGGCCGAGGTAATGATGTGCTTCCCTTTTTCCCGATTGGCAAAAGCAGTACCCTTGATAGCGTAATTGTTGGATTCGCTGCCGCCGCTGGTAAACACCACCTCTTCAGGGTTGCAATTCAACAGATCCGCTACCTGGTGGCGGGCCTCGTCCACAGCCTTTTTCGTCTGCATGCCGTACCAATGAGAACTGGAAGGATTGCCGAAATGTTCGAAAAGATAGGGACGCATGGCCTCGGCGACTTCCGGGTCAATTGGGGTAGTGGCGTTGTAATCAAGGTATATCGGTTTCAACGACGAACCCTCCAGTAGTTATTGCGAGTACCCCACTACTCCATTACTCCACTACTCCAACACTCCAAATCATTAATTCACCCCCACTGATCCGGCAAAATGGCATGCTGCCAGGTGGTTTTTCCTTACTTCTTTGAGTTCTGGTTCTTGTTGACTACAGATGTCCTCAGCATAAAGGCAGCGGGTGTGAAAGCGGCAGCCATGAGGGGGATCGATGGGGCTGGGCACATCTCCCTTTAAAATTATCCTGTCTCGTTTCAGGGTAGGGTCGGGGATGGGAGAGGCGGAAAGGAGAGCCTGGGTATAAGGATGGAGAGGGGTCTGATAGATTTCTACACTATCAGCTAATTCCGCTATTTTGCCGAGATACATAACCGCGAGCCGATCGCTAACGTGCTCCACCACACCCAGGTCATGGGAAATGAAAAGGTAGGTGAGCCCGAACTCTTGCTGGAGGTCCTTGAGTAGATTGATCACCTGAGCTTGAATGGAAACGTCCAGGGCTGAGACGGCCTCATCGCATACCACCAGTTTGGGGTGGAGAGCCAATGCTCTCGCCACGCAAATTCTCTGCCTTTGGCCGCCTGAAAATTGGTGCGGATAGCGGCGCATGTGCTCCCGCCGCAAGCCAACCACTCGAAGCAGTTCCAGTACTCTGTCCTCCCGTTCCCTTCTGTTCTTCATGCCGTGGACGACCAGGGGCTCCCCCACGATATGAGAGACGGTCTTGCGCGGGTTCAGTGAGGAGAAGGGATCCTGGAAGATAACCTGCATTTGCCGACGCAGATTTCGCATGCGCTTCTTGTCATAGGTGAGGATGTTTTCTCCTTGAAAAAAGATTTCACCCGAAGTCGGCTCCTCAAGGCGCAAAATGAGACGACCGAGGGTGGTCTTACCGCAGCCTGACTCGCCAACCAACCCCAGCGTTTCACCCTCACGTATGCTCAGGTCGACACCGTCCACAGCCCTTACCGCTGCAACCTCCTTCAAGAAGACTCCACCCCGAATGGAGAAGTGCTTTACCAAAGCCTTCAATTCAACCAGGGTTCCATTTTCCATGTGAGGATCAAGCATATTTAAGACACCGTGCCGTGTGATTTTTTCCCACCTGATACATCTGCGGCACTATGGTTCTGCAATCAGCAAAAACATCAGGGCAGCGGTCACTGAATAGGCAACCGCTGGGGAGGTTGAGCAAAGAAGGCACCACACCGGAGATGGCGCTGAGTTTCCGGTCCCGCTGACCCCTGCCGAGAACGGGGATGGATTGCAACAATCCTACGGTGTAAGGGTGCTTAGGCTCAGCGAATAGGGTCTTGACATCGGTGTATTCCATGACTTTACCGGCGTACATTACCGCCACATGCTGAGCCATTTCAGCAATAACACCAAGATCATGGGTGATGAAAAGGATGGAAGCCCCGGTCTCTTCCTTGAGCTTGTTCATCAGATCAAGAATCTGAGCCTGGATAGTTACATCCAGGGCGGTTGTGGGCTCATCGGCTATCATAAGTGTGGGGCTGCAAGCCAGGGCCATGGCAATCATCGCCCTTTGCCGCATGCCGCCACTCATCTGGTGGGGATAGCAAGCGCTGCATGTCTCTGCCTCCGAAATGCCGACCAACTGGAGCATCTCGATAACCCGGTTGCGGGTTTCACTTCGGGACAATTGCTGGTGGAGCTTGATAACCTCTGCCACCTGATCGCCCACAGTATAAACCGGGTTCAGGGAGGTCATGGGCTCCTGGAAAACCATGGAAATCCGGTTTCCCCTTATTTTCCGCATTCTGGCCTCGGGTAG
>JBFFBS010000228.1:0-5952 GCA_041560295.1 Syntrophobacteria bacterium | reverse complement strand
TCAGGTACGCCTCGGAGCCAACACCCTGCGGCTGCCAGGTGGCACGCCCATCTTCGCGGTCTCGCGACAGCGATTCATGAAATATCCGGGTTAAGCGGAAGCGCAGAAAAGAAGTGAAGAAGGCGGTTGTAAGGGAGTTTGTGGAGGGGAATGTAAAAACAGGAAGGAGTAAAATGAAATGAAAAAGGTTTTGCTAGTACTGTTGTTCGTGATGATTCTTCCTTGCAATATCCTTTCTGCAATCCAGGAAAAAGAACAGAGATTAAAGGCAACTACTGCCGCCTTGGTGGTTCAATCACTACAGTTGGGTGAGAGAGCACAACAGCTATTTAGCATTAAGGACGAGTTGCTAAGAATAGTACAAGAGAGGAAGGGAGAAATCACTTTACAGGAGGATTTTATAGTTGATGCGGTGACTGAGTTAAAATACGTTGCAACTGTTGCTTACTTTGAAGGTAATTTACTAGGAACAGTGCTGGCTTTAAAGGATAAATTTAAATTGCAGTTTATAAATGACAGGATAATTGAGTTCCAAAATTCTTTGGAAAGTACGACTTTAAGTTTGAGACCCATTCAAGTTGCATATTCTGGAATAGAGAATGTTGTAGCCTTACAACAATTAGAGAGATCAATAAAGATAGTGCAGTCATTAATAGAGACGTACAGAAATAGTATAGAAGTACTGTTGAGAATGAGGGAGAAGCAAGCAAAAGAAATTGAGAAAGTAAAGCCATAACATCATTTTGAGGTGTCAGGCAAGAAACACAGAAGCTGAAACCTACATTTTTGGTTCCGCCGTCGCTGCATCCTTCACTCGGGGGATCTTGACTATTGGAAGTTTGATCATACAATTAAGAGATCTAATGGCAGGAAGTCAGGGGCTAGTTGAGAATAGATGACAGTTGACCTTTGAGAAGAGGCGCGGTGATGGCGAAGCTGAATAAAATGGCATTGGGATTGATAACCGAACTTGGGTCTATTCGAGATGAGCTGGGCGCGGCGATGCACAAGATCGAAGGTGAAGGGAAAGCCGACGTTGTCCATGCACACGGCCGCCTTGCGGACTTAACCGCAAACGTTACTCTTCTGGTCGGTCAATTCAACGTGAGGAATCTGGTCAAATTTTTCAAAAGGAAGCTTCAATGACAGTTTCTACCTATAGAAGGGATTATTTTGCAGGGGATAAGAAGTGCATATTCTGTGGTGCAGGTGCGGACAACGTGCGCCTTTTGAATACGAAGGGAGAGCTCAAAGGAGGCGTAGAGGGTTTTTATTATCGATGTGGTGAATGCAAACAGTATTTTGTAGAATACCGGATCAACGGAGAATTGAAAACGGTCCTTGCCTCCTGACGGGGGCCTCAGTGCGGTTCAGGTGAGCCTGTGAATGAGAAGAGTGAGGCAGGACAGTGAGTCAACATTGAAAGCCTAGTCCTGAAGGCTGGGCCAGAGTTCAATGACATTGCCAGTAAAGATTGTGAGCTTTTGTGGAGGTTTCAGGTTTCAGTGTTCCCGCCTTCGCCTCAAGGGCTTCGGCGCGGCAAGCAGTTTCCCCCACTGCCGCTTCACTTGAGACGAAATCTTCGACAGGTTTTAGTATTGAGTTTCTTTTTCCTGACACCTGAAACCCTGAGACTTGGCACTATACTTGCGACAGTAATCTAGTAAGAATAGGAGGAGTTGAGGGGAAGAGAACTCTACCAGAAGCTCCATACTCATCCAGGGTGCTACCAAGATGTTGCGTTTTCCCAATCTACTGATACTGCCTGACAAGGTCTACAGCCTGAATATCGAAGAACTAGAAAGCAAACGTGCCTCTGACCGCTTTCTCATAGACCATAGGGTGCGGGGTGTCAATTTCTCAGACCCTTTTGATGCCTGGATGACCTTTCTTGCTGTGAGTAAGGAATTTCTCGAAGATTATGGTTTGTACAAACTCAAGATTCCACTCGAATGGCTTCTCATTCGGTTCTTGCGCCATCATGTTGAAACCGACTCCCTCAACCTGCTCTCCCCTGACGATGGCGAGGTGCTCACCTCATCAAATTTTAAAGAGTACTTGGGGCGTGAGTTTGCCAGTACGGAGGCTGAGGAGATACTCCGAACCCTAGTACAATCTTGGGTCGGAGTTCATCCAGGAGGGGCATTGGAATTTAGAGACCTCTTTGTATCAAGCGATTTTACCCTGGAGATATTAGCATCTAGTCTAGAGGCACTAATATCGGAAGGTCACATTAAAGAATTGGGCCAAAATGTTTACATGGTCAAGTAAGCGGGATAAAGTCCGCGCCTGGCTTTAGTCATCACATTCGTGAGCCTTCCCCTGTCACTCTTTGTTCGATAAATCTGTGGCAAATACCCACATATCGTGTTCGGTTGCTCGTCGATGCGATTTTCTGCGAAATTTAGAGAAAATAGAAGAAAAGCTCGGTAGTGTCCCTAAAATCACATTGTAAATAACATATTTATCATAAGGATATTCCTCAGTTTATTATATGCTCTGAAATTGTATATTGATTTTCATGTGTTGCAGAGCTGGCATCAAGGTTTTCCTGTCCTGCCGTTTAGTTAGTCCGTGTGTATAACTCCAGAAGGCAACCTCTATTTTTCAGGGCTAACCACGTTTGACGGACTCTCTTCCGATTAGTAAGTGTTACGGTAGGGGCATTAAGTGAGATCTTACTACCCCTAACCAGGGAGTTGCAGCGTGATGATCTGTGAGCTTTGCGAACAGGAGAAGGAGAGGGCATATTCATGCATGAAAAGAATGGAAGGGCAGATTCCCCTTGGTGAGGAGACCCAGCTCAATCTCGTTCCCCACCCTTGCCCAGAGTGTCTAATTGGTATGGGTGGATTTCATCACCTTGGCTGCAGCGTTGAGCAATGCCCTCAGTGCCTCGGCCAGCTCTTGTTCTGCATATGCGAGGGTGGAGAGGAATATCGTAAGTTGACTGCTCATGTGTGGTGGACGCGAATACGCAGAACAATGCATGAGTCAGTTATTGGTACGAGCCAGCCCGGATAATTCATGGATTGACTACTCCGACTGTGGATATGAACGCCCTTCCAGGCGTCCTCGGGCCTCGAACCCTGCGACGTACTGTTCAAGTACGGCATTCAAGCCCCTGCGGTTGCCCGGTGGCCCGCCCGCCTCGCCTGAGCGAGCAGGCTCGCGATGGCGGGCAGGCACGCCCATCTAATTCGCGCTCGCTCCGCTTCCGTCTTCGCTAAAGCTTCGCCGAGACAAGCCGCTCAGTCCCGCAAGCGGGTTCCCAGTTTCACAGTCTCGCAACACCAATTCATGAATTATCCGGGCTTAATCCAGTCAGGCTTTGAGTCTGACCCCTAATCTTCAGATTTTTTCTTGAGAGCACGGGCAAATGGGGCATTGAAAGGGGTTGGCCTTTTGGTCTCGGGTCTCCTCTTCTTCTTGCCGTTGCTTGCTCGCTTAGAGCTTTTCTCTTTCCTCTTAGGAGACCGATCAGGATTCTCTTTCATGGACAGAGATATTCTGTTCCTGTCAAGATCGACATCCAGGATCGTGACCGCTACTCGTTGCTGAACCTTCACCACCTCGCGGGGGTCTTTAACGAAACGGTCCGCCAGTTGGCTCACATGAACCAAGCCATCCTGTTTGACACCTAGGTCCACGAAAGCTCCAAAGGCCGTGACGTTGGTGATGATCCCTGGTAACTTCATGCCAGGTTGCAAATCATTTATGGTCTGCACTTCTTCGGCAAAGGCAAAGACCTCAAACTCTTGACGCGGATCGCGGCCAGGTTTGGCAAGCTCGGCGATAATGTCAGTGAGAGTGGGCATTCCTACCTTTTCCGTCACATAGGTAGACAGGTCAATCTTTTGCCTTATCTCTTCATTGTGCACCAGTTCCTCCACTGAGCAGCCCAGATCACCGGCCATGGCCTTGACGATGGAGTAGGATTCAGGGTGAACAGCGCTGGCATCAAGGGGATTCTTGCCATTTCTGATGCGCAAGAATCCCGCTGCCTGCTGGTAGGCTTTGGGACCCAGTCGTTGTACTTTTCTTAGGTCCTCCCTGCACAGAAACGGGCCGTGCTCATCGCGGTAATTGAAGATGTTTTTCGCCAGCTGTGGTCCGAGCCCGGAAACGTAAGTGAGTAACTGCTCACTTGCGGTATTGACTTCAACCCCGACACCATTGACACAGCTGATCACTACGTCATCCAGGCTTTTTTTCAAGGCCTGCTGGTCCACGTCGTGCTGGTATTGTCCCACCCCAATTGATTTGGGATCAATTTTCACGAGTTCGGCGAGTGGATCCATGAGCCTCCTGCCAATGGAAACCGCTCCACGAACCGCCACATCGAGGTTTGGAAATTCTGCCCTGGCCGCTGCTGAAGCAGAATAAACGGAGGCGCCGCTCTCGTTGACCATCACCACCGGAATGTTGTCAGCAAGATCCAGGCTCTTGACCAGAGCCTCCATTTCACGCCCACCCGTACCGTTCCCCACGGCTATGGCCTCAACTTGATAACGTTCACACATTTCACCGAGCGTAGCCAAAGCCTGCCGTTTACTTTTCTCAGATGTGAAGGGATAGACAGTTTTGCTATGCAGAAGTTTTCCCTGGCGATCCTGGCAAACCACTTTGCAACCTGTGCGGTAACCCGGATCTATGGCCAGAACGTTTTTCTGGCCAAGGGGTGGGGCAAGCAGAAGCTGTCGAAGGTTATCGGCAAAGACATTGATCGCCTCCGCATCTGCACGCTCCTTGGTGGCTAACCGGATCTCCGTTTCCATTGACGGGGAGAGGAGCCGTTTGTAACTGTCGCGCACAGCCGCTTTGACCTGTTGGGCGGCAGCGCAATCTCCTCGAACAAACAGAGTCTCTAAAAGAGCCAAAGCTTCATCCTCAGGAGGATGCACACGAACAGTCAAAAAACTTTCTTTTTCTCCTCGACGCATGGCCAGAATTCTGTGTGACGGAGCCTTCGACGCAACCTCTTGCCAATCAAAATAGTCCCTGTACTTTCTCCCTTCAGTCTCCTTGCCAGCAACTACCTTGGCGCGAAAGAGTGCCTTTTGAGTATAGAATGCCCGCATTTTCGCTCTGGCCTCTTGATCTTCATTTACCCACTCCGCCACAATGTCTCGGGCGCCAGCAAGGGCGTCCTCAACCACCTCCACTCCTTTCTCGGAATCGAGAAAGGCTTCAGCCTCTTTGTGTGGATCTGTGGTCTCTTCTTGGATAAAAATCTTTTGGGCCAAAGGCTCCAGGCCTTTCTCTCTGGCAACGGTTGCCCGCGTGCGCCGTTTGGGGCGATATGGCAGATATATATCTTCTAAGACCGCAAGGGTCTCAGCCGACAGAATTTTGTCTCTCAGCTCATCGGTAAGAAGCTCCCGCTCTTCCAGAGATTTCAATATAACTTCTCTCCGTTTGTCCAACTCCTGCAACTGATGGAGTCGGTCGCGGATGGTTCTTAACGCCACCTCATCCAGCGAGCCGGTGGCCTCTTTTCTGTAACGGGCAACAAAGGGAATTGTGGCCCCTTCTCCGAGCAGAGCTGAGGTAGCCAGGATCTGTTGTGTCCCCAGCTTGAGTTCCTGAGCGATCTTGGCGATATGCTTTTCGTTCATGTGCTCCCCTGTTTGTAGTTGCCAGGAATTTTTTAAACAACTCTGGCAAAAATCGCTTAAAGGGTCAAGAAGTTCCTCTGAACAGCTCTCTTCAGTTTTTGCCCAGGCTACCACCCCCTTGACCCGCATTAAGACCGGCTTTATCTTCAGTCTTTCAGATTCTCTGATAATTTCTGAAATGCAATACCTTTCTAATCCGCCGAAGGCGGACTGCAGTGAGCTTCAATTGGAAAAGGACAGGAAAATGAACCCGGCGGCAAAAAGTGAAGAAGTTACTTTGTCTGATGGCATGGCAGATATTTTAATTGAGCCACACATAGCAGAAATTACCATG
>JBFFBS010000227.1:0-5960 GCA_041560295.1 Syntrophobacteria bacterium | reverse complement strand
GCCATCCAGAAGATGCTGGAGGTCAGACAGACCAGTTCTCCAGACAAGCAGGCTGCCGAGAAAATTGCCGAGGGAGAAAGTCACTCAAAAGCTGATGATTTGGATATGTCGGGAATGACAATGGAGGACAGTCCCCAAAAACCCAGTTCTCACCAACAATAGCGGCCGGAGTAGATATAGTTCTCGGCGGAAGTGGCGATCATCCAAAGCGGGCAGCAGACAGTCGGCAGCTAGCAGTATCATGAATGTACGAGTCCTTTTTGTAGTTTTGTAGAGGGTATCGGAAATGATCGAAAAGATTATCGAATACTCCATCAAAAACAAATTTCTGGTTATCTTGATGACCTTGTTTGTCGTCGCTGCCGGCATCTACGCCATGCTGAAGACACCACTAGATGCCATCCCCGACCTCTCGGACGTTCAGGTGATCATCTTTACCGAATATTCAGGCCAGGCACCTCAGGTTGTGGAAGACCAGGTCACCTATCCCCTCACTACGGCCATGCTGGCTGTGCCGTTCGCCAAGGTAGTTCGGGGCTACTCCTTCTTTGGCTTTTCTTTTGTCTACATCATCTTTGAAGACGGCACTGACATGTACTGGGCCCGCAGTCGGGTGCTGGAGTACCTCAATTACGTCGCCGGTAGGCTGCCGGCAGGGGTTACTCCTTCCCTGGGACCGGATGCCACGGGAGTTGGATGGGTCTACGAGTATATCCTGGAGAGCGACCGCCACGACCTGGCGCAGTTGCGCTCCATTCAAGACTGGTTTTTGAGATATGAGCTTACCGGCGTACCAGGCGTGGCCGAGGTAGCCTCTATTGGGGGTTTTGTCAAACAGTATCAGGTCATTGTAGATCCTAACAAGCTTCTGGCTTTTAACATACCGCTACAAAAAGTGAAGATGGCCATTCAGCGCAGCAATAATGACGTGGGCGGCAGACTGGTTGAGATGGGGGAAACTGAGTTCATGGTTCGAGGTCTGGGATACATCAAGAGTGTGGCGGACCTTCAGAATATTCCCCTGGGGGTAGTCGAAAAAGGAACATCTGTTCTGTTGCGCAACATAGCCACCATTAAGATCGGTCCGGAACTGAGGCGAGGCCTAGCTGACTACAACGGAACGGGCGAAGTGGTGGGCGGCATTATTGTCATGCGCTATGGGGAAAACGCCCTGCAGGTGATCCAGAATGTAAAAACAAAGCTCGAGCAACTCAAAGCTGGTTTGCCTCAGGGGGTTACTATCAAACCAGTCTACGATCGCTCAGCCCTTATCTTGCGGGCTATCGACAATCTGAAAAGGACCCTGGTTGAAGAAAGTCTAATCGTGGCCTTGGTTTGCATTATTTTCTTGCTCCATTTTCGCAGCGCCCTGGTGGGGATCATCACCCTGCCTCTTGGCGTGCTGATCAGTTTCATCATCATGGAATGGCAGGGGATTAACGCCAACATTATGAGTCTGGGTGGCATTGCCATCGCCGTTGGCGCCATGGTCGATGCGGCCATTGTCATGATTGAAAATGCTCACAAACACATCGAGCACGATGCAGGGAAGAAACCCCACTGGGAGTTGATAGCCGACGCCTCCAAGGAAGTTGGACCGGCCCTTTTCTTCTCGCTCCTGATAATTGCGGTCAGCTTCCTGCCGGTATTTACCCTGGAAGCCCAGGAAGGCCGCCTTTTCCGGCCTCTCGCCTTCACCAAAACGTACGCCATGTTGGGTTCCTCACTGCTGGCCGTTACCGTTGTGCCTGTGCTCATGGGCTACTGGATTCGCGGCAAGATTAGACCCGAAGAAAAAAATCCTGTGAACCGCTTCCTCATCTGGATCTACCACCCAATTATTAAACTCGTGCTCAAGGCTAAGGTTCCGGTGATTCTTCTGGCGGTGGTTGTCCTAGCAGTAAGCTACCTTCCCTGGAGGTGGACGGGATCCGAATTCATGCCGCCTTTAAATGAAGGCGACCTGCTCTACATGCCCACCACTTTGCCGGGAATCTCGATTACCAAGGCCAAAGAGCTGTTGCAGCAGACCGATCGTATCATCGCCACTTTCCCTGAAGTACACCACGCCTTCGGCAAGGTTGGCCGCGCTGAGACCGCCACCGATCCCGCACCCCTCTCCATGATCGAGACCACAATTATGCTCAAACCAGAGTCTGAATGGCGTGAGGGCATGACTATGGAAAAGCTGGTGGATGAACTGAATAATGCCATCCAGTTCCCAGGGCTGACCAACGCCTGGACCATGCCCATTAAGACCCGCATTGACATGCTTTCCACCGGGATCAAAACGCCGGTGGGAATAAAACTTATGGGAGATGATCTTCAGGTCTTGAGCAATCTTGGTGCCCGGGTGGAGGCGGTAATAAGGGAGGTACCGGGAACCCTCAGTGCCTACTCTGAACGAGTGACCGGCGGTAACTTCCTCGACTACCGGATAAAACGCGAGGAAGCGGCGCGCTATGGCCTTACCGTGGGCGACATCCAGGACATTATTATGACTGCTGTTGGCGGTATGAACGTCACCCAGACGGTGGAAGGATTGGCGCGTTACCCGGTTAATATGCGCTACGGATCCGAATTGCGCGATACTCCGGAAAAATTGCGGCGCATCCTGGTGCCTACCCCCACTGGTACCCAGGTGCCCATCACCCAAGTAGCCGATATTCGTATCGTCAAGGGGCCGCCATCCATAAAGAGCGAAAACGCCCGCAAGAATGCCTGGATCTACGTTGACATCAGGGGCATAGATGTAGGGACCTACGTGAAGATGGCGCAACAGGCTGTGCGTGAGCAAATCAAACTGCCCCCCGGCTACAGCATGGTCTGGAGTGGTCAGTATGAATACATGGTTAGGGCCCAAAAGCGGCTCATGATCGTAGTGCCAATGACCCTGGTGATCATCTTTCTTCTGCTCTATTTCAATTTTAAGAACATAACTGAGAGCCTCATCGTCATGCTGAGTGTACCCTTCTCCCTCACCGGCGGCCTCTGGTTCATGTACCTGCTGGGATACGACATGAGTGTGGCAGTTGGAGTGGGTTTCATTGCCCTGGCCGGAGTTGCGGCTGAGACCGGTGTGGTCATGCTTATCTACCTGGACCTGTCTTACAAGAAATTTAAAGCCAAATACGGAGAGAAGTTCAACCGCGAACACCTGTACGAAGCCATTGAGGAAGGAGCGGCACTGCGAGTGCGGCCGAAGATGATGACCGTAATCGCTATTATGGCTGGGCTCATGCCCATAATGTGGAGCCATGGGACCGGCTCGCAGGTCATGAAACGCATTGCAGCCCCCATGGTGGGCGGAATGGTGAGTGCCACCATTCTCACTCTGATTGTGGTGCCTGCCATATACGGATTGTGGAGGGGTTGGAATCTAGAAGAATAACCAGAAATCTAAATGAGAGAAAAGATGGAGTAGGATATGAAACTGAGAAGCTTTTTGACTGTACTCGCGCTCTTGATTACATTGAGCCCAAGACCATTTGCCCTGGCTGCTACAGACCATCAGAGCCACACCGATACGTCTGGGTCTAAGTCAGGTTCCACGGAACATGGTCAAACCGGTGCCACTTTCACCCACCAAGAGGTAGTGGAGGGAGTGCAGGCCGAATTTCAGGTTATGACCTTGGCAAGTATGAACATGAAGGACCCAAAGGGCAAAACCCACCATATTATGGTGAAGCTTGTTGATGTTTCTTCCCAGAAGCAAATAGGTAATGCCGTCGGCAAAATTAAGCTGATCAGCCCCACGGGTAAGGAACAGGTGGAGAGCCTGCAAAACTATAGTGGAATCCTCGCAGCCAATTTCACCTTTGATGAAAAAGGTAAATACGGGGTAATCTGCCTGTTTAGTGTGGACGGGAAGAAGGGACTGGTCAAGTTTTGGTATCCAAACTGAGCACAGACTCTATGGAGGGATCGCACTTTCTAAAGTTAGGTCAAAACTGTAAAGTCTGCAAACATGACGGAGGATCCCTAATCAATGGTGGAGAATTACGGGGTTGAAGCAGCACCATTCAGTTGGTACCTAAAAGTAGCCGCTGAAGCGGATGTGCAACCTACCCTCGAGCAGCTCACTGATCACATGAACGATCAGCAGCGAGCTGCCTTTAGAGATAAATTGCAGCGCTACGTGCGCAAACCAGATCGTGAGCTCATTGTGGCCGTGCACGGAGGGCAGACGTTAGGTCTGGTTTGTGTAATTGAGCAGGCTCAGTTTCCCCCCCGTTTCCCCGAACAGAAAGCGAGCCATTTGCGAAACTTCGCCTGCGGCACGCAGCTCCTGGTACATCCTTCTTTCCGCAAGCAAGGTGTTGGTGGCAGTCTTCTAGTTCGCGCCCAACGTTGGGCCCACGAGCAAGGATTGACGGGATTTTGGATCGTAACCCACCGCCAGGCTAATTGGTACAAAACTCATTTCGGCTACCAAGAAATTCACCGGATTGATGACAAAGGTGTAGAAAAAATCCTATTGGCGAAGAGCTTCGGGTGATTCTAATTCTCGGCTCAACTGCCAAAAGCGTTTCTTTTTCCCCGCCACTCTACCTCCGTCAGCGCTATGATTGGTTGGCTTGGCGGAATTCATCCGACAAGTAAAGAATTCTGACCCAAAGGACCCGATCTCAGGGTTTCAGGTGTCGGGTGTCAGGTGTCAGGAAAGAAAAACAAAAAACTGAAACCTGAACACTGAAACCTCTTCTACCGGCAAAGCCATTTAACTCTGACCTGGCCCTAGGGACCAGGTTTTCTATTTTGAACAACAGGGTTTTCCTTCTTTCCTTGATTTTTCTGATGCTTTTCAGCATAAAGGGGTAACAGAAAGGAAGGCCAAACCGTATGGTCAAGAAAGATTCTAAAATACTCGTCATTGACGATGACGCGTCCATACGCAAAGTGCTAACCCTTACTTTGCAGGATGTCGGCTATCAGGTTTTGACCGCAGCCAACGGGGAAGGTGGCCTGAAGATCTTCGCTGACGAGCGGCCTGACATTACCCTTACCGATCTTCGGATGCCAGGCATGGATGGAATTGCGGTACTAAAGAAGATCAAGGCTCTGGAACCTGATAAAGAGGTGATTGTTATCACCGCCTACGCTGATATGGACCTGGCGATCAAGGCTCTTCAGCTCAAAGCCTCCGACTTCATTACCAAGCCCATAAGTACTACGGCCTTGGAAGTGGCTCTGGAACGGGCCCAGGAAAGATTGAGCTTGACCCGGGAGCTTCGCGAATACACCAGACTGATAGAAAAGCGTTGGTTGGACACGGCTGAGGAGCTAGCCAAGACATATCATTTTCAAAAAAACCTCATCGAGAGCTCCATCGACGGCATCATTGGTTATGACCCAGAGGGCAGGGTGATCATTTTCAACAAGGCCTCCGAAACGATTCTCGGCTATCCCAAAGAGGTAGTGCTTGGTGAGTTGAGCGTTGATCACTTCTTTCCTCCAGGGCAGTATAATGAGTTGAAAAAAAAGCTCTACAGCAGTGAATACGGCGGCGTCAATCGACTCACTCTCTATGAAACAAACCTTGTAGCCATATCAGGGCAGCTAATCCCGGCTCAATTTTCCGGGGCAGTATTGCATGAAGGCGAGGAAGAGATCGGTTCTGTGACTTTTTTCCGAGACCTCAGAGAAATTCGCCGTCTGGAGCAACAATTTGCTGATCAGGAACGTTTACTCCATCAAGATAAAATGATCTCACTTGGAAGGCTGGCGGCCAGCGTGGTCCACGAGATTAATAATCCACTGGCGGGCGTTCTCAACTATGCCCGGCTTATGCTCAAGATTTTGAAAAAGGGACCCCTCACCGGAGACTACCAGGAGAAGTTTTCGAATTATTTGCACCTCATGGAAAATGAAACCAACCGATGTTCCCAGATCGTCTCCAACCTGCTGGCCTTCTCCCGCAAGTCGGAGCTGGAGTTTACCGACGTGACCATCAATGAACT
>JBFFBS010000226.1:0-5962 GCA_041560295.1 Syntrophobacteria bacterium | reverse complement strand
CTAACCTTGGCGTTGGGAATGGCCTCCTTGATTGAGACCACGATGATGTCTCCCACCCGAGCATAACGCTTGCGGGACCCGCCCAGGACCTTTATGCAATAGAGCTTCTTGGCTCCTGAATTGTCAGCGGCCAACAGCTTAGTTTCTGACTGAATCATGGTTCACTCCGCTCGTGCTTCAATCCGCAGGTAGTGCGTATTTGCTTGAATAGTAGAAAGCTCCTGACTTTGCCCACTCAGCTCGAGTTAGGTGACGGCCTTTTCAACGATCTGGCTCACTCGCCACCGCTTGGTCTTACTCAAAGGCCTCGTTTCACGAATCACCACTCGATCGCCTTTTTTGCAATCATTGTTTTCATCGTGAGCTTTATGTTTAGAGCGTCTCCGTACGTACTTCTTATAGGTGTGGTGCTTGACTAGCCTATCGACTTGCACCACCACGGTCTTGTCCATTTGATCGCTAATGACAGTACCCGTTAGGGTCTTCCGTAGACCTCTTTCTTTCATGCTCTAGTCCTCATTTGCCCGTCGTTTCTCTCCCAAAACAGTTTTTACCCGGGCAATGTCTCTTCGGGTTCTTTTCAGTTGGGCTGTATTGTCCAACTGACCGGTGGCGTGTTGAAATTTCAGGTTGAAGAACGCCTCCGCCAGTTCTTTTGCTTTTACTTCCAACTCTTCCACGCTCAGATCACGGAATTCGCTAGCCTTCATCAACTTCCTCCCCGGCTGACGAATTTAGTGCCAAAGCCTAGTTTGTGGCCCGCCAACCTGAAGGCCTCCCTGGCCACTGCTTCAGGCACGCCTTCCATCTCGTACAGGATTTTGCCAGGGCGAACCACTGCAACCCAGCCTTCAGGAGACCCTTTCCCTTTTCCCATCCTGGTCTCGGTGGGTTTCTTGGTAATAGGCTTATCTGGAAAGACTCGGATCCAAATCTTCCCGCCCCTCTTGATATGCCGGGTCATGGCGATACGTGCCGCCTCAATCTGTCGGGAGGTCATCCACGAGCCCTCAGTGGCTTGCAAACCATAATCACCAAATACCAGCTTACTGCCGCGATAGGCCTTGCCTCTCATTCGCCCTTTTTGTTTTTTTCGAAACTTAACCTTCTTCGGTGCTAACATATTGAGCTATCCCTCTGGATTTGCTTAGGTAAGAACCTCGCCCTTGAAAATCCAAACCTTTACGCCGATTACCCCGTACGTGGTCTTGGCCACCGCAGTGCCATAATCAATATCAGCTCTCAGCGTGTGCAGCGGCACCCGACCTTCCCGATACCACTCACGCCTAGCCATTTCTGCTCCCCCCAAACGACCGGCACAGGCCACACGTACTCCTTTGGCACCGAATTTCAATGACGAGCTCACGGCCTTCTTCATTGCCCGACGAAAAGCCACCCTTCGTGTCAGCTGGAGAGCAATGTTTTCGGCAACCAAAGTGGCATCCATTTCCGGCTTGCGCACCTCTTGAATATCGATCATTACCTCGCGCTTGACTATCTGTTCCAGCTGGCTCTTCAGGGCTTCGATTTCGGAACCCTTTTTACCAATCACTATGCCTGGCCGAGCGGTATGGATGCGGATCCTCGCCCGGTCAGCCGCACGCGCGATTTCGATCCGAGAAATCCCTGCGTGGTAGAGCTTTTCTTTGAGGAACTTACGGATTTCAGCATCTTCATAAACGAGATTGGCGTATTCCTTCTTGGCAAACCACTTGGAATCCCACGACCGGATGATGCCCAGCCTAAGTCCTATCGGATGTACCTTTTGTCCCAAACTTCACCTCCAATGTCCAGTGAACCATCGCTTAGGTCACCGGCAAAAGTCATATCTTTAAACAAGTTGAGGGTTGTGCCGATCAAATTCGAATATCGAAACCGGGGCCCCGCCCGTAGGGTGGGGAGTCCGAAGGACCAATATCGAAATCCGAAACAAATCCCAATTCTCAAAATCCGAATGATCAAAACTGTCAATTGCACAGCTAGTCAGTATTGTTTTGAACATTTGAAAATTCGAATTTCGAATTTGTTTCGTGCTTCGAGCTTCGGATTTCGGATTTTTCAGAACCTCCCTAAAACAGCTAAATCTAGCCAGCTAACTCTGCCTAGGCCTCATCAAGAATGACCGTGATGTGGCTGGTGCGTTTGATGATCTTAGTGGCGCGTCCCATAGCCCGAGGCCGCCAACGTTTCATTGTCGGACCCCCATCCACAAATATCCGCTTGATGTAGAGTGTATCTACATCTATATTAGGATTCTGCTCGGCGTTAGCCACCGCTGACCGGAGTGTTTTATCCACCAAACGCGCTGCCTTCTTAGGCACGAATCTGAGAATCGTTAAGGCCTCTTCAACCGGCTTTCCCTTTATGAGTTCGGTGACCAATCGCGCCTTGCGCGGCGCGATTCTAACATATCGAGTAACTGCCCTGACTTCCATAATTCGCGTCCTATGGTCGGCCGGCTTTGTCGCCGCCAGGTTTTTACCTCTTGCCCTTCAGACGACTCTTGCGATCGCCCGCATGACTGTAAAATACCCTCGTGGGAGCAAATTCACCCAGTTTATGTCCCACCATGTTCTCGGTGACAAACACAGGAATGAACTTCTTGCCGTTGTGCACCGCTATAGTCAAACCCACAAATTCAGGAACAATGGTGGAGCGACGAGACCAGGTCTTGATCATCCGGTGATCCCGGTGCTCCTGAGCAATCAGTACCTTCTTCAATAATTTTTCTTCAACAAAAGGGCCTTTTTTTAACGATCGCGGCACGCTTGCCTCCTCAAACCTGGCGCACTACCTGGGGCGCCTCTTCACAATATACTTGTCACTTGGCTTCGCTTTACGAGTACGGTATCCCTTGGTGGGCACACCCCATGGGGTAACTGGATGCCTTCCTCCTGAACTCTTGCCCTCGCCACCTCCGTGAGGATGATCCACCGGGTTCATGGCCACACCGCGCACTTTGGATCTGCGCCCGAGCCAGCGCGTACGTCCCGCCTTGCCCAGGCTAATGTTTTCGTGATCAATATTTCCCACCTGGCCGATGGTGGCCTTGCACTCTCGCAATACTCGCCGCAGTTCTCCCGAGGGCAGTTTCAGCAAGGCATAGCGACCCTCCTTGGCCATGAGCTGCACCCCAGTCCCGGCGCTACGCGCCAACTGTCCGCCCTTTCCTGCTCTCATTTCCACATTGTGGATAATGGTACCCAGGGGAATTTTTTCTAAGCTTAGCGTATTGCCCGGCTTGATGTCGGCCGACTCGCTGGTAATCACCGTATCGCCCACCTGCATCCCCACCGGTGAGAGAATGTAGCGCTTCTCACCGTCTGCATAATGGAGGAGCGCAATTCGAGCAGAGCGATTCGGATCGTACTCAATGGTGGCCACCCGGGCTGGTATGTCGGACTTGTCACGCTTGAAATCGACAACTCGATACCGACGCTTGTGGCCTCCTCCCCGATGACGCACGGTAATGCGGCCATAAGAGTTGCGACCACCCGTTCTCTTGTGTGGCCGCAGTAGACTCTTCTCCGGTTTGGTGCGAGTAATCTCCTCAAAGGTCGGGTACGTTTGAAACCGTCTCCCAGGTGATGTCGGTTTTACGGTCTTGACTGCCATGGGAACTACCTCATTTAATCATTTCGCATTTTGCATTTCGCATTTGGCATTTCACTTTTATTTATTGTCATTTTTAGCTGCACATCGACATTTTGGCCAAGTTACCTGCCCAGTCAATGAACAATGAGCAATGCCAGATGAGAAATGATAAATGTTTAGACGCCCTCAAAAAACTCGATCTTTTGCCCAGGTTTCAGGGTAACAACAGCCTTTTTCCAATGGCGCCTGCGGCCTTCCCTAGGACCAAGCCGCTTGCGTTTGCCCTGATAGTTCATGGTGCGCACATCCTCCACCTGAACCTTGAATATGCTCTCCACAGCCTTCTTGATCTCTATCTTGTTGGCCCGACGATCCACCTCAAAGGCCAGCTGATTGTGCATCTCTTTTATTATGGTGCTCTTTTCAGTAATCAGTGGTCGTTTGATAATCTTGTAGGCATCTTCCATAATTCACCTGTGGCTATGCGCTCTGCGATTCTTTCCCGAGCAGGGCAGCCTCTATTTTCGGCACCGCCTCTTTCATTAACATGAGATGCTGATACCTGAGGATGTCATAAACATTCAGCCCTTCAGAGCGCAGAACCTTCGTATGGGGCACATTTTTGGCCGAAATTTCGACAACATCGTCACGCTCTGGAATCACCACCAAAACGCTATCCATGTCAAAAGCCTGCAAAACCTCAGAAAAAGCCTTTGTTTTTATCTCATCAAGGTCAAGCCCATCCACTACCACTACCTGATTCTCTTTCCACTTGCTGCTCAAGGCCATCTTCAAGGCCTGCTTGCGGATTTTTTTGTTGACCTTGGGAGTATAATCTCTCGGTTTAGGGCCGAAGGTGACACCCCCCCCGCGCCAGATCGGAGAAGATCTCGTACCTGCACGAGAACGTCCAGTCCCCTTCTGCCGCCAGGGCTTGCGACCGCCACCTCTCACCTCAGAACGTCCTTTGGTACTGGCACTCCCGGATCTCCGCTTGGCCAGCTGCATGACCACCACTTCGTGAAGCAGGTGAGATTTGACCTGGACATTAAAAATCTCGTCGTTCAGTTCGATTTCACCTATCTGTTCGTTCTTGCTATTGCAAACGGCCACTGTTGCCATGACCAGCCTCTTTTCCTCTCTCTACCGTGGGAGCAGCTTTTCCTTCAGAAACTACTTTGTTGCTAAAATTTGCCGCTCTTTTTGATAAACACCACTCCGTTCCGCCCGCCAGGCACAGCACCCCTAATGAGAATGATGTTTTCCTCGGGTCTGACGTCCACCACCATGAGCCCCTTAACCGTCACCTTCCGATTGCCCATCTGACCTGGCATCTTTCTTCCCTTGATCACCCGAGAGGGCGAAGCACTGCAGCCTATGGATCCTGGAGGACGTTTGTTCATGCCTCCGTGACTCATTGGACCCCGAGAAAAATTCCAGCGCTTGATGGTGCCGGCAAAGCCTTTACCCTTGCTCCCGCCAACCACGTGGACCAACTCGCCCACCTGAAATATATCAGCGCTGACTTCTTGTCCCAGTTCAAATTCTCCTACATCGTCCACTCTCACCTCTCTGAGAACGGCGAAAGGGCCTTTCCCACTTTTCTTGAAATGACCCAGCGAAGGTTTCTTAGTCCGCTGGGGCTTCTTTTCTCCGAAGCCCAACTGCACGGCATTGTAACCATCGTTATCAACACTTTTGATCTGAGTGACCGTGCACGGCCCCGCCTGAATAACCGTAACCGGGGTGATCTCACCGTCCGGAGAAAATAACTGGGACATCCCCAATTTCTTACCAATGAGTGCGTTAACCATTATCAATCACTTTCACGCCACGCGCTTTGAACCATGCGGCTATAGCTTTATCTCAACATCCACCCCTGCCGACAGATCCAACTTCATCAGGGCATCTACCGTCTGCTGGGTTGGCTCGACAATATCCAAAAGTCGCTTGTGTGTTCGGATTTCGAACTGTTCCCTAGATTTCTTGTCCACATGGGGAGAACGGAGTACACAATATTTGGTAATCTTGGTGGGCAAAGGTATGGGTCCCGCCACCTTGGCACCGGTTCTCTTTGCCGTCTCGACGATCTCGTTGGTGGATTGATCCAACAACTTATGGTCGTATGCCTTGAGTCGTATACGGATCTTTTGGTTAGCCATTGTTACTCCGTTCTCAACCTGTCATATTTAACCAGGAACATTCTTAATTCCTTGGTCATCCCAATAAATCCGAAATCCGAATTTCGAAATCCGAAACAATGTTCAAATTTTCAAAATCCAAATGACCAAAACTAGTTAACCAACGTTATAATTGCTGTTGTTTTAAACATTGGAAAATTCGTATTTCGAATTTGTTTCGTGCTTCG
>JBFFBS010000225.1:0-6098 GCA_041560295.1 Syntrophobacteria bacterium | reverse complement strand
TCTTGGCATTTAGTATCCCACATCTCAGATCTCACATCCGGCTTGAATTTGTGTCATAATTGAGAACTCAAGAGCCACAATCGAAAATAGTGAGGATTTACTTATGAGTACAGAGGGTTCAACTCAGAAAGGCCAATTGATAACTCTCAATGATGACGGAACCTTGACTGTTCCTGACAATCCCATGGTTGTTTTCATTGAAGGTGACGGCATCGGCCCCGATATCTCTCTGGCGGCTGTGAAAGTGTTCGATGCTGCGGTGGCAAAGGCATACGGAGGCCAGCGTAAAGTTTATTGGCGGGAGGGGTTGGCCGGCGAAAAAGCTTTTGCAGAAGCGGGTCAGTGGTTGCCGGAAGAAACACTGCAGAATCTGCGCCAGTGCATCGTGGGTATCAAAGGACCACTTACTACTCCGGTGGGTGGTGGCATCCGCAGCCTGAACGTTACCCTGAGACAGGTTCTCGATCTTTATGCCTGTGTGCGTCCGGTTCGCTATTATAAGGGAGTTCCGGCCCCGGTTCGTTTTCCAGAAAAGGTAGACATGGTAGTGTTCCGAGAAAACACGGAAGATGTGTATGCCGGTATCGAATGGCCGGCTGGTTCTCCTGAAGCCAACCAATTGGCGAGCTATATTGGCGAACACCTGAATCGGGAAATCAGGCCTGAATCGGCCATCGGGATCAAACCGATGAGTAAGTTTGCCAGTCAGAGGCTGGTGAGGCGAGCCATTCGTTATGCCCTTGATCAAGGATATCAAAACGTTACCCTGGTGCACAAAGGCAACATCATGAAGTATACGGAAGGAGCTTTTCGCCAGTGGGGTTACGAATTGGCAGCGGAGGAGTTTGCGGGACAGACGGTCTCCGAGGCGGATGTCTACGAAAAGCACGGCGGCAAACAACCACAGGGTCGTGTGGTCATAAAAGATCGAATTGCAGACATGATGTTCCAGCAAGCGCTGTTGCGACCGGATGAGTATGATGTTCTGGCAATGCCAAACTTGAACGGTGACTATCTGTCTGATGCCCTGGCAGCACAGGTGGGAGGGTTAGGAATGGCCCCGGGCGCTAACATCGGCGATGAGGTGGCTGTGTTTGAGGCCACGCACGGGACTGCTCCTAAATATGCTGGTCAGGACAAAGTAAACCCCAGTTCGCTTATTCTCTCCGGGGCCATGATGTTTGATTACATGGGATGGCAAGAGGTAGGTGATCTGATTCGGACTGCACTGGAAGCCACTGTCTCTGGTGGAACAGTTACCTATGATCTGGCCCGCCAGATGGAAGGGGCCGAAGAAGTTAAATGTTCCGAGTTCGCCCAGGCGATAGTAGAGCGCATGGAGCCGAGCGCCTAGCGCGCAGAGCCATTCTACATTTCAAATTGCGCATTTCGCATTTATCATTTAATTGAAGTGTAATTATCGATGTCGCATCTAAATGTGAAATGACAGATGCGAATTGATAATTGATAAATGTTCTGGGTGCCTAGTTTACTATACCGCTTTCTACAGAGTATGCCCGCAGACAAACCAAATCTCCACAGAATCACTGCCCAGATGCAAGAGTGGGCCCATCGTTTCCCGGCCCTCGCCGCCAGGCTGGTGCGAGAGCTAGCTCTCTTCATCTATCCGCAGACCTGTCCAGGTTGCGGGCAGCCTATACACTCAGACCGGTCTGAACCTTTTTGCCCGGATTGCCTGAGGACTCTGGAATTCATTTCGGAGCCGTACTGTCCGGTGTGCGGGGTTCCATACGAAAAGGAAATGCCGAACCCTCATCTCTGCGGTGACTGTCTCTCCGGAATACACTATTTCGACCGGGCTCGTTCAACTGGCTCTTATCGTGGTTCTCTTAGGGAGGTCCTGCATCGTTTTAAGTATGGTGGCCGGACCATTCTTGCCAGGCCCCTGACACAGATGTTGATTGCACCGGGCAAACACCTTGCCCGGTTGCACAAAATTGACCGCATTATTCCGGTTCCCCTTCATCCAAAGCGTCTGCGGCAGCGCGGTTTCAATCAGGCCTCCTTGCTGGCAAGAAGGTTAGGATCAGCATTGAAAATATCCGTTGATTATGCGAGCCTGCAGCGGTCCCGATGGACTGAACCGCAAACCGGCTTGACCCGCCGACAGCGAGCAGCAAACGTCAAAGGTGCCTTCAGTCTAAAGTCGAATGCAAAAGTTAAAGGGAAGGGTATTTTGGTTGTGGACGATGTGCTCACTACCGGAGAAACGGTGAATCAGTGTGTGCGGGTGTTAAAAAAGGATGGAGGGGCCAGAGAGGTAGCAGTCCTGACTGTTGCGAGAACCGTACCGATGTGAAATCCGAAATCCGAATATCGAAATCCTAAACAAATTCGAATTACCAAAATCCAAATGATCGAAACAGAAGATAATTCTCCTTCAGTATTTAGGTTTTGTACATTTGAAAATTCGGATTTTGGATTTGCCCTTCGACCTGGCTCAGGGTGGTGAGCTTGTCGAACCATTTCGTGTTTCGTGCTTCGAATTTCGTATTTGGTGACAAACTCTTGATGTTTGCAGTGAAACAGCACCATTGCCACGCTGATAACTGGTACGGAAGTGTTGCACTATCTTTAAGATGGAGAAACCATGATGAATGCGGCCGAAAAGGTTCTTGATCGTAATACCCTGAAGAAGAAGGTGGATTGGCTGCGGCAGGCAGGTAAGCAAGTGGTCTTTACCAATGGCTGCTTCGACCTGCTGCACATTGGACATGTACGCTATCTTCAGGAGGCTCGAAAACTGGGGGACTGTTTAATTGTGGCGGTGAACAGCGACAGTTCGGTGCGGCAAATAAAAGAGCCAGGACGCCCGATTATACCGGAGGGTCAACGAGCCGAGGTGGTCGCCGCCCTCGGTTGTGTCGACTGGGTCACCATCTTCGCTGAACCTGATCCCCTCGATTTGATCAGGCTGCTCAAACCGGATGTCTTGGTCAAAGGGACTGATTGGTCGGAGGAAGAAATCGTCGGAGCTCCAGAGGTGAGAGGGGCTGGCGGGCAGGTGCTCAGGATTCCCCTGGTGCCGGGAAGCTCCACCAGCGTTATTTTAAAGAAAGTACGGACAACAGCTCCTAGCAAGAAAACCAAGGAACAAGCATAGCTCTCAGCGCCATTCCACATTCCACATTTCAAATTTCGCATTTATCGTTTCAATGAACTGTTATTAATACTGTCGTCTCACAATGGGCAATGACAGATGCGCATTGCTCAATGATAAATGTTCTTTGTCCCTAGTCTTTTCCACCTTTGCGGGCCAGCACATGAGCGGCCGCTAAAGGACCGTAGTTCCCTTTCTTTGTAAGCTTCCACCAGGAAAACCCTTCGGACTTCAAGAGAACGTCGTATTCGTCCGCTGAAAGTGCTCCTGCTACGCACCAACTCCAGGCGTCCTCGAAACCTTCAGTTATTGGCTCCATCTCCCCAACGACAATGAGATCGGCCAGTGCCAGGTAGCCGCCGGGTCTGAGAATCCGACATATTTCTGCCAGTGCTTGCTTTTTGTGGGGCATCAGGTTGAAAGAGCCGTTGGCAATAACCAAGTCTACCTTTGCTGATCGCAGAGGAAGCTGCTCAGCATCACCGGCCATCCAATGACATCCCGAGTGCGCCCGAGCATGCTCTTTGGCCTGTCGGAGCAAGGCGACAGTGATGTCAATACCGATAACCCTGCCTGGTGGCTGCAGAGAAAGAGCAGCCACCTGACTGTCGATACCCACACCACAGCCCAAATCTATGACCGTCCAATGAGGTTCGAGCTCGATCTCCTGCAGCGGATTCCCGCAGCCGGCGAAAAGATTCCATGCTTTTCTGGAGATTGGTAATCCTGAGGTGTCATAGCCGAGAGCATGCGCGAGATCTTCACCACTGGCAATGGGGGCGTTGCTCACGTTGGCTGAGCCGGAGGTGGCGAGCTTCGCATACACCTCTCGGACATAGTTTTTTATCTTCTGGTGCGATGGTGTCTTTGGCATCTGATAGTAGTCTACACCCATGCGTTGGGATAAGTCTTGTCGAAGCCTCGAAAACAAGATGGATCGGTATTATGACAAAGAGGGTAGCAAGAAGCAACTAGCCCGGAGTTTGTCCCCTGGACAGAAAAGAGCTACATTGTTATAATTGGAACAATCTCATATACGTTAAGGAGGAGTTCATGAAGATATCCACTCGAGGTAGGTATGGCACGCGAATGATGCTGGACTTGGCTGCTCATCACGATCAGGGCCCAACTCCTCTTCGGGAAATCGCCAAACGTCAGGACCTTTCAGTAAAGTACCTGGAGCAATTGATTATTCCACTGAAAGCTGCTGGATACATCCGCAGCGTCCGCGGTGCCAGGGGCGGTTACACTTTAGCAAGGAAACCTGACAAGATAAGCGTTGGGCAGATCATAAAGGTTCTTGAAGGGGGTCTGTCCTTGGTGGATTGTGTTGAGGATCCCAAAATTTGCGAGCGCGAAAGAAACTGCCCAACTCGTGACATCTGGCTCCGCATGAGTGAGCGCTTAATGGAAGAACTTTCCTCTCTGTCTCTGCGTGACGTCTTGGATGGTAAGAAATTACCGGCATAGTCGCAATAGGCGGAAAGGGGAGACTATAAGATCTTAATATTTTTCCTGCCAAAGGAATGGTAGAGGCACCAGGCGGTACGTCGCACTTCTCTCTCAAAGTCCCTTCTCGATGATAGTAACTGTCGTTCGATTCCTTCATCCCTTGTGGTATAGTTAAGGAAAAGGTTTGGCTCGTGTCCATCTGGACATTCCGACTGGACACGAGCTAGCCCGGATGTTTCATGAATTGCCGTCGCGAGACCGTGAAACTGGGAACCCGCTTGCGGGACTGAGCGGAGCGGAGCGAGCGCGAATTAGATGAACGTGCCACCGGGCAACCGCAGGGGGTTGGATCCGAGGCGTACTTGACAGTACGTCGCAGGATCCGACACCCGAGGACGCGCGGAAGGGCGGTTATATCCGCGGTCTAAGCAGGCTATTCATAGAAACATCCGGGCTAGAATAATCCTTCAGAGAGGAGGGTGATGATGGCCATTCGAGTCTTAATAGAAAGAAGGATGGATCCGGAAAACCAACTCGCTTTGAGTGGTCTTCTGATGAGGCTAAGAAGTAAGGCTATTCACGCCAAAGGCTACATCTCCGGTGAGACCTTACGCTCTCTGGAAGATCCCAATGAGTACTTGGTGATCAGTACCTGGAACAGTTTGGATGACTGGAGAAGGTGGGAAGCAGAGAAGGAACGACATGAGATTCAGAGCCAGATCGATAGCCTGCTGAGGGCTCCTGCCGTTCAGCGGGTGTTTGTTTATGAGTAGGGTTGATCACTTCCTTCGCCGCATAGCGCCAAGCGCAGAGCGCATAGCGTTTGGTGAAAAGTAAACGGATCTCTTCTGCAATTGTTTATCCTGCACCATTTACCTCTGACTCGCTTTTACGCTTTGCGATATGCTCTACCTGCCCTGAGCGACTCGACCTGAGCTCGTCGACAGGTCCCGTCGAAAGGATGCGCTTGGCGTTTTCTACCGACGGACGCCAAGGTACCGTTCTTGCTCGCTATAGATACAGCCGCAATATTGCTGCCGATAAAGATTCAGTTCTTTCGATTTCTGGATACCTTCTTGCCAACCTTGACGCAAATCTCGATGGATGAATGGGATCCCATATTCCTGACCCGCTTCCTCGCCGAGCTGGCGAACCAGTTCGTGATCCTGCCTCTTGCTGTACAGCAGGGTGGTAGTAAAACCATCCATACGGCTCTTCTTGGCCAGTTTGGCCGCTGCGTTCAGCCGGAGGTGGTAGCAGTAGTGACAACGATTGGATTCGCGGAAGGCCATCTCCCGCAGGAAGCTGACCACATCATATTCGTCCCGGTAGATTACCTCTAGGCCTACCTGTCCGGCAAACTGCTCCACCGTTTCCAAACGGCGACGATATTCCTGATAGGGATGGATGTTGGGATTATAGAAAAAACCGAAAACCTTGGAGCCCTCATCCTCCAGAACCTGAAGCGGATAAACGGCACAGGGTGCACAGCAGATGTGGAGGAGTATTTTCAAAAGAGTACCTC
>JBFFBS010000224.1:0-6107 GCA_041560295.1 Syntrophobacteria bacterium | reverse complement strand
TCGTACGTGACACCGAACTCCTGGAGGTCATTTCGAATACCGTCAAGGATACGTTTGCCTGCGTAGTCACTGAATAGGGGGAGCGCCTCCTCCTCGGTAACATTTAGGTAGGAGTCCCCATGGATTTCCTGCATCTCGCCGGCCAGCACTTGAATGTAATCACCTTGGTAGCAGGTTTCTGGAAAGTCCACCTGGCGGCCGAGGAGTTGCTGATATCGCAAAAAGACCGAACGGGCGAGAGTCTCAATCTGTGTCCCGGCATCATTTATATAATACTCACGCTCCACCCGATGGCCAGTGGCCTCCAATATGCTGGCAAGAGCGTCACCCACTGCAGCTCCCCGTCCATGACCCACATGCAGGGGCCCGGTAGGGTTGGCACTGACGAACTCCACCTGTACAGAGCGGCCGTGTCCGAGAAGAGACAGGCCATAATTGTGGTCCAGGCGGTGTATCTCGTCCAGGATTTGGAACCATGCAGAAGGACTAATCACCAGGTTTATGAACCCGGGACCGGCAATGTCCACACTGGAAAAAAAACCATCTCCGTCCGCCAATTGTTCAACAAAAGAGGTGGCGATATCTCTCGGCGAGCACTTGTTCGGTTTGGCCAGAGTCAAGGCCACATTGGTGGCAAAATCGCCATGAGCCTCTACCCTGGGCACTTCCAGCTGAATTTCAAATCCAGCAGGGATTTCAAAAAGGCCACGTTCACCACAGCGCTTCAAGGTGCTGTTCAGTATTTCTAGGGTTTTGGTCTTGATCATCGGTGAATCTACTTTTTCACGAGAGCATCATTTACTACGGACTACGGACAAATTCGCTCAACTCACGGAACTGTTGAGAAATTTCTTCTTACGGTTGCCGCCGAAGTTACAGAAAATCTCGTAGTTGATGGTGTCGGTTTTGGCGGCTATCTCGTCGGCGGTGATTTCCTCATCTCCCTGTCTCCCCAGAAGGACGACCTCGTCACCTGGCTGCACTTCTGGAATTTCGGTGACGTCCACCGTGATGAGACACATCGAGACGCGGCCGACCACAGGCGCTCTCTGATTACGCACTAACACCTCACCTTTGTTGGACAGAAGGCGGTCGTAACCATCATCATATCCCACGGGCAAGGTGGCGATCCGGCAGGGTCGTGAAGTAAGGTAAGTGCAGCCGTACCCAAGGGGAGAACCGGCTTCCACCTCTTTGAGTTGAAGTACTTTCGTTTTCAGGGTCATCACTGGTTTTAGAGGAACGGGGTGATCGAGTTCCTGAGAGGGGGAACCGCCATAGAGCATTATCCCCGGCCGTACCAGTTGGTGGTAGGAATCAGGGAGATCAATTATTCCAGCCGAGTTGGCAATGTGAGCGTAGCGAAAATTCAAGCCAGCGCTTTTTGCCTGGTTCAGGACGTGCCGAAAACGTTCAAGTTGCTGAGTAGTAAAGGACTTGTCATGTTCATCGGCCGAAGCGAAGTGGGAAAGCAAGCCCTCTACCCGAATGGACTTGAGTGATTTGACTAACTCAAAGAATTGCTCCGCCTCGGCGTAGGGAACTCCTAGACGACCCATACCCGTGTCGATTTTCAGATGAACAGGGATTTGAATACCTGCTGCGAGTGCCGCGGCGGAGATTGCCTCGGCAATATCGTCACGGAAGAGCACCGGAGTAAGATCATGTTTGATAACCTCGGTAATTTCGTCTTTTTCTATACCGAGAAGGAGAAGTATTGGAGCTTTTAAGCCTGCTTGGCGGAGGGGCACGCCCTCTCGACAGGTGCTGACCCCAAGGTATTCTACTCCTTGGGTTTCGAGTTCCCGGGCCACAGAAACCATGCCGTGGCCGTAGGCATCGGATTTTACCACTCCGAGAATAGCCGTGGTTTGGCCCACCAGCTTCCTGACCTGGGAAAAATTGTACCGCAGGGCCGCCAGATCTATTTCGATAGTGCTACCAACCATAATCCCTCCACTTGTCAGTCATCAGCGTTCAGCTGTCAGTCTAACCCCTTGATCTTGAAAATCTCTTACTGAGAGCTGAAAGCTGATCGCTGATCGCGCTCATCCGGAAACGGATATTTCCGGATGAGCACTGATCAGTTCTTCGTGCGCCCAAAGCTAGCCCATTTCCTTGCTATATTCAAGTGCAAAGGGAGGAAAGTAGCTGGCAGGGAGCAGCAGGCAGCGGGCAGGGATGTGAAATTGTCTTTCTTGACATGGAGTGAAGGGGCGACTTACAATTCATTTCTTTGATCCTGGCCGAAGTTCAATGCAAGTTCTGGGTTCGAGTTAGAGGTTGACAACAAGGATTCTGCTGGAGTGTTGGAGTGCTGGAGTAACGGAGATTTTGGATTTTGGATTTCAGATTTGAGATTGAAACAAGTCTAAACTATGAGGCTATTCAATCTGCAATCTGGAATCTACAATCTAAAATTGAAACTCGTTAGGATAAACTATGAAGTTTTTTCTCAGTGTTCTGGGCATGGTTATGATTCTAGAAGGGTTTCCCTACTTTGCCTTTCCTGAAGGAATCAAAAGGTGGTTAGTCAAAGTGAGCGAGATGGAGGCGGCCCACTTGCGGACCTTTGGCTTAATAGCAATGTGCGCCGGTATGGCTCTCGTCTATTTGGGCCAGAGAAGCAATTTTTTCTGAGACACTTTTTTTGAATCGAACATTCATGTAGGAACAAACTGCTGGTGGCAATAATATGAGGACAGCAGCCGCGACCATAGATGTGATAATCGAGAGATTGCCCGACCAGGATGAATAAGATTGTATGTTTAACAACATCCTCGGTTTCGCTTAATGAGTTGACTTCAAACCACAACTATGCTTAGCTTGCTTCGCCTATCGTCTGGCGTTAGCGGTAATGAGCCCATGTACTGCCTGGATGAATATCAATATCAACTGCCCGAAGAACTCATCGCGCACGTTCCGGCCCAAAGGCGGGATGATTCGCGGTTGTTGGTTCTGAATCGTACAACGGGGAGCATGGCACATAGAAAAGTGGCCGGTTTGGAACATTACTTGGCAGCAGGCGATGTGGTAGTGGTGAACGACACCAGAGTAGTACCTGCCAGACTGCTAGGCAAGAAAGAGTCGGGTGGTAAGGTTGAACTTCTGGTACTGCATCCGGCCACTGATCAGAAGTTTTACCGCTGCTTGGTCAAATCCAGCAAAGGGGTGCAGGAGGGCGCAATCCTATTGTTTGAAAATGGGTTGCGGGCCAGGGTCTGCGAGCAAGCGGTTGAGGGTCAGACTCGGGTAGAATTTGTTGATGACCGACCTCTGCTGGAGATTCTGGAAAGCGCAGGATGCGTTCCTCTGCCACCTTATATTCGTCGCAACGGTGGGGCAGTCAAGGTTGACGATGGCCGGGCCTATCAGACCATTTACGCCACAAAGCCTGGAGCGGTAGCTGCGCCGACGGCCGGATTACATTTTACCGAAGAACTTCTCGACCGCCTGAAAAACAAAGGTGTAATCCTTGCTACTTTGACGTTGCATGTGGGTTTTGGCACCTTTCAGCCGGTTCGGGTATCGGATATTCGCCACCACCGGTTGCAGGAGGAATTCTTTGAGATTCCCAAAGAAACAGCGCAGGCTGTTAACCGCGCCAAGGAGAACGGCAACCGGGTGGTGGCAGTAGGTACCACTACGGTACGAGCCCTGGAGTTTGCAGCCAGCAATGGGCAGGCGAGAACGGGAAGTGGTTGGTGCGACCTCTTGATTTACCCCGGGTATCGTTTCCAGATCATCGATAGTCTGCTTACCAATTTTCATTTACCGGGTTCGAGCTTGGTCATGCTTGTTTCAGCTTGGGCTGGACGCGACCTTCTGCTCGAGGCATATGCTGAGGCTATCCGGAGGCGATATCGGTTTTACAGCTATGGCGATGCCATGTTTATAGAGTAATCTCAGTTGTGGAGTTTCATCTCTGGAAGCAAAATAGTACCGGCGCCCGCTTGGGGGAGATCCGGTCACCTCACGGTGTGGTGAGCACTCCAGTGTTCATACCGGTGGGGACAAGAGGTACGGTAAAGGGGTTAACTCCTGAGGATTTGCACTCCCTTGGCGCCAGGATAGTACTTGCCAACACGTACCATCTCTGGTTACGGCCGGGGGCTGATCTCATACAAACGGTTGGGGGGCTGCACAGGTTCATGCACTGGGACCTGCCTCTACTCACCGACAGCGGTGGCTATCAGGTTTTCAGCCTGGCACCAACTCGTGAGATCAGTGAGGAAGGAGTGGCCTTCCAATCCCATTTGGACGGCTCGCGTTATTTTCTTACTCCGGAACGGGCGATGCAGATCCAGGAGGCTCTCGGAGCCGACATCATTATGTGTCTGGACGAGTGCACCCCCTATCCGGCGACCCGCGAGTACGTTCAAACCTCCATGGAGCGCACCGTGCGGTGGGCCCATCGCTGTCGGGAGGCGAAAACCAGGAAAGATCAGGCCCTGTTTGCCATTGTCCAGGGAGGTATGTCCACAGAACTCAGGCACGCTTGCCTGGAAAAGCTCACGGAAATGGATTTTTCTGGCTACGCTCTTGGCGGCTTGAGTGTCGGAGAACCCACAGAGGTAATGCGGGAGGTGGCGGCGGCGTGTCTACCGAAGATGCCAGTGGACAAGCCGCGCTATGTTATGGGTGTTGGCACGCCGGAGGATCTTGTGGATCTAGTGGGTCTGGGGGCGGACATGTTTGACTGCGTGCTACCCACCCGCAACGCGCGCAACGGTATGCTTTTCACCAGCCGCGGGCGGATAATCATCAAGAATAGCCAGCACCGAGACGAGGATATGCCCATTGATGAACTGTGCACCTGTTATACCTGCAGGCATTACAGTAGGGCGTATCTGCGTCATTTGTTTATGGCCAAGGAAATTCTGGCCTATAGGCTCAATACCATTCACAATTTGTGGTATTTCTTGGAGCTGATGCGGCAGATGCGACGAGCACTTGCGGCTGGTACTTTCAAGAAGTTCAGGGCGCACTTTTATCAACTGCGCCAGGTTTAAGCCGGTGTGGGTGTGCAACGTTAGGGTTTAAACACGAGGAGGCTGTTTATGAATTGGACAGGCCTGGCATATGCCATGGGTGTCGGAGGGACCGGGGGCGGTGGTGGTCAGGGGGGCGGCTTCGCCGCTTTAGTGCCTCTGCTGCTAATGTTTGCCATTTTTTATTTTTTACTGATTCGACCCCAACAGAAAAAGCAGAAGAAGCACCGAGAAGTACTATCCGCCCTCAAGAGGGGCGACATGGTGGTAACTGTTGGCGGACTGCATGGCAAGATCACCGGTCTCACCGAAAAGGTAGTAACATTGGAAATCGCCGAAAAGGTACGGGTGAAAGTGGGGCGAGGCTACATTGCTGGTACGGCGTCCCAAGATCCGGAGCCAAACAAGAAGTAGGAAAGCTCAGGAGCTTTGCCGCCAAAGGCATAGCGTTTGGCGCAGTAGTCAGCAAGCAGAAATCAACGAACCACTTTGGACTTTGTTGATATTCGATTATTTTACCCGGACTAAAAACGTACTGTAAAAGGAGAAATGTAGCGTGAAGGATCTGAGATGGCGTGCTGCTCTCGTGCTGGCGGTATTTGTGGTAGCGTTAGTCTATCTGCTACCTACCCTGGGCCAAGAGCTGCCTGAATGGTGGGTTAAATTCTTTCCCGATAAGAAGATTAACCTCGGTTTGGACCTCCAGGGTGGAATGCATCTGGTTCTGGAGGTAGAAACTGATAAGGCGGTGGAAAATACGGTGGAGCGTCTTGCCCAGGAGATGAAAGGTGAACTGGGCACCGAACACATCCGGTTCCGCCTGGTTGAAAGACAAGGTGGGGATGGGGTGCGGTTGCTCCTGCCGAAGGAACAAGACTGGCAGCAGGTCGCTGACCTCGTGAAGGATAAGTTCCCTCTTTTAGAGGTGACAGATCGTACAGTGGTCCAAGACCAAGTCCAGGTTCTCTTCCGGATTGAGGAAAGCCAGGGGAGCCGGATAAAAAAGCTGGCAGTAGACCAGGGGCTGGAGACCATCCGCAATCGTATTGACCAATTTGGAGTTAGTGAGCCGGACATCCGAACCCAGGGGGAAAACCGTATCTTGATCCAGTTGCC
>JBFFBS010000223.1:0-6113 GCA_041560295.1 Syntrophobacteria bacterium | reverse complement strand
TTCTTGAGCAGTACGCCACAGAGAAATTGTCTGCACGGAAATTAGTTCTCGTCACCAGGACATACAACCCCATGGCCCTCCGATGCTACACCAAGTGCGGTTTTCAAGAATACAGTCGGGAAGAAACACTGATCAGAATGTCCAAGGTGCTACGGATTGAATAAGACTGCAAGGAATGAGGAACAATTACCTCCTGTCCAACCGGGCTGGTGACCGCATGGAGCCGTCAGCCATCAGCGGTCAGCTGTCAGTCTGACCAACTGCTCTAAAATGTTTATTCTGAAAGCTGATTGCTGGTCGCTGATCTAAATTGACAATCCGTAACTGCAAAACGGAGCAAGGATGTTTGAGCGAGTCAAAGCTGCCAGAGAACGATTGAGAGGCTACGCCAATGCCACCCCTGTTATGACTTCCAGAATACTCAACGAATTGCTGGGAATGGAAGTCTTCCTAAAATGTGAAAATTTTCAAAGGGTTGGCGCCTTCAAATTTCGCGGTGCCTTCAACACAATATCTCAACTTACCGACCAACAAAAACACCGTGGCATCATTACCTACTCCTCGGGGAACCATGCACAGGCAGTAGCCCTGGTGGGTCAGTTGTTGAAAGTAAAAACCACGGTAGTTATGCCGAACAATGCGCCCAGAGTTAAGCGGGCCGCCACCGAGGGCTATGGTGCTGCGGTTATAGAGTACGATCCTGAGGAAGCGACTCGTGAAGAGATGGCGGAGCTTCTCAGAGCTGAGCATGGCTATACGATAATTCCTCCATTCGATCATCTTGACATCATTGCCGGGCAGGGAACTGCGGCATTGGAGATGTTCGAGGAACTGAAAACCCTGGATATGCTGCTTGTACCTTGCGGGGGAGGAGGCTTGTTGAGTGGCTCAGCTATTGCGACCAAAGGCATAGAACCGGCTTGCCGGGTAATTGGTATTGAACCAGAACTTGCAGACGATGCTACCAGATCATTTCACACAAAAACTTTGCACACAGTCAAGAATCCACCCACCATCGCCGACGGAACCCGTACGCCGTCTTTGGGTAAGCTTACTTTTCCCTTGGTGTTGGAATATGTTGATGATATGAGAACCGTGACGGAAACCGCCATCGTCGAAGCTGTCCAATTTTTGTTCTACCGGATGAAAATTGTGGTGGAGCCCTCGGGTGCACTGGGGTTGGCAGCACTACTCAGTGATGCAGTCTCTGCCTCAGGCAGAGTTGGTGTTATTATCAGTGGCGGTAATGTTGATGGTGATATGATGTCCAAAATATTGCTGACTGAATGATTGAACAGTCTCGAATAGTAGTTCTCGTTCCTCCCATTAACGAATAACCCTCGCGTAAGCTTTAAAGGAGGCTATCTTGAGCTTTATGCATGTCTCAAAAGATGGCGAGATTGCGACTGTTACTTTAAGCAGGGGAAAAGTAAACGCGCTCAACGAGCCCATGGTAGAAGAAATCACCACGTCTTTTGAAGATCTGGCAACAGATCATGAGGTGAACGCGATTATCTTCACTGGTTCAGGAAAATTCTTCTCATTTGGATTTGACGTCCCCGAATTCTTGAGTTATCCCAAGAATGATTTCGTAAGATATCTTGAGAAATTCACCAATCTCTATACCTATGTGTTTAACTTTCCTAAACCGGTTGTTGCCGCACTCAACGGCCACACCATAGCCGGCGGTTGTATGTTAGCCACAGCCTGTGACCTCCGCTTGATGGTCACCGGAAAAGCGAGAATCTCGTTGAACGAGATAACCTTTGGTGCCCCGGTTTTTGCCGGAAGTTTGGAAATGCTCAGGTACTGGGTGGGGTCTAGGAATGCTCAGTCAATAGTGTATAGTGGAGCCATGTATTCTGCTGAACAAGCTTGTGAACTGGGATTAGTTGATCAGGTCTCCACAGAGGATGCTTTGGCAGAAGACGCCAGAAAAGTCGCCCAGGAACTTGCCCAAAAAGATAGTTCTGCCTTCAGAGGCATAAAACAGCTTTTGCGCAAACCTGCTGTTGAGGAGATGATCAAGCGCGAAAAGGATGCCATCCTTGAATTCGTCGACATCTGGTACTCGGAACAGACGTGGGAGAATTTAAAAGAAATAGAGATCTATTAGTTGAAGAGAAGAGATGAAATGTTGGTTCAAGGGTATTCAGATTTCTCTTTGGACACACCGGATCCAATCATAAGGCTGGGTGGTTCCATATGGAACGCTCATTTCAGATTGGATGCAGATGTTTCTGAACTCTTTCCCTATATCAATGCAGCAGTTGAAGGTGCCACTTACTACGAGAAACCCCACTACGTTGCTTTCCCTCTTGGTGGTTTTCACTGTTCTCTCTATGGAGAAAAGGTAGCCGCAGGTGGTTTTGAGGATAGGAATCAAGCCCTGGAATTCATAAGCCATTTAATTGACTTTCTTAATGACCTTTTTTCCAGGAAAGATTCCCTTGCACCAGATCACAAGAAATACAGGCACCAATCTGTGCTAGAAATCTTTAAACTCTTGCCCCGTACAAACTGTCAGGAATGTGGCCTCCCCACCTGCATGGCCTTTGCTGCCGCCTTGAGCAGGAGAGAGGTTGTTCCCGGACAATGTGCTGCGCTCGTCAGACCCTTAAGTGAAACTGCTTCCTACCCGGTATACGATGAGAATGGAAAGCTGATATCCACAGTTGAAATCGAGGTAAATACCACCCAAAGGGATTTGGACCTCGAGAGACAGAAGAAACGAATTGCGGATCTTGAAAAAGCCGTAGCTTTGATACGGCAAGCACGTGATCAGAGTGGCGTTGTAAGTGAAAATGATGGTATCCGGGTGAGCCTTACCGGTAGAGAACTCGAGGTGCTTCGCCTTCTGGCAGAGGGCTTCACTAATCTTGAGATTTCTGAGATACTCGTCATCAGCCATCACACCGTAAAAAGCCACGTGGTACATATCTTTAACAAATTGGGTGTGAATGACCGGACCCAAGCAGCAGTCTGGGCCGCCCGCCAGAGATTGATCTAATGGCGATACCGAACAATTTGGCAAAGAAAGAGATAGGATTATGCTGAAAAGATGGTTTTTGCTGATGTCGATCCTCATGCTGATGAGCCTGATAATGACTCCCCCGGTTGTTGCGGCGGAGTCCGCCCACACTTTCAGGCAGAAAAACGGCCTGCTGACCTATGCTCCGCCCGTCTGGTTTCTAGAAGGGTACTTCATTGCCCGCGAAAAGAATCCAGGTTACATTTTCGGAACAGTGCAGGATTTCGTTAAAACTCTTAGCGCCACAACCACATGGTTGATCGAGGATCTGGAACTAGAAGGGCTTGAGGCGGCCTCCGCAGAAGGAAAGAACCCGGAATATTCATTGTATCTGGAGGCTGTTTCTCCCGAGCGCACGGAATATTGGGTTTTTGTGGTCCTGCCCCATGAAAGCGCCCAGGCGTGGTTTGACGCCAGGCGGGCATATCATGGCAGAAAGGCTGAGGGTTATTACGGAAAAACTCAAAGTGAGCTTGAGCGCGCCCTCAGCCAAGGTCTTAAAATTAAAGCTGAGCTTCGCTTTCTCATAGAGAAAGGAGATATCAGCCTCGAGTCCCCTGAGGACGCGATCATGACCAGATACAAATTCCAGCCGGTTTTCGACCTTAGTTCGGGTCGCTGGCTAAAGCCTGCCGCCAAGACTAAGTAGAACCCGGACATATCATGAATCACCTGCTGCGACGTACCGTTCAGGTACGCCTCGGAACCAATCCCGCGGTACCGCGGGACGGTTGCCAAGTGGCACGCCCATCTCCGTGGTCTCGCGACAGTAATTCATGATATGTCCGGGTTAAAAAGGAGGTATAGAGCATGTCATTCAATGGGGATAAAAGCGGAAAGCCCAATCGCCGTGACTTCTTCAAAAGAGCTGCAGCCATCGGCTTAGGGGCCTCAGTTGGGGGCTCCTCTTTCTGGCGGCCCCACCAGGCCTCGGCCCAAACTACCATTCCCAAGGAGCCCATGCCTCGCAGATCCTTTGGCCGTTCGGGCATAATGGTCTCCACCCTCTCACTGGGCGGGATGTTTGACATTCTGAACAACCGGTTGATGCTCGCAAAGGCTCTTGATTGGGGGATCAACTACTGGGACACAGCCGAGTTCTACGGTAGGGGCCGCAGCGAAGAGGGCATCGGTCGCTGGTTCGCCCGCAATCCCCACACTCGTAAGCAAGTCTTTCTGGTAACCAAACTTTCCACCAGAAGAGGTGGCGATTTTACCGACCGCCTGGAGGAGAGTCTCAAAAGGCTGCACACCGATTACGTGGATTTATTCTTTGTGCATGGAATCCGCTCGATCAATGACATGGAATCCAGCCTGAAATCCTGGGCCCAAACCATGAAAAAGGCCGGCAAGATAAGGTTATTCGGCTTCAGCACCCATTCCAACATGGAAGAGTGCCTCGAGGGAGCAGCCAAGCTCCCATGGATAGACGGCATCATGTTTACCTACAACTACCGCCTGATGCACGAGCCCCGCATGAAAGAGGCTGTTGAGGCCTGTTACCGAGCCGGCATCGGTCTAACGGCCATGAAGACCCAGGGCGGCGGCCCGGTGAAAAGCGACAGTGAGTCTGAGATTGAAATGGCGGGCCGCTTTATGCAGAAAGGATTTTCAGACAACCAGGCAAGGATCATGGCTGTCTGGCAAGATAAGCGTATCGCCAGCATCTGTTCGCAAATGCCCAACCTCACCATCATGGCCGCCAATGCGGTGGCAGCGGTGGACCAAACCCACCTTTCACGGTCAGATCATGTCTTGCTGGCCCGATACGCCGAGGAAACCAGCGGCGACTATTGCGCCGGATGCGAGCGTCTCTGTTCAGAAGTGTTTGCCAAAAGGGTGCCTATCAGCGATGTCATGCGCTGCCTCATGTATTTCCATTCCTACCAGGATTTCGGCTTGGCACGTTCCACCTTTGAGACTTTGCCGACTCAGACCAAAGAGCTCTTGACTCAATTGGACTTCAGCGCGGCAGAAATTTCGTGTCCCCGTAACTTGCCAATCGGAAAATTGATGCGAGAGGCTGCTACCCTGTTTGTTTGATCAGGGCCACCACCAGAATAGTTATGAGTAACCCAGCTCGCCTCTCATCTCTTGAGTTATTTTATTAATAGTATTTATCTCATCTTCAGTTAATTTCGCTGGCCGAGGTCGTCCTTTATAACTCGGTTTTGTTGTCTCTATTATATTTCTTTGCCTATCTGACAAAGCAAATCCCAACCAGTCAAAAAGTTGGCTTAACTCTTTACTATCATTACTAATCAGCTCCTCATAATGGACAATTCTGCTGCTCTCTGAATGTTCCCTGCTAAAATGCAAAAAATAGGTATTCTGTGCCACCCAGGTGTGGGCGTCAGCCTCTATGCCTTCACTTGCCCGGGCCGATATCTTGCTGGCAATGACGTCAGCGGGATGACGAACAATAAAAACAAATCTTCCATCCGGATAAAGATCAGCGAGCATTTCCACCACGCGATCATCCAATCCATACCTTATCTCCTTAAATCCCCAATGCACCGCTTGTTCTAGAGAGCTCGGATTGAAAAAAGACTCGATGAAATCTCGAAAATTGTTTTTTACTGTTTTTTGATTGTACCAATTCGTCCAGGCACTCCACAGTTGTGGATTCTTCAAGGTCTCAAAGACAGAAATTGGCTCTTTTTCGGCAACATTTTTACTCATTATGTACTTTTCGATCATTTTGTCTTCGAAATTGAGAAAATATGCTGCGGCTACCTGTTTCAAGAAACCGCCATGCTCTCCATAAATCATTGCATTTTCAACACTATTCAGAATTTTTTGCAGGAGAGTGCTCCCGCATCTACCGGTACCCAACAGAAATATTGGAAATCTTGCCTCAGGCTGTGGATAGTGGTCTTCCAAGGATTCGTTCTTTGGCTGCTGCTTAACCCGGGTCATTTCTCTGTCGTTCCTTTCATCTGCTTTAGCAAATCGACCATGTCACCCAAGCTGGCATTTTCAAGTAAACCGGTTTTCAACAGACAAGTTCTCACCCACCTCGAAAATGCGGGCTTCTATGACTCAATTGCTGTTTATGTTTAGCCCGGATATTTCCCTTTCG
>JBFFBS010000222.1:0-6136 GCA_041560295.1 Syntrophobacteria bacterium | reverse complement strand
TTGAACGTCAAACTGGAGTCACAAATACGTGCCTGCATTTGTACCAGTCTTTTGTCGCGAGCCTTGGGCACTTCCTTTCTTTTGCTGACCTGAACGAATTTCTTCTTTTTGATCATTTGCATAACCCCTTTCAGCGCAATGAGCACAATTTCAATGTGACCCCGTTATTTCGTAGCACTGCCCGAGGATAACGCACCGGTTTGTCAGATTAGGTCAATTGAGTCTTGTTTTTGAAGTCGAAATAACTAATTCTCTCTTCCAAGAAGTCGTGAGGTGTTCTGAATGATTTGTTCTTCCTCTACTGATAGCTGACGGCTGAAAGCTGACCGCTGCTTTGCAGTCAGATCAGGTCAATAGGATGGATTTTTCGGTGATAGGTTTGAAAAACGGTGAGCGGTAAGCGGTAAATCGTTTATTCGTTAAATAGTCAAATCGTCAAACCTGTATTTGTTAATCCCACATCTCACATCTCATATCCCACACCATTTCTTTACTCCATGCTCCATGCCCCATGCTCTATGCTTTCTTCTTCACAACCCAAACGTCCCCGTCATCATCCTCACAACCCGGTCAATATCTTCCCTCGATTTCAGCTCTGGTAGTCCAAACTGCAGGAATAGATCAGAGAAAACACTGTTCATGTACTGCAATTCTGTGGGCGTAGGATCATATCCGGGGGAACTCTCCAAGAACTGTGCAGAAACGCAACTCTGGACTAGATTGCCCAGGTAGTCAGCGATGGCCCCCATCTTTTCATAGTTCAATTTCTCAGGGGTGTCCGTGGGCATGTGGTAGTGCTCCCACCTGCCGCAGGAAAGAAAAAGATAGGGAACATCGTTTGCTCTGAATATGTGATGGTCGCTCATGTCTCCAACATATGAATTCAGGGCGGGAACGATTCTGATTTTGGTGTTCTCGGGGGTAGATTCGATTACGTTTTCCAGGGCGGAATGGCTCTCCATTCCAGTGATGAACAGAAGATCTTCAAATCCCGGTATGGGCACATCATGGCCCATGAGATCGAGAATGACCGCACAGGCAATCTCTTCAGTTCTCTGTCTGGTGAAGAAATATATGGACCCCATTGCATCTGTCAGGAAATAAGGCGGCTCTTCGGCGTCGAAAAAGGCGATTATCAAGTCCCGATCCAACTCCACTGACCTTAGTTTCTCGACTACTGCAAGGACAATGGCAATTGCCGAAGCATTGTCGTCAGCACCCGGGATTGGTCCGCAGGTGTCGTAGTGGGCCCCAAGCAGGATTGGATCGCGATCTCTTGTACTCCCCTGAATCCTCCCTATGAGGTTAACGAATTCTCTACCAGAGCCGCTGTAAGGGAGTTCATAGGAAGTACCTCTATAGGGCCTGATCCCCAGTTCGGTCATTCTGTCTACGAGATATTCCCTGGCCGCCCGATGTCCCTCGGACCCAACCTGTCTTTCTCCATGAGAAGTCAGTCTCAAAACGTCATCTTTTAATCTATCCATCTTTGGTCCCTAGTGCCTAGTTGTCTTCTCCCCTTTTCCCGTCTTTCTCGCTTTTCTCGCCTGTCTCGCCGGCTCACGCAGTGAGCTTCATGCCCTATCCCAACCCATCCCAATCGTCTCCCATCATAACCTGCTCATCTTCCTCGATCAGAATGTCGTACGGGGGAAACTCTGCTCGTGCCCTGATAACCTTCCAGATTAGGAAGCCTATCCCAACGAGGAGCAAAAACCCTAAGATTTTCATGTTACACCCTACTTTCTTTCAAGTTTATATACCGGGTAATATCTTGTATCGTAAACCGTGTTGCCCTCGATCCTGTATTGCAGGTTGTATCTGTAATCGTGGATTGTTCCTTTATCAGCATCATACATAAAGACCGGCTGATATTTATAGTCATAAACGCGGTTATTCTCGACCGTGTACCGCAACTGATACCTTGTGTCGTATACCCGCCCACTCTCCACGTCATAGATGTATTTGAGTTGGTATTTGCTGTCGTACACGCGTACTGTCTCACCAGCGAAAACTTGAAAAGAGAGCACAAGAATTATCAAGAATGCAAGAATTGTTCTTTTCATCTCCACCTCCTACACAGCTGAAGGCTGAAAGCTACTTTTCACACTTACTACATCTCTCCAGACACTCTAAATACCGAGCCCGATACACACTATCAAGAAGCGGATCATCCGAAAATCTGGGTTCTGCAGAAACAGTGTGAGAATCCTTGGGCTCCGCATCTGGAAAGCTCTGGTAATCCTTCCAAACTTGTTTTTGCGGAGCACCGCATCCCAAAATGGTTAGCACAAGCAAAATCAGGTACACTTTTTTCATCCTGACCTCCTGTATAAATGTCCTCTGCCCCTTTTCTCGCCTTTCTCGCTTGAAAAATCCGCAATCCGAGATCCCAAATCTACAATATCTACGCTTCCCATATCATCTGCTTCCAGGGCCGATCGGGCTTGTAGACATCCTCATAGATGTCGTATGGCTGTCTATCCATCCATGCCCCGCATGAGAATAACATTCCCAGGATAGCCAGCAGCACTAGCCACTGCCAAGTCCATTTCTTCATATCTTTACCTCCTGGACCATGTTGCTCGGCGAAAAATCACTACAAAACCGCCTTTTCGAGCCCAGGATAACGCACGTATTTGACATATACGGTCAATTAGGTCGTTTTTTTTTTACTTGCCTGTAGAGAGCAGCTGTAGGCCTATCTTGAACCACAAGCATACTTGGTTTTTTTCGCTGATTGCTGATCGCTGACGGCTGACAGCTGTCTTGCAGTCAGATCAGGTCAATTGGATGGATTTTTTTTGAGGTAGGTTGGAAAGATGGTAAACGGTGAGCGGTAAGCAGTAAATCGTTTATTCGTTAAATAGTCAAATCGTCAAACCTGTATTTGTTAATCCCACATCTCACATCTCATATCCCACACCATTTCTTTACTCCATTCTCCATGCCCCATGCTCTATGCCTTCTTCTCAATGAGGCAAGCTAGTCATCTTTCCACGGAGGTTTGAGTTTCAGTCCAAAGACCAAGACAAACGCTAATACTATGATCCCAATAAGTCCTGCTCCTCTCAACTCTTCCAGACTGGCATATTTATACCAGTATCGAACCCAATAGGACCATCTGGGGTCTGACTCCCAAGCAGAGCGGGTATCGGCATAGGCTAGGTCCATGAGACCCATCTTTCGATATGCTCTGGCCCTTGTTTTATAGGCTTCGGACCTGGCTCGCGTATCACCTCTGAGTTCGACGGCAGCAGTAGAGTCAAGGATTGCCTCTTCATCCTTGCCACGCAATAGATTGGCCTCCGCCCGGTAAGCATAGCCCGCGGGATGCTGTGGCTCCAGTTCTATGGCGCGGGTGAAATGGGGAATGGCAAGTTCATAATCTCCGTTCTTGAGATAACCCAGACCCAGCATCCGGTAAGCCTCAGCCTTTTCCGGCGCCAAGTCGAGATATGTATGGTAATCCTGAATCACCTTGTCGTACTTGCCCTGAAAATAATAGAGCAAACCTCTCTGTTCATAAGCAGCCGCCAGCCTTGGATTCAACTGCAAGGCCTTGGTGAATAATTCGATTTTTTTGCGGGTAATCGAGCCCTTTCGTGCCAGATTAAAATAATCCATGGCTTCATCGGCATGCACCGGAAGCGTGTGCAGTAGCAGAAACGTTACAAGGCAGACGGTTATTCTGCTCATTCATATCCTCCCAATTACCCTGTTGTGATGATTCAGAGTTTTCAATAAATGAGGGCTTTATTCAACATCGAAAACCTGGTCCTCAGGGTTTAGTCAACGACCCCGCCTTGCGGGGGTCAGTATTCAATGCTTTGCCGGCAGAAGAGGTTTAAGGCCTGAGGCAAAAGGGGAGGATAAATTCTTTTTTGTTTTTGCCTTGTGCCTTGTGCCCTGTGCCTTGAGCCGCTCCCTTGAGACCAATAGAATCCATATCGTTCCAACTTCATTTTTTGTCAAGAGAATTGTACATTTGTGAAACTAATTATAAGCTCTGACGATAACCTACTCAGACATGAGAATGGTGAGGTGGCCCATCAGCCGGGGCTCCATTGGCCGATGAGGACTAAGGTAAGGTTAAGGCAGGCACCTTGTGCTAAGGGAGACTGGGAGTCATTTTTTTAATCCATGCTCCACCTGTCCTGCCTGTCCCGGGGAGCGTATCGAATGGGTCGAAGGACCTTTCTCGCTTTTCTCGCTTTTCTCGCCACCGAACAGGGTGAGGGCCCACTTCCACCACATCATATATGGGAAGGTAGTTGTTCCACCTATCATATATGATGTATCTCCTTTGTTCCCTTGGCTCGTAGTCAGTATCCTGGAGATAGGCCACAAATAACCCGCCAAGTATCTTCATCTTATCTACAAAGGTCATTTGATATTCTTCGTCAGCCTTAATGTTCTTGGCCGTAGGCGCACAGCCACCTGATAGGATGGCTACGAGTAGTAGCACGCTTAATACTTTCATGGTATCCCCCTTTCATGATGTTTTGCTCTGACCATAACAGGGGCCTGTGACAGATACGGTCAAAAGGAAGAATTTTTATAGATAGGCAGGAAAAGGTTTTGGCGTTTCTTCAAATCCTGAAAATATAACAATCTTGTCTTAATTTTCGCTGATAGCTGACCGCTGACGGCTGACCGCTGTTTTTCTCACAGATCAGGTCAAAAGGATGGATATTTCATGCGGAATCACTCAAACCCTAAACTGAGGCTTTCGAAGAACACATTTGTCTACATGACCTGAATATTCTTCTACCGGGACACTTTTTTGGCATTTCCAACAAGCTAAAGTTTCAGATCTACCCACATCCTTTGAGGATGCAGGTTTTTGCTCAGGTTTAATGGTAGTTGCTTTCTTGTGTCCTCGTAGTTTTTTTATTTTAGCGTATACTGTGAGAATCAGTACCAGAACAAAGATTATTCCTATGCAGCACCAAAAGATTTTCCAGGATATACTGAGCTCAGGGTCAAGAATCTTGTTATACGCCCATACCAAGAAATTATAGATTGATATGATGATAGACTTAATCAGATTGTAAATGTCTCTGATTAATTCTCTGAGGCTTCTTTCTTTGATTTGATAAAAGGCAGGAGTCATCTTTTTACTCCATGCTCTATGCCCTGTGCCCCATGCTATTTTTTGCTTGGTCCGACCACGGATCAACAGCAATTTTTGGAATCAGACGCGCCATATGGATTCCCATCAGCTAAAAAAATCAAATCCCAATTGAGCTTCCACAGCAACTGACTGTCGAAAGAGATACCAGCGCGTTTCTTTGACTTCAAGAGTGACGTCATTGGTTCCGCACTCCGGACAGGTAGGAAATCCCTCGGGTCCCTCGACAGGAACGGTGCCGTGCCATGAACATTCCAAACATTCAAAGATGAGGTTTTTCCGGCAATCAGGGCAATATGCCCCGAGGTATCTTAACTCAGGTTGATGCAAATAGTCCTCTTCGGAGAACGCAATGTTTTCTTCAAATACGTGCACGAGGTCCTTGTCGGTACCCCCCCAGCCGCATTCATGACAGTGGACTGGAACAGCGCACCAAGGCTCTTTTGAGACCTGGAATTCCTGATCTAGTTTCGACATGATATTTCCTCCTTTGTTAAGACTTTCTAGCAAATTCTAAACATCAGACTTGTACGTGCCTCTAGCGGTGATCTTTCGCCGCACGAACGAGGAAAGTTTGCAAGACTGGTGCCACCTATCGTGTGCATAAGAGAGGATGGTGGAAGGATCACAAAGAATCGATACGAGTTTGGGTGGGCAGGGCTATAGGGGGCATGAGTGAAATGTAGAGAGTAAAGATTTGATCCAAATTTCTTCGAGTCGAGTTCTGACGGAAGTAGAAGAGGGACAAATAAATACAACTTGTCAACAACGTCCCCTATTATGCATAGGTTGGAAAGATGGTAAGCAGTGAGCCAAAAAAACAAAAAATCCAGGAGACAGGGGTCAGGAGCCAGGAGTTAAGGTACAGGGTACAGGGTACAAGGTGTCTTACTCTATGCTCCATTCCCCACCTGTCCTGAGCTTTTCGTTTGTTTTTCTTCCCTGACACCTGAAACCTTTGACTCTGCAATCTACAATCTAAAATCAGCAACCTTCTCTACG
>JBFFBS010000221.1:0-6178 GCA_041560295.1 Syntrophobacteria bacterium | reverse complement strand
CCTATTCTTTTCCCACACCGGGGTGTCTGATTTTGGATTGAGGACCAAGATAGTGCCCTCTTCGCCTTCGGATTCCACATGGGCAGCCCCAGGGCCATGACAGGACTCGCAACCCTGATGAGCGCCAGGGGTTCTTGGGTCTCCTTTGACCGCGTGGTAGTTTTTCATGTAACTCTCGTACCACTCATCATGACACTCCATGCAGGTTTCGGGACCCACATAGCCTTCATCACCAGCGACGCTTTGAGTTGTGTTGAGCAGTATGGCGGCAACAATAATGGCGACAAAGGTAAGCACTTTTTTTGTCATCCAGACTGCCTCCTGCGTAATATGTCTTTTTTCCGTATATGAAAAATGGTCAAAACCACGCCGAGACTTGCTAGCAGCAGTATCGTGCAAATCAGAATGACTACATGGCCACGCACCCAACCCAGTAGCTGCGGTTCCACTGAGGAGTGGTAAGCTGCGGTGGCGATGAAACAACCACCGCTTCCCATATCGCTGGAGGTTGTGGTAGTGGAGCTAGAACCGCCGGAGGAAGCAGTCCCGAGGCCGGAAGGATCCACGATGATGCCGTTAGCCACACGATCATCGTCGCCTGTGCCTCCATCTTCCAGGGTGAGAGTGACCTGATCCCTGGCGGGATTGAAGGCAGCGTTGCCGTTGTAGTCAATCCAACCGGCAGTATCAGTGTATTTGTACCACCCGTAGCCGTCCGGTGCCGGAGACGGCAGGAAGATTGTAACTGTGGTTATGGCGCCGGGAGCGGAAACCCTGATTTCCATCTCCACCAGCCCGTACATTAAGTCGCTCGGCTTACCAGAGGTGGCGGGCATGGTAGCTGGATCGAGGAAACTGAGGCGGGTGAAAGAGCCACCATTGTCTTCTCTGATGCCAAAAGGCTCGCCGGCAAGCGTACTCGTGGTAAGCACATCGGCAGGAAAGCCGGCTATACCGTTGTCGCTGACAATAACCGAAACTTGATCACTGGCCTGAAGCCCTCCCGTGTCTGCCGCTGTCAGCCGAAAGGTCAAGGTCGTGCCGCTGAAATCTACTATGGGGGTAACAAACGTCGGCTGAGCTGCACTGGCATTAGACAGGGTTACAGGGGGGCCGGCCGTCTGGGTCCAGAGGTAAGAGGCTATGCCGTCATCCGGATCAGCGGAATTGGAGCCATCCAGAGTGACCGTCGCACCCTCCTCTACCGATTGATCAGGACCAGCATCGGCCGAGGGTGCTGCGTTTACCCAGGAGACATTGACGATGGACGTAGCGGTAGACTGCAAGCCACCACCGTCGGTAACCGTCAACTGGAAGGTCAGCGACACCCCGCTCATGCCAACATCGGGAGCAGTGAAAGTAGGGGTAACCACCGAGGGGTCAGACAGGGTAACCTGGGTTCCACTCAACTGCTTCCACTGATACGAGGCTATGGAATCATCCGGGTCGGTGGAATTTGAGCCGTCCAGGGTGACAGTCACACCTTCATCCACTGTTTGGTCGGAACCGGCATCGGCCGTGGGTGGCAGGTTGACCCAGGAGACATTTACAATACAGGTGTCGGTGGATTGCAGCCCACCACCGTCGGTGACGGTCAATTGGAAGGTGAGGGACTCACCACTTGGTCCCACATCCGGCGCAGTGAAGGTGGGCCTAAAGACGGTGGTACTCGAGAGGGTGACCGGACTTGCACCCGACTGCGACCATGAATAGGAAGCGATACCGTCATCCGGGTCGGTGGAATTTGAGCCGTCCAGGGTGACTGCAGCACCTTCATCTACTGTTTGGTCAGGCCCGGCATTAGCCGCGGGCGGCAGATTGACCCAGGAGACGGTGACAATACAGGAGTCGGTGGCTTGCAGGCCGCCGCTATCGGTAACGGTCAACTGGAAGATGAGGGATTCGCCACTTGGTCCCACATCCGGGGCGGTGAATGTGGGCTGAACCGCAGTAGTGTTCGATAAGGTTACCGGCGGGCCGGCCGTTTGTGTCCACAGATAAGAGGCTATGCCATCATCCGGGTCAGTTGAATTGGAGGCATCCAGGGTGACCGTATCCCCTTCATCCACTGTTTGGTCGGGACCGGCGTCGGCCGTGGGCGGAAGGTTGCCATTGGTTATGTTGACAATACAGGTGTCAGTAGCTTCTGAGCCGAAGCCGTCGGTAACCCGCAGCATGAAGGTCAAGGACGCCCCTCCTGATCCCACCACCGGAGCCGAAAATGTAGTTTGAGCAGCCGAGGGATCGGCCAGGGTTACCGGCGGGCCGGCGGTTTGGCTCCACAGGTACGAGGCTATGGAGTCGTCCGGATCGCTCGAATTGAAGCCGTCCAGGGTGACCGTATCCCCTTCATTCACTATTTGGTCTGGGCCGGCGTCTGCCACCGGCGGAAGATTTACCGAGGAAATGGTAACTGTGCAGACATCGGTGGCTTGCAGGCCGCCGCTGTCGGTCACGGTCAACTGGAACGTGAGGGATTCGCCACTTGGTCCCACATCCGGCGCGGTGAATGTGGGCTGAACCGCAGTGGCGCTGGAAAGGGTTACCGGGGTACCAGCTGTCTGGTTCCACAGATAGGACGCTATGCCATCATCGGGATCGCTCGAATTGGAGGCATCCAGGGTGACCGTATCCCCTTCATTTACTGTTTGATCAGGACCACCATTTGCCGTGGGCGGCAGGTTGACCCAGGAGACATTGACGATACAGGTGTCGGTGGATTGCAGGCCGCCACTGTCGGTAACGGTAACCTGGAAAGTCAGAGATGCCCCACTTGACCCCACATTCGGAGCGGTGAAAGTGGGTCTGGCCGCCGAGGTATCAGAGAGAGTTGCCGAGAGGCCGCCAGTCTGGTTCCACTGATAGGAGGAAATATCATTATCCGGATCGCTCGAGTTGGAGCCGTCCAGGGTGACAGTCACACCTTCATCCACTGTTTGATCAGGGCCGGCATCTGCTGTAGGCGGCAGATTGACCCAGGAGACATTGACAATACAGGTGTCGGTGGATTGCAGGCCGCCACTGTCGGTCACGGTCAACTGAAAAGTCAGAGATGCCCCACCTGGTCCCACATTCGGGGCGGTGAAAGTGGGTCTGGCCGCCGAGGTATCAGAGAGAGTTACCGAGAGGCCGCCAGTCTGGTTCCACTGGTAGGAGGAAATATCATTATCCGGATCGCTGGAATTGGAGCCATCCAGGGTCACAGTCACGCCTTCATCCACTGTTTGATTTGGCCCGGCATCGGCAACCGGGGGACTTGCTGAGGCAGGTTTACTACTGGGATCACCTGGGAAAAAGCCTGCACTAATTTCTTCTATATTGCTGAAGCCGTCCCCATCCGAGTCCAGCGGTTCAATGGCAACAAAATCGCGGCCGCTGTTCTTATAGGCTGTGCCGTAGCCATTTTCCCCACCCTTACCATTTGTTTGGTTGTGGCAGGTGATGCAGCTCCCTAATGAAGTACCCCCATCCGTTCCGGAAGTTCCGTATTCAGTATTGAATAAGTTTGTGTACTCTTTCTTTGCATGAGCAATAGGAAAGGTGGTCACGATCAGGGTGAAAACTAAAACAAAAGTAATAGTGATCTTCCTCATCGAAGTCTCCTTGTGCGTCATGCCGGCAGCAGATGTCGACCATACCTTCCAGACGCGGTGGATGCACATTCAGCCCGTGGCCACTTTACGGTGACAGAGGTTCAAGGCTTTTCCTTCTGAGCTTGTATTTCGGTGATGGTGATGGACATGGGGCGAGGGTGGAAGGCAGATTCTGTGCTGACTCACTCCCCCTTACCCATGGCCACGGTCAGGGAAAAGCAAGGCATGTGCCAGTATTTTGGTAGGAAATAAAGGTATTGAAATATTTATATTTATCGCTGAAAAAGGGTTATTTTTTAAGGTGAAAATGAGGTTGAAATGATGTACGAAAGTGCACTTTCAGATAAACAATAGGGACGATGGTGCAAAAAAGTACAGGTTGGTCTGTTGGAGTGATGGGGTGGGGAGATATTGGAAGACTGGAATGATGGCAGGCTGCAGTAATGGAGTGGTGGAATACTGGAAGATTGGAATAATGGGAATTAGAGTCCTTTAATCCATTACTCCACTACTCCATCACTCCAATACTCCAATTTTCTCTTCCTACCAACGTCCCCCTATTGTTCGGAATTGATCTTCTTGATGAAAACTTCGCCGCGGTAGTCGAACACAACATGGTCGGGATTGATGCGGAGAACTGTTGCCCCACCCAGTAAATCACCTTCGTGGAGAATGCTGTCATTGATAACCGCCAATCTCGCGTCCGGGTTCTCATCCCAAGCAATTGCACTCAGCGTGCAGCGAAACAACTCATCAAGCGACGGCAGCGCGGACGCAGGTAGAATTCCAGTAGATGTCTGACCTGTTGTTGGTAATACAGGCTCAACCTGGGAAACCACTCCACCGTTCACCATGCCCTGGGGTTGCAAACCTGAGAGTTGTGTATCGATTCCCACAGCTCTACGAGACTCATCTATGATTGAATTTCCGACAACACCTACATTGGCCGCCTTGGCAGCGTGGTCTTCACTGTGGCTCAGCATGATTGCCCGGGCGTCCAGGTCGAACTTGTACCTGAGAAGGTCAGAGTAGCTCGCGGTGAAGAAAACACCAGCCAGAATGAGACCCACAACCAAACCGGTGAGCGCTGGTATGAAGGAAGAGACTTTTTTCCGGCCCTTTTCCACAGCACGGCGCGTTTCTTTCAGCTCACTCACCATTTCCTGGAGTGTAGTCTCAACGCCATGAAGGGACAGTGAATTCGGATCGGGCTCTTCTCGCTTACGTTTCTTTTGCTTCGGCGCTGGAGTTCTCGTTGGCACGGAGGGCTCGCTCTCGTACTTGGCCAGAACGTCTCGAATGGACTCCTCCAGGAGTTGATTGAGCCGCTTGTCCTCCTGCACAGCAAGAATCTTGAACTGCTTGAGCAGATCATCGTCTATGGTGGTGTTCAAGCGTTTCTTTCTGTTTGACTTTGGCATTGCTTCCACCTTCCTTCGAACAAATGAATAAAGGAAATGTGCGCCAAATAAACCCACAGACCCGAATGGCAGATAAGCCAGTGAGCTGACCGATTTCTCCCGCCCAGAGCGCGGCCCATGTTGAGCACAACCACAGCGATGCGAAAAGAGAATCAGGGATGTACAGGAGCGTTTAGTGTGAAATTATCTACCAAGAGTTGGCAAAAAGTTACACATAAACTCCTAATATTATTGCAGAAAAAGACAAATAATGTCAAGCAATAAGGAAGCATTGGCTTAAAAATCTAAAAATCAATCAACTTTCCCTTAGCAATGCCTTAAATCAAAATAAACCCCCCTTTTCTAAAGGGGGGTTTGGCCTGCCCGCCATCGCGAGACTGCTCGCTCAGGCGAGGCGGGCGGGGGGGATTCTGCTTCTATCTGGGAGCTGGATTCCCCTTCGACTTCGCTCAGGGTGGTGAGCCTGTCGAACCACGGATATCCACCTCCGGTGGATTCCGGAATGACGCCTTGGCCTTTAAATGTAGGGGCGGGGTTAATCCCCGCCCGAAAAGCTATTCAAATTGAATCCTGTGGGAGCGGCTTTCCAGCCGCGATTAAATTTCCTCCCCACTCTTCTCACTCAATCTTAAGCCGAATCACGCGCCCGCGCATTCTGACGCCTCTGCCTTTGCTGACCTTGATGGTAACGTCCCCCCCTTGTTTAATCGTCTGAAAAAACTCGGCGGCTTGCTCCGGGCTGGTGATGGCCTGGTCATTCACACCTGTGATGCGGTCCCCAGACCGCAGCCCCATTCCAATGAGGATACTGTCGCGTGGCAATGTGCCGATCCTAAATCCTGTTGGTTTTCCGGCTCGCACAAAAGGCGTAATGTTCAGCTCCTGAATCACCTGGTCGACATTTGCGAGTGCTGCCTCCACCTCTGCCCGATCGAATTGTATAGATTCTTTTCTAGAGGCGGTCCGCCTCCCACTGACCGCAGGCTGCGAGGCCGGAGAAAACTCTACCTTCTTTCCGGTCTCTTCCAGTTCCAGGGTAAGCAGTTCCTCCCCGCTGCCCGCATCGATGATGACTTTGTTGCGCAGGATCCTTTTTATCAAGACCTCGCCTGCCTTATCTCCCTCGTGATAGAGTTCCTGCTTGCGAGTTTTCTTGTTGTCGAT
>JBFFBS010000220.1:0-6199 GCA_041560295.1 Syntrophobacteria bacterium | reverse complement strand
GTGGCGTACGGCTCACCGTTGGCAAGGTCATTTTCTGCGAACATCTGATATTCAGCCAGAAACTTGCCAGCGTATCTTCTGAAAACAGATAAGTCTTTCAGGGTCTTGTAGAAGGTTATGGCATCTATTTCTCGAGGTGAGAGTTGCAGTTGACGTTCAAGAAATGGTGGGGAGAAGGTGATGTTCTGAAGCAAGAAGGCATAGGTTTCTGAAAGCGCGTTTGAGGTGAAGAAATCCTTCTCAGACGGAGAGAGTTCTCTCGAGGTAAAGGTGTGACTCAGCGCGTGACCCATCTCATGGAACAGGGTCTCCAAGTCTACCCAACCGCCCTGGGGATTCATCACCAGATGGATATCTTGGGGGATTCTCAGGGCGAAACTCATTGCCTGGGAGCTTTTTTGAGATGAATAGTCGATGTCCAAGTGGAGTCCAGAAAGCTTTTTCACCCCAATTCCCCAGTTACTGAAGAAGTCGAGGTGATCAACTAAAGGAATTTTCTCAGGGAAAAACCGATCCAACTCACCCAAGCCAAGCAGATAAATGGCATCGAAGCGATTGAGTTCAAAGAGGGGCTGCCCCAAACTCTCTTGAACCCAGGTCTCCATGGCACCGAGATACATCTCTTCTGTCTTATCAAGTAATTTCAGCAGCTTACGGACGTAACTTTGGTAGTCTATCTGTTTCTTATCCTCACAGTAGGCTGAGTAGGTTTCGTACCCAAATTCCTCTGACAAAATAGCTAGAAAGACTTCCCAAAAACTGAGGGCAAAAGGCTTCAGGAACTTGCAAAGGCTGCTGGTTTCTCTTACCAGGATTCGGCGGGCATTGAGATCGCTTCGTTTCTGACACCAGGGGAGGATGTCTTTGAAGTAAATCTTTTCTCCGTTGACGTGGGCGGCAGCCCCTTTGAGCCAGGTGAAAAGTTCATTTTCGTAAGGAGAAACACGATATTGGAGATAGTGTCCAAGAAGAGAGTGAAAAAGCCTTTTTGTCTTTCGTGAGCCTTTCCCAGTGCTTCGAATTTGCCTAATGCGGTCTGGGTTGAAGAAGTCCTCTAGCCCTTCGTAGATGCTGAGCTGGGATGGAACGGTGTCCTCTCCCTGCCATATTTTCAAAGCCCTGGAGGTCAGGCCTTCATTGAGTTTCAACACAGCTTGTTCTATTCCATCCATTTCAGCATGATCCTTTGTTGTAGTGCTTTATTCAATATCGAAAACCTGGTCTTTCGGGTGAGGTCAGAATTTGATGGCTTTGCCAGCAGAAGAGGTTTAAGGCGTAAGGCGTAAGGCGTAAGGAGAAGATAAGTTTGCTTTTATTGTTTTTGCCTTGTGCCCTGTGCCTTTGGCCTTGAGCCTTCCCCTTGAGGCATCCCAAAGCCGAGGCCTTTGGCCCATATTCTTTACTTTAGATAACAGGTTCGGACCGCTGTTGGCAATAAAACAGAAGAAATATCCGGAATAGGGATGGTGAGAAGTCTTGGGTGGGCTGATGTATCTGATTTGGAAACACTAGACCTCAAAGGGGTTCTGCATCATAATTGTCTGCTCGCGCCCGGGACCCACTGAGACGATGGAAAGCGGGATTTCGGCCAGTTCTTCGATGGCTCGTAAATAGCTTTGAGTGTTAGCAGGGAGGTCCGAAAACGTGCGGGCGCTAGTGATATCCTGACTCCAACCCGGAAAGGTCTCGTACGAAGGGTCGCAGCTCTCCAAAGTGAAGCATTCATTGGGAAAATTTTCCATGGAGCTATTCCCGTGAACATATGAGGTGGCAATACGTATCTGCTCAAGACCACTGAGCACATCCAGCTTGGTTATGGCCAGGCTGGTTAGTCCGTTCAGTCGAGCGGCATTTTTCAGCACCACCATGTCAAGCCAGCCGCAACGGCGAGGTCTACCCGTGGTGGAACCGAATTCGGCTCCTACTTTCTGGAGATGCTTGCCAACTTGATCCTCTAGTTCAGTGGGAAATGGCCCTCCTCCCACGCGAGTCGTATAAGCTTTGCAGATGCCAATGACGGTATCAATACGAGTAGGACCTATGCCGGCACCGCTGCATGCACCACCTGCAACTACATTTGAAGATGTAACAAAGGGGTAGGTGCCATGGTCGATGTCCAGGTGGGTACCCTGAGCCCCTTCGAAGAGGATGTTCTTTCCCTGACGGCGGGCCCTGTCCAGTAGCTCAGAGACATTGCCGGCATAGGGTCGAAGCCGCTCTCCATAAGCGAGGTATTGATCAGCAATTTGGTTGTAGTCTAAAGGCTTGGCACCCAGGAATTTTTCTAGATAGAAATTTTTTTCCTCCAAGTTTACCTTGAGCTTTTCCGTGAACATTTTCGGGTTTATCAACTCGTGGAAGCGAATTCCGGCACGACTCGCCTTGTCTTCATAACAGGGACCGATACCCCGGCCGGTGGTGCCGATCTTGCTCTTACCCTTGCGGAGTTCCCGGGCGTTGTCCACTGCCTGGTGGTAAGTCATGATCACGTGGGCTTGTCCACTAATGACCAAATTGTCCGGACTCACTTGCACCTCGTGGCTACTGAGATTCTCAATCTCTCCAAGTAACACCCCGGGGTCCACCACCACACCGTTGCCGATGCAGCAAGTCTTGTCCGAGTGCAAGATGCCAGATGGAATCAAGTGCAAGATGAATTTCTTGTCTTCCACCACCAGGGTGTGGCCGGCGTTGTTACCTCCCTGAAATCGGACGATGTAGTCGGCGGACTCACTCAGGAGATCGACAACCTTACCCTTACCCTCGTCGCCCCACTGTGTTCCTACCACAATTACGTTTGCCATGGGGTAAACCTCTGTATGTTTGGCGTATTGGAGTAATGGGAAAATGGAGTGTAGGGGTGTTGGTTTTGGCAGCTTTCTGATTTCAGCTTTTCATTGCCGATGACTCCATTTCAAGCCCGCAAGAGAATAATGGATTGGATAGGAAATGTCAAACGAAGAAGCAGGCCCTGGGCGGCCATTTAAAGATTAACCACAGAGGCACAGAGGACGGAGATCCAGCAGGCAGATTGCAGCTGGCAGCCAAGGATTCGGGTTGGAGTGGCGGCCCTGCGGGACTTGAGGTTGGAGGCAAAGCGGAATGACGCGGAGAAGGGGTGAGCCGGAGAAACGGCGAGAAAGGCGCTCACAAATAGACTTCGCCGCGTCTCCGTGTCGCCCTGTTGGCTTCTGTCTCCTGACTCCTTGCTCTTAAATTGTCCTACGGACTCCCACCCTTCGGGCGGGTTCCCAGTTTCGCAATCCGCAATCCGCAATTCGCAATATGCCTTCAGGCTACTGCCATGGCCCGCAGACGACGGACGCGCTCTTCCATGGGTGGGTGGGTGCTGAACCATTTGGAGAAACCACCTCCACTGAGCGGATTGACTATGAACATATGTGCTGTTGCTGGCTTGGCCTCCTGCATGGGTATCCGCTGAGAAGCGGCTGCCAGCTTTTCCAGGGCGCTGGCCAAACTCCTGGGATTTCCCGCCAAACGGGCGCCGGTCTCATCGGCCAGATATTCCCGCGAGCGGGAAATAGCCATCTGGATCAGCATGGCACCAAGCGGAGCCAGTATGGACATGAGAATAAGACCGATGATGCCGCCGCCATCGTCGTCGTCAGAGCTTCCCAAGCCAAAAATGGCGGCAAAGCGAGCCATGCTGGCAAGCATCATCACTACCCCGGCTAAGGTGGCAGCAATGGAGCCGATGAGGATGTCGCGATTTTTTACATGTCCCAGTTCATGGGCCAAAACACCTTTAAGCTCATCGTCGTCTAGTAGGCGGACGATGCCTTGGGTAACCGCCACCACCGCGTGTTCCGGATTGCGACCCGTTGCGAAGGCGTTGGGGGTTTCAGAAGGAATGAGATATATGCGCGGTTTCGGTATTCCACCCTTTTGGGCCAACTCCGCCACCACCTGGTGGATTTTGGGAGCTTCACTTGGGGTAAGCTCCTTGGCCCGATACATGGCCAGGACAATTTTGTCCGAAAACCAGTAACTGCCAAAATTCATGACCATGGCGAAAACAAAGGCGATCATCATGCCCTGATTACCACCAAACATTCTGCCAATAAGAACGATCAACACGGTAAGGGCTGCCAGCAAAACCGTGGTTTTGAGCTGGTTGGCCATCATAGGTTATACCTCCTGTTACATAGTAGGTTTTGGGTTCAATATCGATCAAAAAACCTCAAAAACGCTGAATCCGAAATTTCTTTGAATTAACGAAAAATTAATGTCAAATGGTGCTTTTGTCAAGATGGAGAGGGGAGAATTGAATACTACAAGCATTTGATTTTAAACACTAAATACGAATAATAAAACAAATCTAATTAAGCGATGTGAGATAGAAGATTTCGGATTGCGGATTTCGGATTGTGGATTTGTAAATCATAGAACAAACGACAGAGGTCAGATGGTTCAAACTATTGAATATCGAACAGCAGAATAATGAACAGCAGAATGATGAAGTAATCACTTCGATATTCGAAATTCCTTGTTCGCTATTCTGCGGTTCAAAGAGGCAGCAGCTCAGATGAAGTGAATCTTGATTAGTTGCCTCCTGTCTCCTGTCTCCTGACTCCTTGCTTTTAAATCCGCAATCTCAATTCAGAGGCTGGGGGTTCGACTTGATTTTAGAGTTGAAGATTGAGCCGAGTCTCCGGAAGAAGAACAAGAGCATCAGCCCCGCCAACAGCAGGGCAGTTCCAAGATGGAGCCATGCGGGTAGCAATTCACTGGTAGCGGCGGCCAGACTTGCTTGCAAGGAAATCCCGAGGGAGCCGTAAAGCCAATCAGTCGCCAATCCCAGCAACACCGCAAAAACCGCAATAGATCCCAGGTAGATAATCACACCCCGTTTTCCCAACACTCTGGTTAGTACAGTGAGGGAGGCAATATTGGTGGCAGGGCCTGCCAACAAGAATACTAGAGCTGCTCCGGGACTCACCCCTTTTAGGATCAAGGCCGCAGCCACCGGGGTGGAAGCCGTGGCGCAGATGTAGGTGGGGATACCGGCGGCAAGCATGAAAAGCATGGTGGCAATGCCACCTCCAAGATACTTAGTCGTTAGATCCTGCGGGAGAAGGAGAGTTATGGCTCCCGCCACGATGAAGCCTGCAAAGATCCACCCAGAGAGTTCACGAAACAGATCGAAGAACCCATACCGGATTCCACTCCAGAGCTTTTGGCCTAAGGTGTGGTGCTTGCTGTGCTCCTCCGGCGGGCAATCTTGGCCATCGCAGCAACCATCGACACGGCAATTCATATCAGGTGGCAACGAGACTGAATCCTTACCCTCCCAGGAGATAAAGTTCTCCGTGATCCCTGCGGCAAAAGCGGTAAGAAACGCTGCAACCGGTCTAATGATCGTCATGAGGGGATCCAGGAGGGCGTAGGTAATGGCGATGGAGTCCACCCCAGACTCGGGGGTGGAGATAAGGAACGCCGCGGTCGCGCCCCGATTGGCTCCCTGCTTTCTCAGGCTTGCTGCGGCCGGTAAGACTCCGCACGAGCACAGAGGCAAGGGAATGCCCAGTAAAGCCGCCTTGAATACAGAACGTATTCTGCCGCTCCCGAGGTGTTTGGCAATGGTCTCAGGCGAGAGGAAAAGGTACATAAGGCCAGCCACCAGAACTCCGAATATCAGATACGGGGCGGCCTCCACGAAAAGGTCCCAACTGGCCTGGGCTATTTGCACGAGAACGGTCATTATCAATCCCGTAGATGCTCCAAAGTGATATTGATTAACTGGGACACATGGTTGTCGGTCAAGCGATAATAGAGTACAACTCCATTGCGGCGATTGCTCACAAGCTGCAGGTTCCTCAGGAGACGGAGTTGATGGCTCACGGCCGACTCTGTCAAACCCAGCATGGCGGCCAAATCGCAGACACACATCTCCCGTTTTTCAAGAGCCCAGAGGATTTTGATCCTGGTCTCATCCGCCAGAGCCTTAAAGGTCTGGGCCAAGGCCTCTACCTCATCCGGAGGAAGAGCCGAAGCCATAGCCTCCTCCACAACTGGTCGGTGAATAAGGCGGCAATCGCATAAGTCATTGCTTTGTTTTGGCAAAATCGCTCTCCTTATTTATATGAGTATATGCTCATATATTAAGATAAAAAACCTCTGCTGTCAAGTTAAGCACGTAGTATTCGGTTGACTGTTATTCTGGAAATCTGCTACTTTT
>JBFFBS010000219.1:0-6216 GCA_041560295.1 Syntrophobacteria bacterium | reverse complement strand
TCCCCTCTTCATAATCTTGAGCATAAGTCGGGCATAGTTGAGAACGCCCGCCAGGGGATTATTAATCTCGTGAACCACGCTGGCCGCCAGCCTTCCAAGTGAGATCATCTTGTCTTGATGGAGCAAACGTTCCTGATCAGCAAATTGTTGCTCCAGACGGCGAATTTCTCTGAGGTCCCGGAAAAAAGCCACAGAACCGATCTCCTCCTCGCCTTCATGCAATACTGCCCCGGAGAATTGAACCGGGATGAGCTGTCCTGATATGGCTACCAGGCTTGTTTCATAGAGCGTGAGTCGATAGGTGCCGCCGTACTCTTTGCTGTAGAGCTTTTCTTTCAACTCATCATACTGCCCGGGAGGAAAGAAGTGATCAACGCTCAACTTACCCAAAACTACCTCTTTGGGAAAGCCGAGAATCGTTTCGGAGGCCTTGTTAAAAATGATCACCTTGCCCTCTGGGTCATAACCAATGATGCCGTCGATGGAGCTCTCGATAAGGTTTTTCTGAAATTGGTACGTCTTGGCTAGCTCTTCAGCCGTGTCCAACCAACGCTTTTCAATCAGTCTGGTGTATTCGCGCAGCTCCCGGGTCAAGCTCAATCTTTCCTGGGCCCGTTCCAGGGCTACTTCCAAGGCGGTGGTACTGATTGGTTTGGTAATGAAGTCGGAGGCTTTGAGCTGGAGAGCCTCGATCGCCAGGTCCATATCAGCGTAAGCGGTGATGACAATCACCTCTTTATCAGGTTCCAGAGCCTTGATCTCCTTTAGTACAGCAATGCCATCCATGCCTGGCATGCGAAGATCGGTAAGGGTAATGTCTGGCCGCTGGTCAGCAAAGATCTTCAGGCCACTTTCCCCGTCCGCTGCAGCCAAAACCTGGTAGCCGACATCCTGCAAAGTAAGGGTCAGCACTTTGCGTATGGACTCGTCGTCGTCAATGACTAGTATTGTGGAATTTTTGTCGACCATGCGGTTTGGTCTTCCTTTCTGTTACCCCTTTATGCTGAAAAGCATCAGAAAAATCAAGGAAAGAAGGAAAACACTGACATGGGAAACGACTATTAGCTCTGCTCAGTGTGGTAGCGACCTAAGGAAACCTAATTGAAGGTTTACCACAGAGGCACAGAGTTAGTGTAAATCCGAAATCAAAAACAAACTAAAGCTGGATGTGAGATATGAGATATGAGATGTGGGAAAACAAACCCCGGGAAAGGATGGTGAATCTCACATCCCACATCGCACATCCCACATCTAAGGTTGAGTATTTTTTCGTGCTTCGAATTGCGAATTGGGAATTGCGAATTTTGGGATTACTCGAAGGTCTTCGCCAGCAGAATTTTTTCTACACCTTTGTCATCAAGCCGGTGAAGTTCTTGATAGCCGAAGTGAGTCCTGTACCACTCAGCCTTGCGGTGGGTAACGATCCAGAATCCCGTCAATCCTCGCTCCTGGGCCCAATCTTCGGCGCGAGTGAGAAGACTGCCACCAACACCTTGCCTGCGGAACGAAGGATGCACCAGGAGTTGAGTGCCGCAGGCGAAGTTTTGTAAATGGCTCGCTTTCTGTTCGGGGAAGCGGGGGGGAAACTGAGCCTGATCGATAACGCAAACCAGGCCCAAAACCTGAAGCCCTCGTACTGCGAGAATGAGGTCGCGGTCCTGTTTTTGTACGTAACGTTGGAGTTTGTCGCGGAAAGCTTGGCGCTGCTGATCGTTCATGTGATCAGTAAGCTGCTCGATGGTGGGTTGCACACCCTTTTCGGTAGCTATCTTTAATTCCCAAGTAAAGTTCATAAAGTGCCGAAGAACTGCTGCAGAGTGTTTGGTTAGCCTAAAGGGTATCACATGCGAGCAGAACAGAGCCGATATTATTCTCTATAGATGCTCTCCACTTTCTCACCTCGTATCACCGCAGCGACAGGATCTGCAGCCAGCGGTTTGCCCGAATACTCTCGCGGAATTGTTATGGTAAAAGTCGCGCCATGACCCCATTCGCTAGCCACCTGGATATCGCCTCCCATATCACGCAATATTTTACGCGCCGCGGCTAAGGCTAAACCTTGCCCCGTTTTTTTTGTTGTAAAAAATGGTTTGAACATATTGGGTAAATGTTCCGGTTTGATTCCAGGTCCTTCATCTTCTATCTCTATAGTGCAAAAACTACCACTGCGGAGTGAACGGACATGGATGGTATGTCCTCTATCCGAAACCTCAAGTCCATTCCTGATAATTGTCTCGAAGATCCGACCGATTGCCTTCTTGTCCACCATTGACGGGCATCCGCCTTCATCGAGACTTATGTCGAGATTAACGCCGACCTTGTTGGCAGCCCTCTGGTGATCCTCGAGCTTTTCTCGAATCACTTCATTCATGTCATGGGAAAAGACCTGTACGGGTTCCGTCGTAACAAAGGAAGATAAGATTCCGACCATCTGTTCCAGGCGAGACATTTCCTGCGCAAAATTCTCGTCTAGTCCAATACATCCTTGATCTTCAGCCTTCTTGGCTATTCCTTTGAGAGCTCCCAGCAGATCCTTCATTTCGTGGCCAATCGCAATGGCAGCCTGTCCCAAAGCACTTAGACTCTCTGACTCCAGCACCTTTTTCTGCTGCTTCCTCTGCCGTTCTACCAACCAGCCGAAGCCAAAGGCTATGAGATTAAAGAACAGAATCTGAGTAATCACCGCTGGGGCTGTGTTATGTGGGGTAGTGTGCTCAAAAAAGATGAATGGAGCATAAATCAGACTGACTATCACCGCGGTGGTCAGCCCGGCTCTTAAACCGAACCAAAAACAGGTGAGTAAGATGGGAATAAAGAATAGCTCTCGGTGGAGGATGTGTAATTCCATGTTTCCATGGATATTGCTGTAGTGCAAAATAGATATGACCACCACCAGAGTGGCGATTAGCATCAATCTGAATGATTGTTTTGTTGTCTCCCTGATCACGTCGCATCCCTCCATTGGCTCAGGGTAAAAGTGCCTGGCTACATTGATCCACTCGGGTACCAGAACTTAACCAGTCGCTTCTTACCGTCAACCTTAAACAGGCAGATGACCCCGTATTTACCTTTTTCATCAAAAGTGAAATTGGCTGCGAGGATTCCACTATAGTTTTGCAAGCTTTCCACCTGTTCCTTACCCGTGGGGCTGATTACCTTAATCTTGCCGATGGCATTGCCTATTTTTTTCTGGGAAGAGACATCGGCAAACTTCACCATAATGTGGTGGGTATTGCCTTGCGGGTCATTCATGTTCATACTTGCCAAGGTCATAACCTGAAATTCCGCCTGCACCCCCTCCACTATCTCCTGGTGAGTAAAAGTACCACCGGTTTGAGCATGTTCCATGGAACCTGACTTAGACCCAGACACATGGCTCTGGCTCTGATGGTCTGTATCAGCCAGGGCAAAGGGTCCTGGGCTCAATGCAAGCAGGAGCGCTAGTAAAGTCAAAAAGCTTTGCAGTTTCATATCCTACTCCGTCTTTTCTCTCGTTTAGATTTGTTGTTAATCTTCTAAATTCCAGCCCCTCCACAATCCGTATATTGCCGGCACCACTAGAAGAGTAAGAATAGTGGCACTAACCATACCGCCAATCATGGGAGCTGCAATACGTTTCATAACTTCAGAACCGGTGCCGTGGCTCCACATTATGGGCATGAGCCCCGCCATAATGGCGACAACGGTCATCATCTTGGGCCTCACCCTCAGGGCCGCCCCTTCCTCTATGGACTCGTAGAGGTGCTGGCGATTGAACTTCTCACCGTATTTGGCTTTAAATTTCTTGTAAGACAGGTCCAAGTAGATAAGCATGACCACACCGGTCTCAGCCGCAACTCCTGCCAGGGCAATGAAACCCACCCCAACCGCCACGCTCAGGTGGTAGCCCAGAAGGTACATGAGCCACAGTCCGCCGGTTAGCGAAAAGGGCACGCTCAGCATGACGATCAAACTCTCGCTTATGTTCTTGAAATTGAAGTAGAGCAGCAGAAAGATGATCAGCAAAGTCATGGGAACCACTACTATGAGCCGTTTCTTGGCTCGCTGCAAGTACTCGTACTGACCGGACCAGACGATGCTGTAGCCCGAAGGCAGCTTAAGCTTGTCCCTTACTGCCTGCTGGGCCAGTTTGACGTAGGTCCCCACGTCTATCCCTCTGAGGTCAATATAGATCCAGGCGTTCTTGCGAGCATTTTCGCTCTTGATGCTCGGAGGACCTTTGACAATACTGATGTCGGCCAGCTGGGTGATGGGGACCTGAGCACCATTAGGAGTCGGCACCAGAATGCGCCTGAGTTTTTCGGGAGAATCTCGAAACCCTGCCTTGTAGCGGAGGTTTACCGGGTACCGTTCCAGACCTTCCACCGTTGTGGTGATGTTCATGCCGCCAACGGCGGACATAATAATGTCCTGGACGTCACCCACAGTGAGGCCGTAGCGTGCCGCCGCCTCCCGATTGATTCGATAGTCGAGGAAATTGCCGCCGGTGACCCGCTCCGCATAGACGCTCAAGGTGTGAGGCACTTCCCGGATTATCGCCTCCACTTGCTCCCCAAGGTTGTTGAGAACCCGGAGGTCATCCCCCATGAGCTTGATACCCACGGGCGTTTTGATTCCAGTGGAAAGCATGTCTATACGGGTTTTGATGGGCATGGTCCAGGCGTTGGTCAGCCCCGGAAATTGGATGGCGTCATTCAACTCTTCCACCAGCTTGTCCATGGTCATGTCCGGTCGCCATTGGGACTCTGGTTTGAGCGTAATGGTGGTCTCGATCATGGAGAGGGGTGCAGGATCGGTGGCAGTCTCAGCGCGACCGACCTTGCCGAAGACATGGTGCACCTCAGGAAACTTGGCGATGATGCGGTCGGTCTGTTGCAGCAGTTCCTTGGCCTTGGTAATAGAGATACCCGGCAGTGTCGTGGGCATGTAAAGCAAATCACCCTCATTCAAAGGCGGCATGAATTCCGAACCGATCTGCTTCCACGGGATATAGCTCAGCGCCAGGACAACCACCGCCAGCAGGATGACGGGCACCTTAACCTTGAGCACCAGTTTTATAAGAGGATGATAAATTTTGATCAAGAATCGATTGATGGGGTTCTTATCCTCTGGTCTGATCTTACCGCGAATCCAGTAGCCCATGAGAACCGGCACGACGGTCACAGCCAGAATCGAGGCACCGAGCATGGCGTAGGTCTTGGTAAAGGCGAGGGGACGGAACAACCTCCCTTCCTGAGCTTCGAGGGTGAACACCGGCAGAAAACTAACGGCGATAATCAGCAGGGAGAAGAAGAGGGCAGGGCCAACTTCTTTGGAGGCATCGGCTATCAACTCCCAGTGGGGTTTCTTCCCTGCATCGTGTTCGATGTGTTTGTGAACGTTTTCAATCATGACGATTGCCGCGTCCACCATGGCACCAACAGCGATGGCAATGCCACCCAGACTCATAATGTTGGCGTTAATCCCCTGCCGTTCCATTATAATGAAGCTGATAAGCACCCCTAAGGGTAGGGTGATGATGCCCACCAGAGCACTACGAAAATGGAGCAGAAAGACAATACATACCAGGGCAACAATGATGCTCTCTTCGATGAGAGTTCTTTTCAGGTTGTGAATAGCTCTGAGGATCAGGCCCGAACGGTCATACACCGCCTTGATCGTCACCCCTTCGGGTAGTCCGGCCTTGAGCTGTTCAAGCTTGTTTTTGACGTTCTGAATTACCTGGAGAGCATTTTCTCCATAGCGCATGACAATGATACCGCCCACCACCTCGCCGCTGCCGTTGTAATCGGCAAGGCCTCTCCTAAGTTCCGGACCGATCTTGATAGTTGCCACGTCTCGCAGCAGGGTGGGTGTGCCCTCTTTGTCAACCCGGAGGGGAACCATCTCGAGGTCTTTGACGCCCTTGATGTAGCCCAGCCCCCTTACCATGAACTCAGTTTCCCCCATCTCAACCAGTCTGCCGCCCACGTCATTGTTGCTCCGTTGGATTGCCGTCCGCAGCTTCTGCAGAGGAATATTAAAGGCCAAAAGCTTGTTGGGATCTATGGTTACCTGATACTGTTTGACGAAGCCGCCAATGGAGGCGACTTCGGCTACACCAGGCACACTGGTGAGTTCATATCGCAGAAACCAGTCCTGAATGGATCTGAGCTGAGCCAGATCGTGCCGGTCGCTCTCAAGGATATACTCATAAACCCAACCGACCCCGGTGGC
>JBFFBS010000218.1:0-6245 GCA_041560295.1 Syntrophobacteria bacterium | reverse complement strand
GAATGAGCGTCGGAGTTGGATATGAGCTGTAAACCATCCAGGGAGGAAAGTCTCCAGTTCATGGGCGGATCAGAGGAAAGACCGGTCTCAATAGCGGGAATCAGTGGGGTCAATTCCTCAAAACATTCCTCCAGGCTGTCAAAGCCTGATTTGGCCCCGAGCACGGAAAAATGAGGTGTCCAGGCATGGGCCGGAACAAGTACAGCCTCATCGGTGGTTTCTTTCGCGATCTTGAGCAACTCCTTGGCATCCAGTCCCAGAATGGGCCTGCCGTCAGATTGAATGTTGCCGATGCGGGCGAGGGCGGCTTGTAACCTGCGGGCAGCATCCATGTCGGGCAGAAAGATGAGATTGTGAACTTTCCGGGTGCGGCCGTTCTTCTTGTAAATGCTGCTGACCTCAGCGCTGAGCAGAAAACGCACTGGTGCCCGACAAGGATTGGGAACTGTTGCGTCCACAGATGTCGCCAGATCTGCTTTGAGTTGGTACAGGCCAGACTCTGCGGGCTGGAGCTTCTCTTGGAGTTCCTCCAACCAGCCGGGATGAGTGCAATCGCCTGTTCCAACTACCGTGATCCCTTTGAGTTGCGCCCACCGATGCAGGCTCTCCGGTTCCATGGCTTTACTGGTGGCCACCGAGTAGTGAGAGTGAATATGGAGATCAGCAATGAACCGCACGAGATCTTAATCCTGGGGAGGGTGTTACGTAAGTAGAGGGCGGCACCGCCGACCGAATTAGGAGGCTCAAGAGAAGCCGGTACTACCGCATCCAGATGCTGAAGTCTCACTGCCCGACCTTCCAAAAGAAGTGGTGCAGGCAAAAGATGAAAGCAAACGTTCTACACTCTCAGCGCCACAGTGCGGGCACTGAGGAGGTGGCTCGTCTGAACGAACAACCAGGGTCTCGAAACACCGGTTACAACAGCAGCAGAGATACTCATAAATTGGCATGGTTACCCTCAGTGAAGAGATTGTCAGGCACTATAATAATCATCTTCTCAGCGGTGATCAACCTCAGGGACCGCTTTGCTTTCCTGCATAGCGCAAAACTCATGGAATCAAAGCAAATGATGAGTCAAGGGCAGGATGCTGGCTCCTGACTCCGTTTACATATTACCTGACAAAATGCCACAGTTTGGCCAAGAGATGCAACGACCTTTTGGCCTGCCTGGTGGAAAGATCTTGGTAAGTAAGCACTCCGCTTAGTTTCGTTTCTTCCCTTGGAGCCGGAAAGGCAGATTTTCGAAGTCAGGCGTTGGTTGACTTTCGCTGCAAAGTTTTCTAACGTAATTAGATAATAATTCATAACTTTGCTGTCCTGACAGCTTTAAAATGCCACTCGGTTCGAAATGCCTGCAAACCTCCCTCCCGATTACTATGAAGCTGAAAAACGCTACCGCGCCGCCAAGACGGTCCCGGAGAAGATCGCCCACCTTGAAGATATGCTAACAATTATGCCCAAGCACAAGGGCACGGATAAACTGCGGGCAGTCCTTCGCAAGCGGATCTCCAAACTGAAGACTGCAGTGCAGAGCAAGAAGAGCCTTGGCAAGCGAGATTCTGCCTTCCACATCGACAAGGAAGGGGCAGGGCAGGTGGCGGTGATTGGTCCTGCCAATGTGGGCAAATCTGCCCTGGTGGCAACCCTGACAAACGCCAACCCGGAAGTGGCTGACTTTCCCCTCACCACCTGGAAGCCAACCCCCGGGATGATGCCGGTGGAAAACATACAGATTCAACTGGTGGATACTCCACCGCTCAACCGGGACTATGTGGAGCCGGAATTGCTGGATCTCATCCGTCGCTCTGATTTTATCTTGCTGATTGTGGACCTGCAGACCGATCCGGTGCAACAACTGGAAGAGACGATCAGCTTGCTGGAAGAGCACCGCATCATACCACGCCATCTTCAGGATAGATACGCTGAACAGGGACTGTTGAAGTTCATTCCTTTCTTAGTACTGGCCAACAAGAATGATGATGAGCATACTGATGAGAATCTTGAGATTTTTCGAGAACTGATTGATGCTGACTGGCCACTGTGCTCTGTGTCTGTTACGAGCGGTCGCAACCTTGAGCTCTTGAAGATGATGTTGGTCGAGAGGTTGAAAATCATTCGTGTTTATTCCAAGGCCCCTGGCAAAGAAGCTGACCTTACCTCTCCCTTTGTGTTGAAAAAGGGAAGTACCGTGGAAGATTTTGCCGCTAAGGTTCATAAAGACTTCGCAGAAAAGCTAAAACTGGCCAAGGTCTGGGGTGAAGGTGTCTTTGATGGTCAGAAGGTCCAACGCGACTATGCCTTACAGGATGGTGATGTGGTGGAACTACATATCTAAGGATTGCAGAATGTAGATTGCAGATTGCAGATTTAAGTAAGCGCAAAGGGATAATCTAAGGATGCCTCAATCTTCAATCTAAAATCTACAATCTTAAATCTCTTTCCCCCCTTCCTACCCGTACACTCCTAGTCCGGATATATCATGAATTGCCTGCTGCGACCACGAAACTGGGAACCCGCTTGCGGGACTGAGCGGAGCGCAGCGAGCGCGAATAATATGACCGTCCTTCCGGGCGTCCTCGGGTATCGGAGCCTGCGACGTACAGTTCAAGTACGGAATCCAATCCCCTGCGGTTGCCCGGTGGCACAGCCATCTCTGCGGTCTCGGGACACCAATTCATGAAATATCCGGGCTAGAGGTTGTGATTTATTTTTTCTTGACAGATAGAAAGAAAATGCTTATTTTTCCTACCGATTAAGTAGAATTTTTAATAAACAAAAGTTTGCAATCTGAATCTAACCACAGCTACCAGCCCGAGTTGGTGGTTGCAAGGGAGATTTCCATTATGGCTTTGTGCATAAGTAAACGACCCATGACCGAGGAAGAATGCGAAGATATTTGCCAGCGCCAGGCAGATGGCCTCGATGAATTACTCTCTACCAAACTAATGGGGGCAGAATGTCTTGAAGATTTAGTCTGTAGCGAAGAGGATTTTCTGAGAGCAGAACCGGATCAGGAAGGCAGTACAACCGAGCGTGGTGGCAAAAGGGACTGTGTCCCCCGAGGAGCTAGCAGCCAAAAGGCTCTTTCCAAAGATGGTTCAGTGGCAAAGATTGTCGATACAAAGGCTAGGGAAGAAGATATGTTCCACGGGGATCTAATCAGTTGCTACCTGCAGGAGATCTCTCATTTTCCTTTGCTCACACCAGAGCGCGAGATTGAGTTGGCCAAGACCATCAAGAAGGGACAAAAGGAGTTGGTAGCTCTGATGTGGGATGAGCGTACCAGTGGTTCCCATTTTGATGGTCTGCGTCAACAGTTACTCAAGTGGCAAAAAGAGTCAATAAATTATCCCGGACTGCGGGAGAAGATGTCTGAGTATGCTTTGACGGCTCTTAAAGAGGCTGCGGCTGCGGCGGATGCAACTGAAGATCAGCGTCAATTGTCGGAAGAAGCTCTTGAAATTGCAAGAAGAATGGATGATGCCAAAAATGAGATGGTAGAGGGCAACTTACGCTTAGTGTTGAGCATTGCCAAGCGGCATAGGGGTAGAGGTTTGAGTTTTCTCGATCTCATTCAGGAAGGAAACATGGGTCTGCTCAAAGCGGTTGCCCGTTACGACTATACTAAAGGGAATCGTTTCAGTACCTATGCCACCTGGTGGGTGCGCCAGTCCATTATTCGCGGGATTTACGATAAGACTCGCACTATTCGGCTGCCTGTTCATTTCATTGAGATGAAGAGTCATTTTTTCAAGATTTTCTACGAACTGGTGAAAGAGCTCGGCCGGGAACCCACCCCTCTGGAAATTGCCGAGCACAGCGGTTTGGGTATAGACAAAGTGATGATGATTATCCAGCTGTCCACCCGGCCGATTTCCCTGGAAGCTCCCCTGGGAAGTGAGGAGCAGCGGTTGGGTGATTTCATTGCGGATGATAGAGCGGTCTCACCGCTCGAGGATGTGAGTAAGCAGGAATTAACAGAGATCACTGCTGAGGTCCTGAGTACTCTTTCAAGCCGAGAAGAAACTATCCTCAAGTCCAGATTTGGCATTGATGGCAGGCCCACCGAGACCCTGAAAACCATAGGTGAACGTTTTAGTGTTTCCAAAGAACGCATACGACAGATTGAGAAAAAGGCTATTCGCAAGCTGCGACACAGTTCTCGGGGTGAGCGTTTGAGAAGCTTTGTAGATTGAGCAAAGGAACTGGTCATTGAGTCTTGACAATGTGAATGAACATCTTTTATAGAGGAGTAGAGGTGGAGGCGAATCTCCAGATTTAAACCCGAAGAATTAGATTCATAGATATAAGAGGCCATGAAGGCTTACCTAAACTGAATTTAGGGTGGACTTTGTGGCCTTTTTTTTCGCCTGCAGGAAGTTGAGGAGGAAGAAATGAGGTTGAGAGTGAGCAGGGAACTTGTTCTCGTCATCTGTGTGGTTTTGCTAGCCTGGGGAGTTGCCGGGGCACATTTCGGCATGGTTATTCCCTCGGATGAGATGGTGATGAAAGGTGAAAGCAACAACGTCTCTTTACAACTCATGTTTTGGCATCCGTTCGAAAATCAGGGTATGGAACTAGCGAGGCCGGCAAAGTTTGGGGTAGTTGCCAACAGTGTGAAGACAGATCTTCAGCAGACGCTGATTTCCCAAAAGATCGACGGCTATACTACTTGGAAGACAAACTATCAGATCAAACGACCCGGCCTCTATGTGTTTTACATGGAGCCACAGCCTTACTGGGAACCGGCTGAAGATAACTACATTGTCCACTATACTAAGACCGTGGTAGCAGCGTACGGGGAAGATGAGGGCTGGAGTAACCCCATTGGTCTCAAAACAGAAATTGTGCCTTTGAGCAGACCTTTTGGTCTCTATGCTGGAAATGTATTTCAAGGTGTGGTTATGGTGAACGACAAGCCAGTGCCTCATGCTGAGGTGGAGGTGGAGTACTTCAACCGAGGTGGAAGCTATTCCGCTCCTACCGATTACATGGTGACCCAGACCATCAAAACTGACTCCTTTGGTGTATTTACCTACGCGGTTCCCAAGGCCGGATGGTGGGGTTTCGCTGCGCTCAGCACTGATAAGCGTCAGATGGAGGGTAAGGATGTGGAGATCGGCGCTGTTTTGTGGGTGAACTTCTACGAGATGAAATGATTTGAGCAAGCGGCCTGGACCGGGCTGATGAACGAATGAGAAGGAGGAAGGCCACGGCAAGAACAGGGTGATGAAATTTCCTTGACTCCGTTTCTTTGAATTACTAGCATGGCCATTGCGGCTCAACAAACAAGCTGCGTATGCGAACCACCACGGTCATATTGAATCACCATTCAAGCGAAGACGATAGTATTCCTTAGGAGCCGCTTTAACTAAACCCCCAGGTTCGGTTTTTTTTGATCTTTCCAAGCATCGGAGGTTTTTACGGTGAAAAGAGTATTGACCATTGCCGGATCGGACTCTGGGGGTGGGGCCGGCATTCAGGCAGATCTGAAAACCATCACCCTGTTAGGCGGATTTGGGATGAGTGTCCTTACAGCTCTTACCGCCCAAAACACCGTTGGAGTGGCGGCTATCCATGATGTGCCGTTGGATTTTATTGGAGCTCAAATCGACGCGGTCTTTACCGACATCGGGGTTGACGCTGTAAAGACGGGGATGCTTTCAAGGGCGGAGGTGGTGACACTGGTTGCCAGCAAAGTAGAGCAGTACAAGCCGCCCGTGGTGGTGGTTGACCCCGTCATGGTGGCTAAAAGTGGTGCCCAGCTGCTGGCTGCTGAGGCGCAGCAGACTCTGACTAAGTACCTGTTGCCTCTGGCGACCCTGGTGACCCCTAATCTACCAGAAGCCTCGGCTCTGGTTGGCTGGGAGGTGAGAGACGAGAAAGACATGCGCCGTGCCGCCGAGGAAATACACGAAATGGGGCCGAGTTACGTACTGGTCAAGGGAGGTCATCTTCACGGTGAGGCCGTGGATCTGCTCTTTGATGGTCGTCAATACCACGAGTTTCGCGCTAGCCGCGTGGAGACCAAGAACGTCCATGGCACCGGATGTACCTATGGTTCTGCCATCGCCACCTATCTAGCACAAGAACTAGATGTGATAGAAGCGGTGGCCACAGCAAAGCGTTTTATCACTGAGGCCATTCGTCATGGACTTAATGTAGGGCAGGGTCATGGTCCCACCAATCCGTACGCAGCGGTGAGGCAAGAGTGGAAGAGCACGTAACAGAAACGGTAACAACCG
>JBFFBS010000217.1:0-6299 GCA_041560295.1 Syntrophobacteria bacterium | reverse complement strand
GAACTTTTACCAGTCGACCATCTATAACACTTGTCAGGGCCGCATCCACCGCAGAAGAGTAAGAACTGCCGTTAAAATCCATCGAAACCAGAGGCTCGGTGATGTAGGCGAGGATGCCCTTCAATCGGCCGGTGGCCTCCTTTTCCAAAGCCTTGTTCACCTCTTCCTTGGTAACCTCCCGGCTCACACGCCCCACAAAGTCAACCACGGAAACATTGGGGGTGGGAACGCGGATGGCCATGCCATCGAGTTTGCCTTTCAGCTCGGGGATAACCAGAGTCACTGCCACTGCGGCTCCAGTGGTGGTCGGAACCATGGAAAGAGCCGCAGCCCGTCCCCGACGCCGATCCTTATGCAACCCGTCCAGAAGATTCTGGCCCATGGTGTAGGCGTGGATGGTAGTCATCAGGCCGTGTTCAATGCCAAAAGAGTCGTGAAGAATCCTGACCACAGGCGCCAGACAGTTCGTGGTGCATGACGCATTGGAAACAATGTCGTGGTTGGCGGGATCATAGGTGTCCTCATTGACTCCCAAGACAAAGGTGGCGTCCACGTCTTTTCCGGGTGCGCTGATGATCACCTTCCGAGCCCCGGCTTTCAAATGATTCGCAGCAGCTTCTCTATCCCTAAAGAGTCCGGTACACTCCAAAACTATATCCGCACCCAACTCCTTCCACTTCAGCTCATCAACGTTCCTAATCTGGGTGCAGTGGACTTCCTTGCCCCCTATAACCAGATTCCCGCCCCGGACTTCCACCGGGGTGTCAAATCGACCATGAACTGAGTCATAGCGAAGTAGATGAGCCAACTCTTCTGGATCACTGAGATCGTTGATGCCCACTACTTCAACGTCCATTCCGCGTCCGATAATGCTTCTCATCACCATCCGACCAATGCGACCATAACCGTTGATTCCAACCTTGACAGCCATACTCATATCCTCCCTCAGAAATTACTGTTGTTCCGACCCGTTCTAAATGATCTCTATTTTCTCAAGCCTAACTCTGCAAACTTACAAAGGTTAAGCTCCATAACCAAACCGTCTTCCCTGGATTCAGGATAATAACATGGTCTCTTGTGCACAACCATAAACCCGAGTTTTTCGTATAAGGCCCGCGCCTCCCTGTTGAACCGACCCACTTCCAGCACCGCAAGGCGCGCTCCCGCCGCATGGCCCATTCGAAAAGCGTGCAATAGTAATTGCCACGCGATGGAGCGCCGCCGGAACTCCGGATGCACTGCCAAATTCGTTATCTGGAGTTCATCCGCTACCAACCAAAAACAAATGTAGCCCAGCACTGCACCGACGTGGTCTCCTCCCTTTAACCGTACCACTTTCAGGCCACCGTAAGATTTCCCCAGCTCCGCCTCAAAAGAAGCTTTACTCCAGGGGCTCTGGAAACTCTCTCGTTCTATGGCCAGCACTTGGGCAAGATCAGCCGGTCTCATGGGTTCAACACTGAACCGCTCACCAATATCATCCTCAAGCCGGCAATCTAAGCCGCGGATAGCTGAACGAATATCCTCGGTTGACCTTGCCATCTGGCTCTCTGCTGGCTGGTGGTCAGGCACTATATTCTACTCCACTACTTCTTGATTTAAAATCTCACTGGCCAATGAGATACTTCGCCGTCCATATTCCTTAATGCTTCGAGCCAATTCATCCACCGTATTGTCTTGGCGCGAATGTGCCAGTTTGAGGAGCATGGGTAGATTCACGCCAGTAACGACCTCGATTCCCTCCTGATTGAGAAAACTAAGACTCAAATTAGAGGGAGTGCCGCCGAACATATCGGTGAGCACAATCACTCCATCCCCTTCGTCTACCTCATCCATTGCCTTGTGAATCTGCTGGCGCAGCTCGTCCACCGGTAAGTCTGGGTCGAGTGATAGTCCTACACAATTATCCATCTTATCCACAATCAGCTCAGCGGTGGCAACGAACTCTTGTGCCAACCGCCCATGAGTAACCACCAATATACCTACCATCAGTATTCTCCTCGCGAACTATCACCTTGGTATGCTTTTAGCCACAATGAACAAAGAAACTATATGCAAAGGCAAGATAAATCCGAAATTCGAATATCGAAATTGGTCCTCCGGACTCCCCACCCTTCGGGCGGGGCCCCAGTTTCGAAACAAATTCGAATTTCCAAAATCCAAATAACCGAAACACCAGACAAGTCTCTTGGTGGCGTTAGGTTTTGAACATTTGAGAATTAGGATTTTGGATTTGCCCTTCGACCAGGCTCAGGGTGGTGAGCTTGTCGAACCATTTCGTGCTTCGTGCTTCGGATTTCGAATTTTATTATCTATGCTCTGTTTTATGTCTGCCGTGACTTATTCCCCTCCCGCTTTTCATTCCACACGCTTAGTCCACCTCAATGTCCCGGTGGCCTGCGGTTACCGGATATCCCAGGCCGGCCAATTGCTCTTTCAATTGTTCTGTAATCACTACAGATCGATGTTTTCCCCCGGTACATCCCACAGCGATGGTCAGATAATTTTTACCTTCATCACGATAACGAGGCAAGAGATAGTTTATCAACTCGGTAAACTTCTCCAGAAAAAGTTGGGTATGTTCCCCTTGCATAACAAAGTGTATTACCGGTTCCTGGGTACCATTTAGGTCTCTAAGCTCTTTGACAAAGAAAGGATTGGGCAGAAATCTTACGTCCATAATAATGTCTGCCTCCATCGGTACACCATATTTGAAACCGAAAGATAAAACATTTACATGAAGTGCATCCTGTGCAGGGTATACCGTGTAGAGCCGGGAGATCATCCGCTTTAACTCGTGTACATTCAGATTGGACGTATCAATAACCCGGGTTGCCATCCCTTTAAGATCTTTCAATCTTTGCCGCTCGGCTTTGATTCTATCCAGAACAGTGCCCTCTCCTGCTAGAGGATGTTTGCGGCGCGTCTGGCTGAAGCGGCGCTGTAGGTCCTCGTCGCTTGCCTCCAGGAAGACGATCTCCAGATTGGTGCCACGCTGTCGCAGCTCGCTGAAGATTCTTGGATAGCTTTCGAGAAAACTCCGCTCACGAATATCCATACCCAAGGCTATATGCCAGAGATCATCGGAGGATTCCTTCCGCAGTTTAAGAAAATCCGGCAGCAATACAACCGGCAGATTGTCAACGCAGAAATAGTCAATATCTTCAAATGCCTTTATGGCTGTACTCTTACCAGAGCCAGAAAGTCCTGTGACCACAACGACTCGCAACCCCCTATAATCATTCATTCTTACTGAATCAGCCACGGTCGCCTCCAAACGAGCTGTTGCCTGAAAGCAAAAATAATGGGAGTAGTGGAGTGTTGGAGTAATGGAGTAATGCAAAAGATGTCAATAAATGCTTCCTCAAAATGAAACAATAATCCAGTACTCCAGTAATCCAGTACTCCATTCTAATTGTGATCTTTGTCCACTCTGTGATGAAGTGATACCCGTATGTTATGGCAGGCGTATAGTATGCGACTAGCCCGGATATTTCATGAATTGCTGTCGCGAGACCACGTAGATGGGTGTGCCACCTGGCAACCGCAGGGTGTTGGTTTCGAGGCGTACCTAAACGGTACGTCGCAGGGACCGATACCCGAGGACGCCAGGAAGGATGGCCATATCCGTGGTCGCAGCAAGTAATTCATGAAATATCCGGGCTAGATGCTCAAAATGGCGAGAAAAGTCAGTAAGAAGCTTAGAAAATTGGCCTAAGATACGTTCGGTCAAAACTCTTTGTCTTCTTCCTGGATTACTTCAAAGAGTTCTTCTTCAGTCCCGGCCTCCAGGAGCCTCTGGCGAAAGTGGGCACTCTTGAGCAGCCTGGATATCTTAGCCAGAGCACGCAGATGAATGCCGGCGGAATTTTCCGGAGCTATGAGTAAGAAAAAAAGGTGCGTTGGTCTACCGTCCATGGAATCAAACTCGATTCCCTGAGTACTGCGCCCGAACGACAGGACCAGTTCATCAAGATCCTGAACCTTGCCGTGAGGTATGGCTATACCATCACCAATACCGGTACTACCCAGCCGTTCTCGCTCAAGGAGAACCTCCACCAGAGCTTCCTTGTCCAAATTAGCATTGCAACTCAGCAAGGCTCCGGTGAGTTCCTCCAGAACCTCTTCCTTGGTCCTGGAACGAAGTTCTGGAATGATGCATTCCTTATCCAGAATATCCAGTATCTTCATCTATGCTCTCAGTGCACCTCTTGCCTATGGCCACGAGATTTCTCGCATCTACCCTGACAGGTAAACGCTTATCTGTTCTCGGGTTCTATGAGACCGTAGTTGCCATCCCTACGTCGATAGATGACGTTGATGTCTCGGGTTCTGGCATTAGTAAAGACCAGAAATTCGCTGTTGGCAAGATCCATCTGCATCACTGCTTCTTCTATATCCATTGGTTTGGCATTGATCTGCTTTGTCTTGATGACCTCAGGTCCCCGGTCTTCCTCAAAGCTCTCGCCAGCCAAGATGTTCATCTTCATCACCAACGGTTTTGTGCCGCCATCGCTTTTCCGCTTTTTGAGTTTCTCCCTGTATTTCTTGATCTGAGCTTCAACTTTATCTACCACCATGTCGATGGCCGAGTACATATCTCCGGTTTCTTCTTGGCCATTAATCCGGAGGCCATTGGCATTGATGCTTACCTCGGCGATGTGCCTGAACTTTTCTACTGAAAGTACTACATGGGCCTCAATGGGATCATCAACGTATTTCTTTATACGATAGAGTTTCTCGTGGGCGTAATTTCGTAACGTGTCAGATGCATCAATTTTTCTGAAGGTAACCGAAACCTGCATCAACATCCTCCCTAAGTGGGGTGTTCTAGCCGCACTTCCTATACGATAAACTATTAAATTATACTACCGATTGCAACCAAACCCAAAACAGCGATGTGAGATGTGTGATCTGTGATCTGAGATGTTGTCCGAGTCAGTTGCTGCTCCACATCTCATCCCACTTCTCATATCTCACATCCCACATCGGAATTTGGCGCTATTTTCTTTTTCGCCTCTTGGTTCCCCACACGGGCTGTTTGCGTAGATTTGAAGGTAATATGCCCAGCAGTTCCCGATACTTGGCCACGGTTCTGCGGGCAATGTCGATGTTCTCCTCGCGCAGCTTCTCAACGACGGCTTTATCACTATAAGGTTTCTGTGGGTCTTCATTGGACACCAACTGACGGATGCGCTCCTTCACACTTTCCGACGCCACAGCACCACCGCTAAAGCTACTTATTGAGGAGTTAAAGAAATACTTGAGTTCAAACACTCCCCGGGGTGTATGCATGTACTTGTTTGTGGTCACTCGGCTAATTGTGGACTCGTGCATGCTTAAATCTTCTGCCACATCGCGTAAAACGAGCGGCTTGAGATGAGCAATGCCCTTTTCAAAAAAGTCGCGTTGAAATTTGATGATACTCTCAGCCACTCGGTAGATGGTACGCTGCCTCTGATGAATGCTCTTGATAAGCCAGGCGGCAGAGCGCAATTTGCCCTGAATGTATTCGCGTGCCTGTTCGGTAACGTTACCGTCCTTGCTCAGTGCCTCGCGGTAAAAGGGGCTTATCCGCAGCTTCGGCATGCCGTCCTCGTTGAGGAGGATGACAAATTCATTTTCCACTTTGTATACGAAAATGTCGGGACTGATATATTGGATTTCTTCCTCATCATACTGCCTGCCGGGCTTGGGATCCAGCCCGGTTATAATGTCAATGGCCTCTCGTATCTCCTCAGGGTTCCTGCCAGTGGCCTTAACAATCGCGTGGTAGTTCCTCGTTTCCAGGTCGCGCAAGTGATTCGCAATTATGGTAACCACCAGGTCATCTTCAAGCTTCAGATTTTTTGCTTGAATTAGCAAACATTCCTGCAGGTCCCTGGCCGCCACCCCCAGTGGATCAAAACCATGAACATGTTGAAGCACCTCTTCCACCACAAGCTCGTCACATTCTGCCATCTCAGCTATCTCGGCGGTGGTGGCCTTCAGGTAACCATCCCGGCCCAGATTACCAACAATCATGGTGCCCACGTTTTTCTGAGCCTCATCCAGGTGTGACATATGTAATTGCCATAGGAGATGGGCATCTAGAGATGGCTTTTGGACAAGGCGACTTTCGATCGCCGGCAATTCCCGGCCTTCTTCGCGCTCTATGCGTACCTTGCTGCCGGAGCTGTAATCTCCCAGGTAGTTCTCCCAATCAAAATCTTCTTTGGCTTTCTCATCAATAGTTACCTCGGTAACACTGGCCTCAACCTGGACAGGTTGTTCTTCTTCAGCTCGATCTTCTTGCTCCG
>JBFFBS010000216.1:0-6331 GCA_041560295.1 Syntrophobacteria bacterium | reverse complement strand
AGAGATGATAGAAGGCCTCATCAAGCTTTCCCATGCGAGCAAGGGCATCTCCCATGTTGTTGTGGGCTTTGGCATAGTCGGGGTCAATTTCCAGGGCCTTGGAGTAGTGAGAGACGGCCTCATCCAGCTTGCCCTGTTTGATCAAGACGGATCCCATGCTGTTATGGGCGGGGGCATATTCCGGTTTTCTATCTAGAGCCCGAGAAAAGGAAATTATGGCTTCAGTGTATTCCCCCTGTTCCGCCAGAGCCAATCCCAGGCTGTTGTGGGCCACCACGTAGTCGGGATCGAGTCTGAGTGCCTTCGAAAGATGGGTAATCGCTTTTTCGACTTTGCCCTGGGCAAGATAACTATCTCCGAGGTTGGCGAGTGCCGCCGGATAATCAGGCTTTATGGTCAGAGCTTTCGTGTAATGGCCGATGGCTTCCTCTAGATGACCTTGCATTTGCAGAGTTACGCCGAGGTTGTTGTAGGCCAGGTAGTTATTGTCGGTCACGGCCAGTGCCTGTTCATAGATGGTGACGCTGCTCCGCCAATGCTGGACTTGGGAACGAGAAAGGATCATCAGGGCTGATAACACTACCAAAGAGGAAACGGATAATAGAAAACGTTTGTGCCGGTATGGTGCTAACCACTCAGGGACACCCCAAGCGAACATGATGAACAGACCGATAAGCGGGATATAAGTAAAACGATCTGCCATAGCCTGTTCTCCCGCCTGAGCCAGACCAATGACAGGTACCAGGGTACCAAGGTACCACAGCCATCCCATTACCAAATAGGGATGGTTTCGCGCCGCCCGCACAACAACAAAGGAAATAAATACCAGGATCAGTGCAGCCCCGGCAGTCTGCCAAAGGGGCAGGCTGCTGCCAGGGTGAGGATAAAAGACTGCGAGATTCTTGGGCCAGATCATTTTGCCGATGTACTTCACATAAGAGACTACAGCGTTAGCAAATCGAACCGAGAGAGGAAATTCCTCAATGGATTTAACGGCTTCCAGGCTCCGCTGAGTAAGAAAAGTGATGATGCTCGAAATTGCGGCAAGGGCAAAAAGTGGTATTTTTTCAAGAATTAAACTTTGGATTTGGTGGCTTTGCCCAGCAGGGAGAGAAGAAAGGCTTGTTTGCAAGCCAGCAGTAGAGTCACTGTTCGTAATGTGCAGTCTTTGCAGGGGCCAAAAATCCAGGAGGAGCAGCGCAAATGGCAAGGTCACCACCATGGGCTTGGCCATGAGGCCGAGGGCAAAGGTGAGAATGACAAGGAGATATCTATGGATGGCCGGACGTTCGATATAATGGCAGTAGGTCCACATGGTAAGCAACCAGAATAGTGTGCTGAGTACATCCTTGCGTTCTGTGACCCAAGCGACCGACTCTACCCTGAGGGGATGAATGGCGAAAAGGGCTGCGACAAAAGCGCTTTGCCAAAGTTGCCCGGTCATCCTTTTGAGCAGCAAGAACAGCAATAGAGCGTTGGCAATATGAAAGAGAAGATTCGTTAGGTGATAGCCACCGGCCTCCAGTCCATAGAACTCAAAATCCAGCATCAGTGAAAGCCAGGTCAGAGGAATCCAATAGCCCGCCTGGGTATCAGTGAACGCGTGGATGAAGCTTTTGGGGCTGAGGCCGGCTTTAACGTGATGATTTTCGGTTACATAGAGAGGATCATCAAGGTTGACAAATTCATGATTTCGCACCTGTTCAAAGACCAGAAGCGTCACAACGATCAGTAACATACAGATGAGAAGTTCACGACGCATGTGGCCCACTCTCCGAGAATGTGGTTTCTATAACCTTAACGGTGATGCCAGTCGGATGCCGGACTGACGATTTCAGCTGCTAGATGTTGGATTCCTCTTAAAGGTTTCTCGTTTGATCGATTATCAATTAAATCCTGCAATCTGTGTTCCAAAATCTCGAATGATCCTGACTCCAATACCCCGAGGCAAGTCCTTCCAGGAAAATTCGTCGAACATACCTTTACCGCGAAGGGGTGATTCGTAGGGCCAACAACTCTGAACTGGAGTTTCTAAGGTTTTGGCTTGAGGTCCAATCTCTCATCCCCATTTGCTTTATCCTGGAGAGCAATCTCCAGGTTGTCGCGGGCTTGTATGTAGTCCGGCTGGAGCTCCAGGGCCTTCTTAAAACGGGCAATGGCCTCGTCGAATCTCCCCTGTCGTGCCAGGGCCACCCCGAGGTTATTGTGTGCGTTCACGTAGGTCGGTCTGATCTTTAGGGCCTGGGAGTAATGGCTTATAGCTTCGTTGAGTTTTTCCTGCTCGGCTAGAGCATTGCCCAGGTTGTTATGGGCCTCTGCGTATTGCGGCTCTAACTGTATTGCCCTGAGATAGTGGGCAATGGCCGCTTCGGTCTTTCCTAGCTTGAATACGGCGACACCGAGGTTGTTATGAACCTCAGCACTGTTGGGCTTGATTCGCAAGACTTCTTGATAATGGCTAATTGCCTCATCAATCTTGCCAAGATCAAACAGGGCAACTCCAAGGTTGAGGTGGGGGAGATAGCTATTGGTGGTCACCTGAATCGCGTGTTCATAAAGGGTAATGCTATTTTTCCAATACCGAACCTGGAACCACGAAGATATGCTCAAACCTACTATTACTGCCATAGATCCAACAGCGAGTAGAGTTTGTCGATGACCGTATCGCTTCATCAATTCAGGAACACCCCAAGCGATTACAATAAAAAGACCTATTAGTGGCACATAGGTGAACCGGTCGGCCATGGCCTGCAATCCTACCTGAACCAGACCAATCACCGGCACCAGGGTGCCAAGATACCACAGCCATCCCACGGCCAAATAGCGATGATGCCGCCGGGCTGCCCAAAGCACCAAAACCGAGATGGCCGTGAGCAGCAAGCCAGCCCCGAGGATCTGCCACAAGGGCAAGCTGTCCCCAGGGTGAGGATACAAAACCGCCAAGTTACGTGGCCAGACCATCTTGCCCATGTATTTCACATAGGAGACGAGAGCGTTAGCGAACCGAGTGGACACTGACATTCCATCCAAAGATACCACGGCATTTGCGCTTTTCTGGGCGAAGAAGGTCACCACACTGCAAGCTGCAGAGAATATAAAGAACGGCACCTTTTCCAAAAGCAAACGATGATAGAGTAGCCTCTTCCCGTGGAAATCAATTGATTCTCTAGCTTGCACATCAGAAGAATAGACTTGTCCATACTGCAACCGATCAAAAGGCCAATAGTCCAAGAGCAGCAAAACAAAGGGCAGGCTCACCAGCATGGGCTTGGCCATAAGACCAAGGGAAAAAGCCAGGAGCGCCAAAAGGTATCGATGGAGACTGGGCCTGTCCACATAACGACCGTAGGCCCAGAGTGTTAGCATCCAGAAGAGTGTGCTTAGAACATCCTTGCGCTCGGTCACCCAGGCAACGGATTCCACATGGAGGGGATGGAGGGCAAAGAGCGCGGCCACAAAAGCGCTGCGGTAGAGGGCTCCGGTCATTCGTTTGAGAACCAGAAAAAGGAGCAGGGTATTTGCCAAGTGCAATAGCAAATTGGTGAGATGATATCCTCCTGCGTTCAAGCCGTAGAGTTCGTAGTCGAGGATGAACGACAGCCAGGTCACGGGTAGCCAGAGGCCGGCGTGAGTGGTATTAAAGGCCCAGACAACACTTTTCCAGCTCAAACCAGCCTGTATGGCCGGATTATCTCTGACGTAGCCTAGGTCATCCCAACTGATAAAGTCATAGTTTCGCACCTGTCCAAAGACCAGAAGAATGGCTACGATCAGAAACAGGCAGATGATAAGTTTACGGCGCACGGCTGCGGCTCCCAGCCCGGATATTGTATGAGTCGCCTACTGCGACCACGGATATGGCAGTCCTTCCTGGCGTTCTCGCGTGTTCCTTTGGCTTCGCTCCCCGCAACCACACAGGGGACAGGCTCCCCCTGCGACGTACAGGTCAGGCACGCCTGGGACCAATCCCGCGGTACGGTTGCCAGGTGGCACACCCATCCCCGCGTCCGCAGCAGCCGTCTTGTGAAATATCCCCTTTAAGCTTACTTGGATCTAAGTATGTATATTATTACTCGATGATTATTGAGTATTTTTTCAACATCATCTTTTTTTGAAAGAATGAATAATTTTCCCTGTGGATAGCCTAACGTCATCATGGCCTCAAGGGTGTATCTCTGAGCAATAATTTCTCTGGTCTTCTTTACTAACCACAAGTCCGCCTTCCCATCCCAGGCTAGTGACGTGGGTAGTTCAACAGTGACAATGTACTTTGGCCTGGCGGTATTAATCTCATCCCAGGCTTTTCGTTGAAACTCTCTATAGCCTGAATACACTGACATCAGAGGGTAGATATACGGATACGAAGTAGCGCTTTTTCTATGCGAATAAAAGAACAATTGTGGCTCTGAACCGAAGATGAAAATCGTGTCATCGCTCGAAGTTCTATCTGCGAGAAATTCAGCAAGCTCGATTGATTCAGGAAATGGATTGATTCCGAAATAGCGCCGGCTGATCTCACCAGGTGGTTTCTTGATATAGTATCCGGAATGGACCAGGACAGGAATGAGCACGATTGCCGCTGCACAAAGCAGCGAGCTTAGAGTTCTAAGTTTTGTATTAGATATGTTGGCAATTAGGAGGGCAAATCCGAGGCCACCCGCGATAGCTACGGCTGGTGCCAACTGGGCAAAGTAGTGCCAGTAAGCATATCCCGGAATTGTTGCCAAGATCGAGAGAAAGAAAAAACCAAGAGCAAATAAGCCATGTGTATGTTTCCGCAAGGTATAAAAAACACCGACACTGAGTCCTGCAAGAATTACAAAGAAATTACCTTTAACAATCTCTTTGGTTTTCAGCCAATAGGTAGGTAAAACTTCAGTGAACTTGATTCGGGCGCTATAGGCGAAATTATAGGTGAAATTGCAATATATGAATTTGTCTAGGGCATTGTGATAATAGAAATAGCCAACAATCATTGAGGATGCTGCTAAGAAGCCGCAAGACCATAATAAAATCGACTTTAGTGGCTTTACAAGATCAAGGTTTTTTCTCTCACTGCAGTGGATTTGTGCGAATATCAAATACAAAACAACGAACAATAGCACCAAGGCAGCTGTTTGTTTTGTCCAAAAAGTCAATGCCCCAAAGACACCACTCAGAACTGGACGATACAACTTGTTTTTGTGTACAGTTAGAACCGCAAAGAGTAGGCTTAGAGTCAGCGGGAGAAGTAGGAACATTTCAGTGGAAGCGGCAAATCCTAAAATCCCCGGGCTGGAACTGAATACTCCGTAGATGAACGCAACCCAGAGACCGGAGGCAGAAGACCTAGCGAATTTTTTAGCCAAGAAATACAGGGCAATAAGTGTTGCAAAATTGTACGTATGTAAGAAGAGATGCATTCCTAGTGGCGATGGAGGGACAATAAGAAGCGCCAAAGCATTTAAATAGAAGACGACAGGGGGCTTATGATCAAAAGCGTCGAGATAAGGTAAGCCACCATCAAGAATGAGTTGGCCCATATAGCCGAACAGCCCCTCGTCACGGTCTAAGGGTATGTGTACTATATTGATCCTTATAACGATATAGACAAGAGTGATAGCTAGCCAAATCAACCAGAAGCTAACGTCAGTATAATTCGGCTTCGTGAATTCTCTTGATGATTCTAAGACAGTTTCCTTACTATTACTTACACACATAGCAACGAAGTCCAACGCAGGAAGAATCTTTATCAGCAAACTTCTCCAGATTATTCTATTTCGTACACATCGAGTGAAAGGTCGATGCCGGTCACATGAGCGCGGCGGTTGTTCAGGGCCTTATCCATTTCTTAGCTCCAGCCCGAATATTCCACGAAACGGCAGCTGCGACCGCAGATGTGCCCTTCCTTCCGGCCGTCCTCAGGTGTTCCTTTGGCTTCGCTCCCGGCGACCACGCTCGGGACAGGCAGGACAGGCTCCCCCTGAGACGTACCGTTCAAGTGCGGTTCGGGTCCAACCCTCTTGCGGTTGCAAGGTGCACGGCCCTCTGCCCGGTCTCGCGACAGCAATTCATGAAAGATCCGAGCTAAGGTTTCGGGAGAGGCCTCGAGCTATCATCCAGTTTGCTAGCTTCCTCCAAAGCAAGTGCCAAATTATTGCGCGCCTGCAAAAACCCGGGCCGGAGCCGCAATGCCTCAGAGAAGTGGGCGATGGCCTGATCGAGTTCCCCCAGCCGAGCCCAGGCTACTCCAAGGTTATTATGCGCCTTGGCGTACTTTGGTTTAATCTCCAGAGCCTCTGAATAATAAGCAATAGCTTGATCTAGTTTTCCCTGTTGAGCCAGCGCATTT
>JBFFBS010000215.1:0-6339 GCA_041560295.1 Syntrophobacteria bacterium | reverse complement strand
GCCTTACAACTTCGACCCGACCTGGTTACCATGGATATCCGGCTTCCCGGGATCGACGGCTTTGAGGCGGTGGAGAGGATCCTGGCCAAGTTGCCGGTGCCCATAGTCATGATCACCGCATCCATGGGCAACCAGGAGGAGAAACTCTTTCAGGCTTTTAGCTCTGGGGCGCTGGACGTCCTTGACAAGCAAGAGCTGTATCTCTGGCGTACTCGACCGGAGATTAGGACTAGCTTCCTTCGCAGAATGCGAGCCCTGGCTTCCACTCAAATTAGGCAGTCTGTGGGTAGCATTACGGCTGAACCTGAAGCGCCAATGACAGTGACGTCAGCTCAAGTTGGACCAGTTAAGCCCCCTCTTGTCGTTGCAATTGCGGCTTCCACTGGAGGCCCCAGCGCTCTCATGCGGCTGTTCAAACGAATGCCCGGAGAAGTAAATGCCGCTTTCGTTGTCGTCCAGCATATGAGCCTTGGATTCCTGGATGGCCTGGTCCGCTGGCTAGATGACGAAGTGGGACTGGAGGTGAAGAAAGCCCAAGAAGGAGACCTGCTAGAGCCCGGCGTAGTGTTGATAGCGCCTGGGGACCACCACATGATGGTTACCGAGGTGGGCACTGTGAGTTTGAGCAGGTCCTTGCCGATTAACGGCCACCGACCATCGGCAGAACTTCTTTTTGATTCAGTGGCGAATCATTATGGGCACCGAGGGACTGGAGTCATTCTTACCGGGATGGGTTCAGATGGGGCGGAGGGGTTGAAGAGTCTTCGGGTGGGTGGTGGACATACCATCGCTCAAGATGAGCAATCCAGCATCATTTTTGGCATGCCCCGAGCAGCCATTGAACTTGATGCGGCCGAGATGATTCTGCCGCTGGAAGAGATAGGACCTCAAATCATGAAATGGGTTTCTGAACAGCATTCCTCCAGTAACCATTGAAGCGAAAAGAGTGGTGGAATTAGAACTCAGTGATAAAGAATTCAAAAGTTTTCGGGATCTCATTGCAGAGCGTGCCGGAATTTACTTCGAGCCTGGCAAGCAGTACCTCCTGAGAACCAATCTACTCCAGAGGATGGAAGATTGTGGTCTCAGCAATTTTGCAGACTATTTCCGACTTCTTTCTTCCCCTGCGGGTACCAAAGAGTTTGACCATCTACTCAACCTAATAGTCATCCCAGAAACCTATTTCTTCCGTGACCAGGCCCAGTTTAGAGTTCTCGAACATTCCATAATCCCCGAGATTCTAAAAAATAGATCTGATTCAGGATCATCACTGCGAATCTGGAGTGCCGGCTGTTCCACCGGTGAAGAGCCGTACACCATTGCCTTAATTGTGGCTGCGGGAATGGTGGGCGTGAAGAATCCGTCGGTCCAAATTCTGGCCACCGATGTGAGCCATGCTGCCCTCGAGGCGGCTCGTCGGGGAGTCTATGGGGCTCGTTCCGTCCGCGATGTGCCAAAGGAGTACCTGAACCGCTTTTTCAATAAGAAAAAGGATAAATACTTTCTGGACGAGTCAATAAAACAGATGGTTGAATTTAGCTACTTCAACTTGGTGACCGAGCCTTACCCCCTCCTTGAAATGTCGGGCTGGGACATCATTTTCTGCCGTAATGTAACCATATACTTCCAGCATGAATCCACCAAGAAAGTCATTCATAATTTCTACCAGAGCTTACGACAAGGTGGGTACCTTTTTGCCGGCTATTCTGAAAGTTTGCGCTATTTTTCAGATGAATTCACCACCGTTCAGGTGGGAGGGACCTTTGTCTACAAGAAAGAAGCTCGGGATAAAGGGCCCACACAGAAAGCTCGGCGCACCAGGCGCAAGGGGAGCAGACAACGCACCCCTGCCAGTGGTCGCAGCCGGCGGTTGGAGGCTCTTCCTGATCGAAAAACAGATGAGATCCAACAGATCTGTGCCAGGGCCAAAGAGCTACTGGAAATGGGCAAACCTGAGCAAGCCGGTGATCTTCTGGCGCCCTATCTGGAGAAAGCAACGGCTTCCGAAAGTGTTCTTCTGCTGCAAGCAGAGATCTTCCTCAACCAAGGCGATCTGGAAAAGGCAGTGCAGTTATGCCAAAGGATAATCAGCTGCGAGCCCCTCTCTGTTGCCGGCTATTATTTGCTGGGGGTGGTCTATCGGACCTGGGAAAAGGAGCGTAAAGCAATAGAAGAGTTCAAAAGAGTCTTGTACTTAGAGTCCGAGCATGCCTTGGCGCGTTTCAACCTGGGGGATCTCTACAGCCAGGTGGGGCAAATTGACGAGGCAAGACTTGAATATACCAATGTCGTGCAGTTGCTAAGAAAGGTTCCCGATTCTTTTGATGAACGGTTTGCCGGCGGCTTTTCTCCGACTCTCCTCATTGATACCTGTTTAAGCAGGATCAAGGAGCTTACTGAAAGTGGGTAAACGGCAAGCGCTATGTTGTTTTTCCCAGGAGGGACTAGATAAAGATAAACATCGAACATCGAACGTCCAACATCGAACGTTGAATGAAAGACAAAACAAGGGCAAGAATCTCGTCAAAATAGCTTCGGGAGACCCGGAGATGGTTAAAACTTATTCAGCGTGTGCCACTCATAAAAAACCTGCATCACTCAATGATAATTTACAGGAAACAGGAGAATTATTAAGATTTTCGTTACGAGTATCAAAACGGCTAAAAAGAAAAAAATGGCCATTCAAGTTTTTGACCTTAGATTTTTGAAAACAAATGAAATTACCTTGCGGAGCGGAGCGACATAATTATTCGATGTTCAAGGTTGGACGTTCGATGTTCGATGTTCGACGTTCATCTTTCAAAACAACCCCGTAAGGCACGAGGAGAAGGATTACATTAATTATCAGTTCTTGCTTCAACCCTTTTTCCTTGTACCTTGGACCTTTGGGTTATCATGGAAATCTTTGACTGGGTGAAGGATTTGAGCGTCTGGGTGATACACTGGGCCAATACCCCGTATGGAGGGCTGGCTCTTTTTGTGCTTGCCTTCTGCGAGTCTTCTTTTTTCCCAATCCCTCCGGATGTTCTTCTCATAGCTTTGTGTATGGTAAATTCACCCATGTCTTTTTGGTACGCACTGATCTGCAGCCTGGGATCCACCCTGGGGGGTATGCTCGGCTATGGGATTGGGCGCATCGGTGGCCGGCCCCTTCTGGAGCGCTGGGTGCGGGCCGAGCGTATTCAGTTGGTGGAGCGCCATTATCAGCGTTGGGATGTGTGGGCTGTGGCAGTGGCGGGATTCACCCCCATTCCCTACAAGGTGTTTACTATTAGTGCCGGCGCTTTTCTTCTTGATTTTCTTCGTTTTGTAATCGCTTCTATTCTGAGCCGCAGTGCCAGATTTTTCCTGGTGGCTGGGCTCTTTTATTTCTTTGGTCCAACCATAAATCAGTTCATCTCCCGATACTTCAACCTTCTCAGCATCCTCTTCATAGTACTGCTGCTTCTGGGGTTCTGGTTTATTAAAGTCAGCTCAAAGCGGGCGATGCGCAATCCGTAGTTCAGTAGGCAGTTTGCAGCCCCGCGACTACGCTCGGGACAGGCGGGCAGCAAGCAGAAAAAGACGATTCGTCCATTCCATAAACTGCCGATAATTAACTGCCGTTTACCTCCTTTTCTTTCCCCTTCTGTGCGCTAAATAATAAGCACAAGTGTGGACAGTCACTTGGAAAACGAATAGAATGAGCAACCGTGCCCTAGGTCGGGTCGAGACGTGAGATACAGCCTTATCATGCAAAACCTTTCTTGGATTGAGGTATTTTTTTGACCACACGACGATTACTCATAGGGCTTCCTATCATTGTTTTGCTCTTCCTGCTGCAGTCTTACTTTTGGGTGCCTACCTACGAGGAGCAGACCAGGGGTAATCCGGAGAGGCTGGAAGAATATGTCACTGCGTCCATTGGTGACGCGCAGGTGCTCAATCCCGTGCTCTCAGCGGACAGTGCCAGTAGTGATATCAATGGGCTGGTATTCGAGGGACTGCTTGACTATGACGAAAATCTGAATTTTCGTCCTCGTCTGGCAACCAGCTGGGAGATTCACGAGGAGGCCTACTTTTATGTAAATGATCAGGCAGAGGTTCCCGCTCTTGGGCACCCAAATGCTGACGAGTTGGCCACATTGATTATTCAGGCCAGACGCAGAAACGCTGAGGGAACTGATTCACTGTCTCGGTCACTGAGCAACATTGAGGCGCTAGAGGTTTTGCCGGCACAGCAGCTCCTGAAAGAGGTCAGTGAAGCCCTGCCGGACGGCAACAAGGTCAAAGTGCGACTGCAGATCTCTGCGCCCCCGAGAGTCAAGCTGAGACTGAAGCGGGTGGATCAGGATCTATTTGACAATCTGGAAAAACTCTTGGGTGCTTCCTATTTTGCATCCTTCCAGGCTGAACGGTTTATCGGAGTGGAACCTGCTGAGTTTGGTTCCAAGAAAAAGGAGTATGCCAAGGCTCTGCTGCCGGCGGTGGAGCACAATCCCGTCATTTTTTTCAATCTTCGGCCCGAGGTGAAATTCCACGACGGCCACATCTTGGATGGTTATGATGTCAAGTTCACCTATGATGCCATCATGGATGCGGCCAATGTCTCGCCACGGCTACCTGACTATGAGCCGGTTAAAACGGTGGAAGTGTTGCATCCTCTAACCGTCCGTATAGTCTACAAACGTCTTTACTCACCAGCGCTGGGAACGTGGATGATGGGGATTCTGCCGGAGCATCTGCTGAATTCTGAGGCCCTGCGGGATGAGGCCCAGAGACGTGGCCTGGATCAGGAAAACATGTCCATCAGGCAGAGCAATTTCAATCGAGACCCCATTGGTTGCGGGCCCTTCCGCTTTCGGGAGTGGAAGTCCGACCAGTACGTTTTGCTGGATCGTTTTGATGATTACTGGGAAGGGCCGCCAAACTATATGAGATATTCCTATCGTATCGTTCCAGATATGTTGACCCAAGAAATGGAATTTTATGCTGGAACCGTAGACAGCTACGGGGTCCAGCCCCACCAAGTTCGCCGCCTCAGAAATGACCCCAGGTACCAAAATTTTGAGGGGCTGAGTTTTGGCTACACCTATATTGGCTACAACCTGCGGCGACAGCCTTTCGACGACCTGAGGGTGCGTAAAGCCCTGGGCATGGCCATCGACGTGGAAAAGATCATCCGTTACGTCCTCTACAGCCAGGGGGAAGAGATCACTGGGCCATTTCCCAAGCAGACTGACTTCTATGACCATGCAATCCAGCCGCTTCCTTTCGATCCAGAAGGTGCTCTGCAGTTGCTGGCTCAAGCTGGCTGGAAGCGCAACAAGGATGGGTGGCTGGAGAAAGACGGCAAGCGCTTTCAGTTTACCCTGATCACCAACCAAGGCAACAACATCCGCAAGGCGATCCTCTCCATAGCCCAGAACTCCTGGCGTAAGATAGGCGTCGACGTTCGAACAGACCTGCTCGAGTGGGCTGTGTTCATCCAGGAGAGAGTAAACAAGTTGGATTTCGACGCTTTGATACTTGGCTGGAACATGGGCATTGAGCCGGACCTCTATCAGATCTGGCATTCAAGCCAGACAGGGCCATATCAGCTCAACTTCGTTGGTTTCAAAAACAAAGAAGCAGACGATCTCATAATAAAGATTCGACAGGAATATGACAGAGCACGGCAGGTGGCAGACTGCCGTCAGTTGCACGAAATAATAGCTGCGGAGCAGCCCTACACCTTTCTTTTCGTTCGAAAGTGGACGGCATTGTTGGACAAACGCATAGTCATCATGACGAGGGATTCCTCTGGTAAAGTACAATATGAAAAGATAAAGCCAACCAAGACCGGTAATTATACCTTCTTTTTCAACAAATGGATCAAACTGCCAGATGTGCCAACCTTTCAGGCGGAGGGCTAGTAGATGTTTGCTTTTCTTGGACGGAGCCTGGTGCAGAAAGCGATTACCCTTTTCTTCATCTCGGTGATTTCCTTTGCCGTCATACACCTAGCGCCTGGAGAGCCTAGTCAGATTGATCCTCTCAATCCAAAGTTCACCAAAGAGGTATTGGAGCAGTTTCGCCAGCAGTTTCACCTTGATAAACCGCTCCACCAGCAGTACTTTTTTTTCTACCGGGATCTGTTCACGGGAAAAAGCGTGTCATGGAAAGACGGTCGCTCGGTATTGGCCAAGCTGTACGATCGTTTTCTCAACAGTCTGCCGCTTTTCATAGTCGGTACCCTGATCACCTGGACCCTTTCATTTCCTGTTGGTATTCAGGCGGCCATAAGGCGAGGTGGTGTATACGATCGAACCACCACTTTCTTTGCTTATTTGCTTATCTCTATACCGGGGTTCTTCTTTG
>JBFFBS010000214.1:0-6360 GCA_041560295.1 Syntrophobacteria bacterium | reverse complement strand
GATTCCTTCGTGGCTCCTGGCTACCAAGTAATTGTAAGCGGGCAAAAGACCTACAATGGGGTTGCCATTATAAGCAAATACGAGATGACCGAAGTGGAGCCCGATTTTCCAGACTATGATGCAGAAGGACAGAAGCGATTCATTGCTGCAACAATAGGTGGAGTAAGAGTGGTAAACGTTTATGTTCCAAATGGCTCAGCCCCAGATTCACCCAAGTTTGCCTACAAGCTAGAATTCATCCGGCAGCTCCACAGTTACCTGAAACAGCATCACCAAGCGAAAGAACTCCTTGTTTTAACCGGCGACTTCAATGTGGCCCCAGAGCCCCGCGATGTCTACGATGCCGATGAGATGGAGGGGGAGATCGGCTTCCACCCCGAAGAGCGGGCTGCGCTGGCAGAGTTGATGGGCTGGGGATTTGAAGATATCTTTCGCCGACACCACGAAGAAAGCGGACTCTATAGCTGGTGGGACTACAGGGCTGCTGCCTTCCGGCGTGACATGGGGCTCAGGATCGACCATATCTGGGCAACGATGCCGCTAGCGGACCTCAGTTTGGAAAGCGGCATGGACAAAGAGCAGCGTTCTCTGATCAAACCTTCCGATCATATACCAGTGTGGGCCACATTTGACGCCGAGCGCATAGCGCAATGCGCATAGCGAAAAGGCATAGAGCATGGGGCATGGAGCATAGGGAAGTGATTTCGAATTTCGAATTGCGGATTTCGAATTTAAGAGCAAGGAGTCAGGAGTCAGGAGAAAAGAGGTATTCCGTTTTTGTTTTCTTATTCTGGATTCTGAATTCTGGCTCCTGAATTCTTATTTGCTTTGGTGCCTAGTGTTTAGTTCCTAGTTCCTCCTGTCCGCTGCAAGCTGCTAGCTGCCAGCTTTCATTGGAATGAGATTTTTTTGAAGAACACGAGCGTGCGCCCTCCCCGGTTTCGGGGAAGTTCCAGTGATACTACCCGACTGACCTCGAGACTTTGTGCTAAAGCGAGATCCTCGAGTTCATGGTGTTCCTCTCTCCTTGTGGGCCCGAGCATGGCAACCAGTGTAGTGCTCTGCTCCAAAAGGGGAGAGACCAACTGGAGCAGTGGTGCCGGCCGCCGAAAAGCACGGGAGATGATGGTGCGAAAAGGTCTCTCTGGTTGCTCCATATCCTCAACCCGGCTATGGAGTACGGAGACCCCTTTGAGCCCCAAGGTGCGAACGAGGTGTTTGATAAAGGAGACCTTTTTTCTACTTGCCTCCACCAGTTGAACCTCAAGCTCAGGACAACCGATCTTGAGGGGGATGGAGGGAAACCCCGCTCCTGAACCTATATCCAGAAGCTTGCCAGAGCTGTCTAGGTATGGAAGAGGGGTGAGAGAGTCAACGAAGTTCTTGATAATGATATCATCATGATTTTTTATGCCGGTGAGACTAAATGTCTTGTTCCACTCCAGAAGCTCTTGCAGGTAGAGCCAGAAGAGCTCAACTTGCTGCGCGCTCAGGGAAACGCTCACCTCCTGAGACGCTTGCAGAAACAAGCGGGTGAGCCTGTCTTTGTCCACTTTATTTTCCAATGCAGAATTGACTAAAAATCTGATCCAATAAATCTTCAGTTGTGGTCAACCCAACAATCTCTCCCAGATGAGCCAGTGCCTCCTGTACTTCAAAGGCGATGAGTTCAGCGGAAGACTGATCATCGAGCAATTCCAGCCCCCGGTTCACTGCCTCCAGACTTCGCTCCAAGCACAGCTTATGCCGCAGGTTGGGCGCTACGACTGAGGTCTCTGTGTCAAGCCGTCCCCCGAGAATAGAGTGGAAAACGGCGTCCTTCAATTCTTCCATGCCATCGCCATAAAGTGCAGAGGTCTCTAAGATGGTCTCTTCAGGAAAGCGGTCCCTGATGGTGGCAAAATCAGGATGGGCTTCAAGGTCTACCTTGTTCAGGACCATAAGTTTCGGTTTGTTGCCAATGTCTTTGTAAATCTGTAGATCCTCAGGTGCCAGTGGGGTACTTCGGTCCAACAGGAACAGTACCAGGTCAGCCTGAGCCAACCGTTCTCTAGTAAACTCCATGCCCAATTTCTCCACAAGCTCCTCAGCCTGGCGCAGACCCGCGGTATCCATGAGCCTCAAAGGAATTCCTCGCAGGCTATAGGATTCTTCAATAACGTCACGGGTGGTGCCGGGAACGGGAGTAACCAGGGCACGATTTGAGCGCAGGAGCTGATTGAGCAAACTGGATTTTCCAACATTAGGTTTGCCGGCGATGATTACCGCTAAACCCTCACGCAGGATACGACCATCCTCATAGTGCTCCAGCAATTGGCTTATGGGATTCTGTACTTGCTGCCTGAAACGTGTGGCCAGCTGTTCACCTGCCAAAATTTCCAAGTCCTCATCCGGAAAATCGATGGCCGCCTCCAGCATCGCAAGAATGTCCAAAAGGTGGCCGCGCAGTTCTGTGATGATGGTTTGGAGCCCACCTTTTAGGTGTTCGCTGGCAAGATCAAGACTGCGCCTGGTTTTTGATTGAATCAAGTCTAAAACCGCCTCAGCCTGGGTCAAGTCAATGCGCCCGTTTAGGAAAGCACGACGGGTGAACTCTCCAGGTTCTGCCAACCGGGCACCAGCCCGAATCACCAAACCTAGAATGCGGTCTAGAACAGCGAAGCCGCTGTGACAATTGATCTCGACCACGTCTTCCCGTGTGTAGGTTGAGGGTGCACCCATGAAGCTGACAAGCACCTCATCCACGGTGGCTCCAGTTTTGGGGTCAACGATGTGGCCGTGATAAAGATGGTGGGATTGTATGGTTTCCAGAGAACCGGATTGGTCAAGCAGTCGGCGGCCAATGGCCCATGCCTCAGGGCCACTGATTTTTATGATGCCGATACCGCCAGCGCCTATGGGGGTGGCGATGGCGGCAATGGTATCGTCAAAGGACTCGCAGAGTTTCATTGCTCCCGGAACCACGTGGCCCGGATGGAGATTGGGCCTATGAGTTACGTGAAGAGGCCTGTTTTCCTCCAGAGTGTTCTTTTCTCACGGGAAAAACAACCACTTTACGCAAGGCCCCATCCCCCTTGCTTTTGGTCCGCACTTTGCGATCGTCCTTCAAGGCCAGGTGAATGATGCGGCGGTCGTGGGAGCTGAGGGGGCTGCTGGCTGCCGGTTTGCCAGATTTTTTGGCGCGGTTTCCCAAATTCAGAGCCACCTCGGTAAGGGCCTTGCGTCTCCTCTCCCGATAATTTTCTGTATCCACAACAATGTGGGCCTTTTTGGATGCTCGCCGGTTGTAGATCTTGTTGACAATAAACTGCAATGATTGCAGGGTCTGGCCTCGCTTTCCTATGAGCAGACCAGAGCCGTTACTCGATATGTCCAATTTGATCCGGTCTTCCGCCCACATAGCTTGCACAGTAGTTGGAACCTGGATGTGGGCGAGAATGCTTTCCAGAATCTCTCTCGCTTCTGCAAGCGGAGTATCGTCGCTGGATTCTTTTGGAGACACCAGGATCTTAGCTTGTCTGGTACCAATGCCGAAGATGCCGGATGAACCTTGGGAAACAATTTCAATTTCCAGCTGGTCCGCACTAAGGTTTAGACGTTGACAAGCAGTTTCAATGGCCTCCTCAACTGATTTTCCCTCTATTTCCATGGTAGACATGGTTTCCTCCGAAATCAACAAAGCAAGCAATACAAATATGCTCCCAGTAACAGTCAACAGCTGACGCAATCAGGCTGTTTTCTTGTTGATGTAGTACTGTTGACCAACGGACAGAACGTTGTTGACTAGCCAGTAAAGCACTAGACCGCTGGGAAAGTTTACGAAAAAGACGGTGAAGACCACAGGCATCATCATCATCATCTTCTCCATCTTGGGGTCACCGCCGGTGGGTGACATCTTCTGTTGGACATACATGGAAACGCCCATAAGCACGGTCAATATCGGAAGTCCGTCACCGAGATAAGGGATTTGAACTCCTATCGGGAAACGATCCGGCGCCGACAGATCATTAATCCACCACAGGAAAGGAGCATGACGCATGGCTATGGAGCTGTAGAGCAGCCGATACAAGGCAAAGAAGACCGGGATCTGCAAGACCATAGGCAAGCAGCCTCCCACGGGGTTTACCTTATGGGTCCGGTACATTTGCATGATCTCTTGGTTCATCTTTTCTTTGTCATCTTTATATTTTTCCCTTATTTTTTGCATTTTTGGCTGAAGTTTCTTCATTGCTTTCATGGACACATAGCTCTTATGGGTGAGCGGCCAGAAAAGAATCTTAATGAGCAGGGTTAGTAAGATGATAGCCACCCCATAGTTGTGGAGATAACGGTAGAAGAACTTCAGACAGACAAGCAGTGGTTGAGCAATGACATCAAACCAACCAAAATTAACCGCTTTGGCAAGCCTGGGGTCAGCACCCTTCAGAGTGTTTACCTCTTTGGGCCCGAGGAAAAGCTTGTAGCTAAATTTCTGTTTGACTCCAGGTTGAAGAGCTATTTTCGGGCCGATCAAGGTAATCTCCACCATCTGGACGGCTGCATCCAGGGCCTCTAGTTGAGCATGATTGGGAGTTAGCTCCACAGGTAGCAGAGCCATGATGAAGTACTGGCCAGTGTAGGCAACCCAATCAATGGGACCAGGAAATTTTTCTTCCCCTTTGATCTTTTTAAATTTCACTTCTTCCAATTCATTGTTTACCAGAAGAGCGGGCCCTTGAAAGGTGTAGCGGCTCCCGGTCCCGGCGGAGATGGGCTGGCTAATGAGGCCGAGAGTGGGGGCATTTTCCCAAGGCTGGCTACCCAAGTTCTCGACGCTCACAGTGAGATCGATCAGGTAGCTATCCGCGATGAAATGGTACTGACGAGTAAGGCGCAACCAACCTGGTGCTTCGTAGCTGAAGGTAAGGGTGTGTTCTTGGCCCTCGCTGACCGTCACAGACGTTTTGCTATCAGCCACATAAGGGGCCAGGTTCAGCGCTGCGACCGGGCGATCCACAAAATTGAATGCCAGAGGCAAATGCTCGATCTTGCTGGTCTTGATCAGTTCCTTCCCCGGTGAATCCTCCTCTATGGTTTCCCGATAGTTTTTAAGAGCAAAACTCCTAAGTCGCGCGCCGGTCTCCGTAAACACCGCACGGTAAAGCGGGGTTTCTACCGTCACGTCTCTAGCTGTACGAGCAGCCGGAGTTGGGTAAGAAGGTACTGAGGTTGTGGGAGCTACAGTTGTGGGGGTTTTAGGAACCGGAGGTTTTTCCTGGTCGGGCTTGGTTGGGGTCGAGGGAGCCTGCTCAACTGCAGGTGAGGTACTGGGTGGAGCCGGCTGCCTTTTCGGGACGAAAAACTTTTCCCACAGAACCAGCACGATGATGCAGAGCACTATCGCCAACAAGACGCGTTTTTCCATACTATAAAGCTCCTGCGACAGATGAGAAAGTTCGGCCCGGTCAATTCAAATACATCTATGGACCAGCCCTTTGAATCCGGACTGAACCAGAGCAGGGATAACCGCTATCGCTCCACTGAGTGACGGGCATAGAAGTCTTCTGATCACCGATGGTTATCAATCGGGTCGTAACCGCCGGCATGAAACGGATGGCAACGCAGGAGGCGTCGGGAGGCAAGTACCAGGCCTCGGCCCACACCAAATGTGGTAATGGCCTGGTGAGCAAATTCAGAACACGTGGGGGCAAAACGGCAGGACGGGCCTGTCAATGGCGAAATTAAGAGTTGGTAAGCTCGAATACAGGCGAGCAAAAATGCTCTGATCATATGCAATTGTTTCTAATTAGCACGGCTGCTAATTCCTCGCGCACGTCATGATAAGCAAGTGTAGCCGCGTCTTTTTTGGCTACTATCACCACGTCATGTGATGGTGGCAACGTGTGCTTATGTAAACGAAAAAACTCGCGAAGGCAGCGTTTAACTCGATTTCGCTTGACTGCGTTCCCTACCTTCTTTCCAACAGTGACCCCCAGACGCGAAAACTTTAGTCCATTCGGCCGCAGGATGATGGTGAAGTTTTGAGTATGGCGACGGCTTCCGTGGCGGAAGGCAAGCTCATAATCCTTCCGGCGTCGTAACCGTTCGTGTCTCTTGAAAGAAAAGCGTTTTTTTAACAACGGAGCCGACGCCACCATACGGATCCTGGGCAAAATCTTGTTTCCCTGGCTCGTGCAATTCCGTCCAATTTTTCAGACGGCGAGCCTTTTCCTCCCCTTTGCCCTTCTGCGGCTAATTACTTTCCGGCCCGACTTTTTGCGCATGCGGACCAGAAAACCATGGGTCCTTTTCCTCCGGGTGTTGCTTGGCTGATACGTCCGTTTCATTGTTTTACTATTCCGTTATGAGCCGCTTGTTCTG
>JBFFBS010000213.1:0-6404 GCA_041560295.1 Syntrophobacteria bacterium | reverse complement strand
GCTCCGCTTCCGCCTTTGTCCGGCTTTCAGCTGGACTTCGGCGAGACAAGCCGCCCAGGCCCCAGGTGAGAGTGAATCGCAGCGTTCGCTCATGGACAACTTTAGGACGAAAGTGTAAAACCAGGGTATTCAACCAACCCCCGTAAGGCCGTCTCTCATCCTGTTCTTTGTAAGTACGAGGGAATATCGAATACCAGACTCGCTGAAAGAGGTTGGGTTGGCCTGTCTTCACATTCTGAGAGGGCATTATGCAGTCTTTCGGAAATTTGTGCCAAATCCATCTTGAACTAACTTAGTTATCCTAATGCTATTTATCAGTCAATATCAAGGTGGTGGGAAGACTTGACCATAGGATCGGAATGAGGGATTGCTCACCCGGGATGTGAACTGCCAAATATAGGGGCAATTCCTGTGGCTCGCGAGTTCACATATCTTGCCAATATCTTAACTTTCATGAAAGTAAAGATATGATGTGCATATGGCAAGTTTTCAGGAGATCAATGCGGACTTACAAGATTAGCAAATCAAGAAAAAACTGAGTGAGCAGACTACCTCAGCCGCCGTAGCTGGCGAACCTGGAGGGTCAAGCAAACAATCAAGTCATCTCAAGCAAGCATACAGGAATAGCACGCTACCCGAGGTCCACATAGGGAAAACTAGATGTTTTCCCGCGGATATTGTCTTCTAAGGGCCATCAAGCCCAGGTGACAGTGAGTTAACACGACTGTTAAGTCTATAACAAGTTGTAATCAAACATTAATTGACAGAGATTTGTGAAGTGTTAATTCGGGCAGGGGGTGTTAATTGGGGTGTTTTGGTGGTAGTGAAAGTTACCTCTGGATCATCATGTTATCATTTTTTGGACCTCGGTCTGTGCGGTCAAACATGGACAAGCGATGAAGCTTAACCATAGGCTCGGAAGTCATCTGAGGAGCAAAAGGAAAAGGCCCCTCGAAAGGGGGCCTCTACATGAACCTAATTTTTCTAACAATTTCAACATAACGCGTTTACACATTTGTTTACACCCCATGGTTTTGTTTTTTAAGTATTTGATGTTATTAGATTTACTTTCTCATTGTGCCGGTTCGAGTCCGGCCTTCGGCACCAAAGAGAAAACAAGCCATCGAAAGATGGCTTTTTTGTTTTCCAGTTCACTAGCTATGACGGTAAAGATGGCCAGCTGTTTTCAGGTGTCAGGTTTCAGTCTTTTTGTTTTTCTTCGCTGACACCTGACACCCGACACCTGACACCTAGATTCTGTCTCCTTGTTCTAGATCTACAATCTGCAATCTAAAATCCACAATCCCTGGGTTTCTATTAGCACCCCTCACGAAAATGCTCATCCTTTTAGCTTGACACACAAAGCTTGTTCTCCTACTATTCCAGCGAACCTCAAACTACTCCGTATCTCAACCCTTGTGGATTTGCATCATTAGGGTTAACCTCCCTCACACAGAAATCGTTGCGCACAATAAGAGGAGACTAGTATGCCAAGGCGGGATGATATCAAGAAAGTGATGATTATCGGGTCCGGTCCTATTGTCATTGGTCAGGCTTGTGAGTTTGACTATTCCGGCACCCAGGCCTGCAAAGCGCTGAGCCAACTGGGTTATGAGATCGTGTTGGTGAATTCCAACCCCGCGACCATCATGACCGATCCGGGTATGGCGAACGTCACCTATATCGAGCCGCTCAATCTCAAGACGATGAAAAAGATAATAAAGCAGGAACGCCCTGATGCTTTGCTGCCCAACCTGGGTGGCCAGTCTGGACTGAATCTATCCTCGGAACTGGCGAGGGAGGGGGTGCTCGAAGAATACGGGGTCAAAATCATCGGTGTCGAGGTGGATGCCATCGAGCGTGGTGAGGACAGAATTGCCTTCAAGGATACCATGAATAAACTCGGCCTCGAGATGCCCAATAGCGCGCCTGCTTTCACGGTGGAAGAGGCTGAGAGAATTGCTGATGATCTTGGTTATCCGGTGGTTCTGCGCCCCGCTTATACCATGGGTGGCTGGGGGGGCGGCCATGTATACAACGTCGAGGAATTGCGCACCATTGTCAGCCGAGGCCTGGCGGTTAGTCTCGTGGGCCAGGTGCTGGTGGAGGAGTCGGTTCTTGGATGGGAAGAGCTGGAGCTTGAAGTGGTGCGCGATGCCAAGAACCAGATGATTACCGTCTGCTTTATCGAAAATGTTGATGCAATGGGAGTACACACCGGGGATTCATATTGCACTGCTCCCATGCTCACCATCGATCCTCAATTGCAGGAGCGGCTACAAAAATATTCCTATGACATTGTCGAGGCCATCAAGGTAATCGGTGGCACCAACATTCAGTTTGCCCATGATCCCAAGACGGGCAGGGTGGTGGTGATCGAGATTAATCCTAGAACTTCACGTTCTTCCGCCCTGGCGTCCAAGGCCACCGGCTTCCCAATAGCTCTCATCTCTTCCATGTTGGCGGGCGGAATGACCATGGATGAGATCCCCTACTGGAGAGATGGAACCCTTGAGAAGTACACGCCGTCCGGTGATTACGTTGTGGTGAAGTTTGCCCGCTGGGCCTTCGAGAAGTTCGAGGGAGCCGAGGATAAGCTCGGCACCCAGATGCGCGCGGTGGGCGAGGTGATGAGTATTGGCAAGAATTACAAAGAAGCCTTCCAGAAGTCCATCCGTTCCCTGGAGAACGGCCGATATGGTCTTGGCTTTGCCAAGGATTTCCATGAGCGGTCCCTGACTGAATTGATGGAACTGCTGGCTGAGCCCTCGAGCGAGCGGCAGTTTGTCATGTACGAAGCGTTGCGCAAAGGTGCAACTATAGATGATCTCTATGCGAAGACGCACATCAAGGCCTGGTTCATTGAACAGATGAAAGAACTTGTCGACCTCGAAGAGCAGATTCTCCAGTACAAGGGTAAGGAATTGCCTGAGCAGCTGCTGGTGCAAGCGAAGAAAGACGGATTCTCTGATCGCTACCTGGGGCAGATTCTAGCGGTTACCGAAACTGAGATTAGGCTACGGCGCACCACATTGGGAGTGGTGCAAGGCTGGGAGCCTGTGCCTGTAAGCGGGGTGGAGGATGCGGCCTACTATTTCTCCACCTATAACGCTCCCGACAAGGTTGGCAGGAGCGACAGGCCCAAGGTCATGGTTCTGGGAGGGGGGCCAAACCGTATCGGCCAGGGTATTGAGTTTGACTACTGCTGCGTCCACGCCGCTTTTGCCCTGCGCGATGAGGGCTATGAATCCATCATGGTCAACTGTAATCCGGAGACGGTTTCTACCGATTACGACACCTCAGATAAGCTCTATTTTGAACCTCTCACGGTGGAAGATGTGTTGAGTATCTACGAGAAGGAAAAGCCGGAAGGCATTATCGTACAATTTGGCGGTCAGACCCCGCTCAACATAGCCAATGAACTGGCCCAGGCGGGGGTGCGGATCATCGGTACCACTCCGGAGACCATTGACTTGGCTGAGGACCGGGATCGTTTCCGTCAGATGATGCGCAAGCTGGGCATTCCGCAGCCAGCGTCTGGAATGGCCAGCACCCTGGAGGAGGCCCTGGAGGTTGCAGAGGAAATCGGTTATCCGCTGATGGTGCGGCCATCATACGTGCTGGGTGGACGGGCTATGGAGGTGGTCCACGATGAGGAGATGCTCAAGCACTATGTTTCTGTGGCAGTGGATGTTACCCCTGAACGCCCCATTCTGATCGACAAGTTTCTGGAAAATGCCATTGAGGCCGAGGCGGACGCCATTGCCGACGGCACCGAAGCCTTTGTTCCGGCAGTGATGGAACACATAGAACTGGCCGGTATCCATTCCGGCGACTCAGCCTGTGTCATTCCACCTATCAGCATCCCCGCCAAGCACCTCGACACCATCTACGAATATACCAGAAGGATTGCGGTGGAGCTCAATGTGGTAGGTTTGATGAACATCCAGTATGCCATAGCCAATGACACCGTTTACATTCTTGAGGCCAACCCTCGTGCCTCGAGAACCGTACCCCTGGTATCAAAAGTTTGCAGCATCTCGATGGCTCGAATTGCCACCCAGCTCATGCTCGGGAAAAAACTTGCCGACCTCGACCTCAAGCGTAAGTCAATTCCGCACTTTGGTGTCAAAGAGGCGGTTTTTCCCTTTAACATGTTTCCCGAGGTTGACCCACTTCTGGGACCGGAGATGAGATCGACCGGGGAGGTTCTCGGCATGGCCGACTCTTTTGGTCTGGCTTTCTACAAGGCCCAAGAGGGCGCCCAGCAACTGTTGCCTTCAGAGGGAAGCGTTCTGATAACCGTGTCTGAGAAAGAGCGACCGGCTGTGTTGGAGGTTGCCCGGGAGTTTGATAAACTAGGCTTCAAGATCAAGTCTACCATAGGAACCCACACATTTCTGTCGGAGCACGATATCAAATCTGAACTCATTTTGAAGATGCATGAGGGGCGCCCCAACATAGTGGATGGGATCAAGAATATGGAGATTCAGCTGGTAATCAACACCCCCAGCGGTAAGCTGAGCAAACACGATGATTCCTACATCCGGAAGGCAGCTATTAAATACAAGGTGCCATATATCACCACGCTCGCCGCTGCCCTTGCCGCGGCTCGGGGAATTGCCGCCTACCGCCAAGGAAAGGATTCAGTAAAATCCCTGCAGGACTATCATGCGGGCATCAGCTAATTTGCATTATTCGCGAATCTTTTCGATTCGTGAAATGTCCGGATTAACTATAACCGAAGCGAGGAGCAGATCATGGGTGGGTTATTTGGAACTATCTCAAAAGATGACTGTGTGAGTGATTTGTTTTACGGAACAGATTACCATTCCCACCTCGGAACCAGACGAGGTGGCCTCGCGGTACACGGCTCTAACGGGTTTAGCAGATCTATTCATAACATCGAAAACAACTACTTCAGGTCTAAATTCGAAGCTGATCTGCCAGAATTCAGCGGCAATAGCGGCGTTGGCATTATCAGCGACAATGACCCGCAACCCCTGCTCATCGGTTCGCACATGGGGACATTCGCCATCGTCACTGTTGCTAAGATTAACAACACAGAAGAGCTCGAGCAAAGAGCGCTCAAGAAGAAAAGACATTTCTTGGAAACGAGTGGAGGGGTGATAAACCCAACAGAACTGGCGTCCATGCTGATTTGCGAGGAAGAGTCTATTGAGGATGGCATAAGAAACGCTCAGGAAGCCATTCAAGGCTCATGCTCCATGCTGCTGCTAACCCAGAAAGGCATATACGCAGCCAGAGACAGGCTGGGAAGGACCCCTATTGTAATCGGCAAAAAAGAAGGGGCTTTTGCCGTGGCCTCAGAATCATGCGCTTTCGCCAACCTCGGTTATAAAGTCGAGAAACATCTCGGGCCCGGCGAAACCGTCTTTCTCACGGCTGACGGCTATGAGCAGCGCAACAAACCGGGTGATAAGATGCAGATTTGCGCCTTTCTCTGGGTCTATTATGGTTACCCTGCCACTGAATATGAAGGGATCAACGTAGAATTTGTGCGCAATAGATGTGGAGCTGCACTTGCGAGGAATGATGACGTTGAAATTGATTTTGTCGCGGGGATTCCGGATTCGGGAATTGGACACGCCATCGGTTATGCCAACGAGAAAAAAATCCCTTATTTGAGACCATTTGTGAAATATACTCCCACATGGCCGCGGAGCTTCATGCCCCAGAACCAGGAGGTAAGAGACCTTGTTGCCAAGATGAAGCTGATTCCTATCAGATCGATGATAGAGGGCAAAAAAATTCTCTTTTGTGAAGACTCAATCGTACGAGGTACTCAATTAAAGGATAACATCCAGATCTTGTTTGACTACGGCGCCAGTGAAGTTCATATGCGACCTGCATGTCCGACCTTAATCTTCCCGTGTGAATTTCTCAATTTCTCAACATCCAGATCCAGATTGGACCTTGCCGGGCGGAGTGTAATAAATGAAATTGAAGTTGGTGAGGAAGAAAATCTAGACGAGTATTACACGCCCGGATCTGAAAAATATGTGGAAATGATTGATAGAATTAGACAGCGTTTGCGATTGACGACCTTGCAGTATCAGAAACTGGACGATATGGTGGATGCAATCGGGCTGCCCAAAGAAAAAGTGTGTACCCATTGTTGGGACAACTCGAGCTATTTCTGACAAGTGCTTATTCACGAATGCCGGCAACGACCATTTATTCAACATCGAAAACCTGGTCCTTGGGGCCAGGTCAGATCGCATAGAGCACAGCGCATGGCGCATAGCGAAAAAAAGAGTGAACGGTAAATGGTAAATGGTGAACAGTAGCGAAGCCAGCGCATTATCGGTTTACCGTTCACCGTTTACTGTTTACCTCACGCTTTGCGCTCTGCACTTAGCGCTTTGCGTCAAGGGGGCAGT
>JBFFBS010000212.1:0-6434 GCA_041560295.1 Syntrophobacteria bacterium | reverse complement strand
GCCCTTCTGCGGCTAATTACTTTCCGGCCCGACTTTTTGCGCATGCGGACCAGAAAACCATGGGTCCTTTTCCTCCGGGTGTTGCTTGGCTGATACGTCCGTTTCATTGTTTTACTATTCCGTTATGAGCCGCTTGTTCTGGCCCGCTCCGATAACGGCTGGTATCTGTCTGCCTTTGCAATGGAAAGTGCTCAGAGCGGGCGCAAATATGCCGTAAAGGCGTTTCTAATAAACACATAGAAGAGGTTTTGTCAAGTGCTAAGGGATATTAAGCAGATTCCGGATTGCGGATTTCGGATTGCGAAACTGGGAACCCGCCCGAAGGGTGGGAGTCCGAAGGACAATTTAAAAGCAAGGAGTCAGGAGACAGGAGAAAAGAAGTATTCCGTTCTTGATTTTGTATTCTGGATTCTGAATTCTGGCTTCTGACTAGTGGATTTGGGATGTGAGCTTTAGGGATTCTGGGATTTATTTGTCTCGATTTTCTATCAGGAATTCGACAAAGGCTTCTCCTATGGGTGATCTGGAGCGCTTGTTGTGAGTGACCAAATAGAAATGGCGGGCCAAAGAAAGGCCTTTGACGGGGATGTGGCGTAGTTTCTCAAATTGCAGTTCGTCGGCAATGGCACGGCGCGACAGAATTGAGACTCCCACCTTGGCCTTGATGGCTTGGCGGATGGCGTCGGTGCTCCCCATCTCCGCCACTACCTTGAATTCTTGGTAGTCGAGCCCTGCTTGTTCCAAAATCTCCAACATCGTCATCCTGGTTCCCGAGCCTTGCTCGCGCATGATGAAAGGGGCTTGTGGAAGCTCCTCCAACCTGATGGCTGACCGTTGCGCCCAATGGTGTTCGGGTGACACCGCCAGCACGAGTTCGTCGTCAAAAAGCTGCTCGTACTGTAGTTTATTGTTCTTTATTTTGGCTCCGACTACTCCGAGCTCCAGTCCGCCATCGAGGACCATGTTGGTTATTTTCATAGTATCGGCAATGACGAGCTTTATGAAAATATCGGGGAAGTTTTCCCGAAAGCGGCCGATGAGAGTGGGAAGAATATACTGGCCGGGTATGGTGCTACCGCCTAGCTCCAGATCACCAGACATTTTTCCCAGGTAACGTTCAAGAGTCTGACGTGCCTCTCGTTTGAGATTGAGCATGCGGCGCGCGTAATTATAGAGAATCTCACCTGCGCGGGTGGGCACCACCTCGCGGCCAAGGCGATCAAAAAGTCGCACGTCCAGATGAGTCTCCAGGTGGCGAATGTGCTCGCTCACAGTGGGCTGGGAAAGGAGGCAAGCCTTTCCCGCTCGTGAGAAACTTTTCAATTCGTAAACTTTGCAAAAGACCTCAAGCCTGCGCAAGTCCATAACATAATCCTTCCGTAATTAATCCACGGGCATTAAAGTTTATGCAATCAGTGGTCAGCTCCAAGGCCATATGACACAAGGCGTAAGGAAAAGGAGCTAGAATCTAGGAGTCATAATTAGACTTCAGGAGAGAAAAAAATGAAACCAGTCTATCTTACTCCTGGCTGCTGCATTCTATGAATTAGCCCTGCGCCTTATGCCTTGAGCCGTATGCCTCAATGCGACGCCTGAAACGCAAACAACAGAACAGTTGTCCCCAGCATACGGAATTTTTTTCCCCAGTGTCAAGAAGAGTACTGAAAATGCCCCAGCGAGCGCATTCCCCGCAGCGACTCGACTTGATCTCGTCGACAAGTCTTGTCGTAGCGAAGCGGAGATCCCGCTTTAGCGGGACTGCAGGGAGCTTCAATAATGAGTTCAGTTGCGGATTTGCAAACCTTTTTCCTTGACAAAGAGGAGGTAAGCCGGTAGAAAAGTACAAACTTATCTTGTGAAAAAAAGCTTAATTCGGCGCGATCCTTGCTCCTCTCCCTCCGAGAAAGACACAGGCCGGGAGTGGGTTCTCGCCGCAGTGTCTCACCCTTCATTCCTTAAACCAGCACTCCAACATATTGAGGCGTTCCATGACCGGAGAAAACAAGCAACAGAATTCGGGTCTACTCGGCTGGCTTCTCTTTGTAGTGGGCTTCACTGGTGCACTGTTTGTTGGTTGGGTTATATTCCCACAACTTCTTTTTTCTACCCAGTACCAGCCCATCAATTATAACCACGCTATTCACCAGGAAGAGGCGGGCATGAGTTGCGAGGATTGTCACTATTTCCGAGACGATGGAACGTATGCCGGCAAGCCCCGATTGGCTGCTTGCGTTGAGTGCCATGAAGAACCTCAAGGCGAAACCGAAAGCGAGGCAATGCTGGTGTCACAATATGTCGAGCCAGAGAAAGAAATTCCTTGGATTTCCTATTCGCGGCAGCCTGACAACGTCTTCTTTTCGCATGCTGCTCATGTGAAAATGGCAGAGATGGAATGCACAGACTGCCATCGGGACGTGGAACAAGAGACCGAGGCTCCTCCGATCAAGATTAACCGACTGACTGGCTACCCCCATGAAATCATGAAAATGTACGTGTGTGAAGATTGTCATGCCCGGGAGCATGTGTCTAACAGTTGTGACGTCTGTCATAAGTAAGAGCAGGCGAGACTAGTCATTGAAGGGGAAGGATCTTATGAAATTAGACAGAAGAGCCTTCGTTAAACTGGTTGCAGGAGGGGTGGGCGGAACGTTGTTGTCGCCGCTGCCATGGAAAATGGCGGATGATACCGCCATCTGGAGCCAGAATTGGTTCTGGCGCCCTTCACCTGAGAGGGGTGGTGCCACCACGGTGAATACTGTTTGTCAGCTTTGCCCCGGAGGCTGCGGCGTTAAAGTTCGGCTCATTAATGAAAATCGTGCGGTCAACATTGATGGCAACCCCAGCCATCCAGTCAACCAGGGAGGGATTTGTCCCTTGGGCGCTGCTGGGCTCCAGTACTTGTATGGTCCCAGCCGGATTGAAACACCACTGCAGCAAACAGGTAAGCGGGGCGACCTCGAGACTATGAAGGCCATCGGTTGGGATGAGGCCCTGGAGATCCTCTCCATCAAGCTGCGCCGTATGAGGCAAAAGGCCAGAGGTCTTGTTTGTGTGAGCGGTAAACGTGAGGGCACTGTCCCCGATCTATTCGCTCGTTTTCTCCATGCTTACGGCTCGCCGAACTACATGGTGATGCCGGCTGCGGCTGACGCAGAGTCTTTGGGATTGTTTGTTAGCCAAGGCAACAGCGGTTCTCTCGGCTATGACCTGGAAAACGCCAAGATGGTCGTAAGTTTTGGCAGTGGCTACATCGAGGGCTGGGGTTCTCCCAACCGCATGATGATGGCATTTGGTGATTGGCGGAGCAATTCCAAGAGAGATCGCACCAAGATCATCCAGGTGGCGACGAGAGGTTCGCTGAGTGCTTCCAAGGCCGATGAATGGCTGGCTGTTGCTCCAGGTACAGAGGCGGCACTCGCGTTGGGTCTCGCCCAAGTAATCGTGAGTGAGGGGCGTTACGATCGTACCTTTGTAAACAATCACACACACGGCTTCGATGAGTTCAAAAGGCTGCTGGGCCAGAACTATACTCCGGAAGAGGTGGCTGAAATCACGGGAGTGGAGAAAGAGAAAATTGTTGGACTGGCACGGGAGTTTGCGGGAACCAAACCGGCTGTAGCCCTGAGTGGCTGGGGACAGGGGAGAATGCAGGGTAGCATGTATGATTTCCTTGCGGTGCAGAGCCTCAACGCACTGGTGGGTAGCCTGCACAAGCCGGGTGGAGTAACCAGGAGGCCAAAGCCACCTCTGGCTCCATGGCCCAAAGTAGTACTGGATGCTGCGAGTTTGACAGGCGCAAATGAGCCTAGACTAGATGGGTCCAAGGGGCCCCAGTTCCCCTTGCCAACGCAGCTTTTCCACAACTTAGTTAAGAACATCAACGAGGGGAATCCCTACCCGGCAGAGATGCTCTGGGTATACGAGGCCAATCCTGCCCATGACCTTGCCGATGTCCAGCCCTTCCTGGAGGCCCTGGATAAGATTGGCACCGTGGTCTCCTTTTCTTCCTTTATGGACGACACCACCCAGTTGGCCGACCTCGTGCTTCCGGGTCCGACCTATCTGGAGCGCTTGGAAGACGCACCCATACCGCCAGGGCTGCAATACGCGGTCTTTGGCTTGAGCCAACCAATTTTGAGCCCGCGGTTTGAGACCAGACATCCAGGCGATGTGCTTATTCAGCTGGCAAAATCCCTTGGCGGAAGTGTCGGGGCAAGTTTCCCTTGGTCCGATTATGAAACGGCATTGAAGGAGCGGGTGAAGGGACTGGCTGACGCTGGCCGGGGTCAAGTGGCGGATGAGCCAGGACTGCAACCGTGGAAAGGCGGCCAGGGCCGACAATTAGCCGCCAACTATGATTCCTTTGAAGACCTCTGGGAGAAGCTTATCGAACACGGTTGCTGGTTTGATACCTCTGAGGCCATGCCCTCGTGGACGTCGGCCTTTACAACCCCTTCGGGCAAATTCGAATTCTATAGCCAGAAAATGCGCCAGGTTGGCATCAGGGGGAATGATCGCACCTATCTGCCGCATTTTAAACCGGTGGAGCCAGCTGGTGATCCGCGTGATTATCCGTTACTTCTTATGCCCTACGAGACGATGGCCATCACCAACGGTCCGGTGGCGAATCCGCCGTTTATGACCAAGACGCTCTTTGACTTCCAACTAAAAGGGAACGATAGTTTTGTCGAAGTCAACCCAAAGACCGCTGCCAACATGGGCCTCAAGGAGGGCGATAGGGTTGCACTCCAGACCGAGCGGGGTACGCTCAAAGTCCGTGTTCATCTGACTGAAGCGGCGCGGCCCGATGTGTTCTTTATCCCCACCGGTCTGGGACACGCTAGTTTCGATTCTTACATCAAGGGCAAAGGAGTCAACGCCAATATGATTCTGGTGGCCCAGCAAGACCAGGTTACGGGCCTTGTCACTTGGTGGGGAACTCGGGTGAAAATCTCAAAAGTATGAGGTAGGAAATGAGTGGGAACAAGTCGAGCGGAGTTCGCTATGGCATGGTCATCGATATTGACAAGTGCACCGGTTGCAAGGCGTGCTCGGTGACCTGCCAGCAGGAGAACAATGTCCCTTTCAGAGAAGATGAGACTAACAAGCTGCGCTCCATTACCTGGCTCGAGGTCTTCTATCTTGACAATGGTAAGCCCTACCCGGAGCACCGTAAGGCCTACATGCCCAGGCCGTGTCTGCATTGCGACTCATCCCATCAACCGTACCCTTACCCGCCGTGTACCTTTGTCTGTCCGGTAAACGCCACGCATCGAGACGAAGAGACCGGCCTGGTGAACCACATTCCGGTACGGTGCATTGGCTGTCGATACTGTATTTCCGCCTGCTCATACCATGCACGCTATTTTAATTGGTGGGATCCTAAGTGGCCTGAGCACATGGAAGAGATGCTCACCCCGAATGTCTCAACAAGAATGCGGGGAGTGGTAGAAAAATGCACCATGTGCATCCACCGCTTACAACTAGCTAAAGAGCGCGCCTTTGCGGAGGGACGGCGGGAACTTGAGGAGGGCGAATACGTACCAGCCTGCGTGGAGTCTTGCCCTACCAAGGCCATGACCTTCGGCAACCTGTTGGATTCGCATAGCGAGGTGGCCAACCTGGCCAAGAGTCGTCATGCCTTCCGTCTCCTGGAAAGGCTCAAAACCAAACCCAAGGTTTACTACTTGAGCAGTCAGGACTGGATTCGCAAGCTGGCTGATAACGTACTTTAGATTAGGATAACATCACCATGGAGAAGAGAGGATAACCATGGATTCAGCACTCATCCCTGAAGGGGTAAAGCGGTGTTCATTTAAGGCTTTCAGCCTCTGGTTGCTGGTGATTTTCGGTGTCATCGGTTGGGGCGTATTGGGTGGGTTCATGGTCCTGTGGAAGGGACTGAATGTGACCGGCCTCAATGACTCTTTTGGTTTTGGTCTGTATATCACCGCGGACCTGGCGATCATTGCTCTTGGAGCAGGTGCCTTTTTCACCGGTTTTCTCACGTACGTGATCGGCAAAAAGGAGCTCAAGGATATCATCAACCTGGCCGTGGTGGTCGGTTTCATCTGCTACACTGGCGCCCAGCTTGTGCTGCTGCTGGAGATTGGCCAACCCATTCGGGGCTGGTTTTCTTTCTGGCATCCCAATGTGCACTCAATGCTCACCGAAGTGATTTTCTGTATCACCTGCTACACTATTGTGCTAACCGTAGAGTATATACCTCTTATTCTCGAAAACCGACAGTTGGATAAGGTCCCGGAATTCCACTATTTCAGCCACAATCTGCATGAGATAATGGTGGTGTTTGCGGCCACCGGAACCTTTTTGAGCTTTTTCCACCAGGGCTCTCTGGGTGGTCTCTACGGTGTGATGTTTGCCCGGCCATTCGCCTTCCGCGAGGGATTTTTCATCTGGCCCTGGACCTTCTT
>JBFFBS010000211.1:0-6438 GCA_041560295.1 Syntrophobacteria bacterium | reverse complement strand
CCAACTGTGGACAAGGTAACTTTCCTGGTGGAAAAGTTGAGGCCATGGTCTGAAGTGATTATCTCCAGGGCCTTGGCCACCTGCTGCAAATTGGCGAGAGGCTCTCCCATTCCCATGAAGACCAGGTTGGTTATCCGTTCTTCCGGGCCAAGTTCACGTCGTGCCGCGCAGATCTGGTCTACGATCTCTCCGGCGCTAAGATTCCTCTTGTAGCCCTTCTCCCCGGTTAAGCAGAAGCTACATCCAAATGCACAACCAACCTGACTGGAAACGCAAAGAGTAAGCCTGCGCTCCTCTTCAATCAACACGCTTTCTATGCGTTCGCCATCCAGAAGGCGAAATAAGAGTTTGCGAGTCCCGTCTTTATCGGTCAGCACCTTTTCTCGCATCACACTGGGAATTCGGGCATGCTGTTCCAGCCAGCCGCGAAAATCCTTGCTCACATCCGTCATTTTCTGGAAGTCTTCTACATTTTGAGCATAGATCCATTTGAGTAGCTGCCTGGCCCGGTAAGCGGGCTGCCCCGCCTCTTGAATCCAGAGTTCCAGATCGGTTGGGGTGAAGTCTTTCAGGGGAACAAGCTCGTTCATTTCTTCTTAACCTGATACTCGTCCGCTACCCGGTCCTGCAAACAAACCAGGTCATAGCGTTTGACACTTCCTTCGTCGAACCACTGGCTGCCTAGTTTCTGACAGTCGCTGCAAGCTTTCCTGGGGACACAGATGCCGAGAAGATGATTTCCAGTGTCAGCATAGGAGTCGATCTTTATCACTCCAGCACACTCCCTGCAGACCCGGACCGTTTCTTTTTGTTCCTCGATAATGTTGTCGGTGTCGTAGAAAACGGTCTTGCTGCGCCGGACAAATTCGTTGCCCGCCAGATATTTTTCCCGTTTTTGCCCGCATTGTTGCCTCTGCTCAAGCAAACGCTCACAGGTGCTTGCTATGGCGGTCGTAACTTCATCACTTTGACGAATCTCCTCCGGGTCGTAATGCGGTTCCTGTACCCATGAGTAGTCAATACCAGCGAGCGCCAATAGTATACCTACATTTACATACGGCAACGCCCCCTCGATGGAATAGCCTCCTTCCAGGACAGCTATATGTGGCTGTAGCTTCTCGGTGAGTTTGGCATACCCTTGGGCGCAGAAGTTCATTGCCGTGATTGGATCACTGTAATGGTTGTCCTGACCAGCTGAATTGATTATAAGCTCGGGATTGAACTCTTCCAGTATTGGCAGCACCACTCTATCCACCACATAAAGGAAACCATCCTCAGAGGTCATTGGCGGTAGGGGGATGTTCACCGTGGTTCCCAGTGCATTTGGCCCTCCCATTTCACTAGCGAAGCCGGAACCAGGATAGAGGGTGCGGCCATCTTGATGGAGACTGATAAAGAGGGTGTCGGGGTCATGCCAGTAAATGTTCTGGGTGCCGTCTCCGTGGTGGCAATCAGTGTCCACAATAGCCACCCGGTCCACCCCATAGGTGTGGCGGATGTGCTCCACCATGACAGCCTCACTATTGATGTTACAGAAACCCCGGGAACCGTGCACAGAGCGCATGGCGTGATGTCCTGGAGGACGTACCAGGGCAAAGCCACAGTCCACCTCACCCATAAGCACCGCCTCGGCGACGGTTTTACATCCACCTGCGGCAATATAATGGCTTTCAGTGAGAACAGCCTCCACCCCAGGCACACAAAAATGGACACGCTCGACATCTCTTGCCGTGGCCAGATCGGGATTGAGTTCCACCAAACCTTCGATGTCCAAGATGCCCTCTTCGAAAACCTGGTCCTGTGTATAGAGCAGACGTTCCTCTCTCTCAGGATGGGTCTCACTAATTGCCCAATCGAAGGCTGGAAAAAAAACCAGCCCTGTTTTTCTCATGGCCTTCATACGGCAGCCTTTCTATACTGACCGATGAGACCCGGCTTGATCTGGGCCCTCACCCGGATGTTCCGTCCCACAGTGTAAAATCCTTGCACCATATTGAAGTCGGAATCTTCAAGCAGCTCCATTTCCAGATCGTCTTCCTCGGCGCCCAGCCTATGCGCCTTTTTTTGGAGGAGATCGAAAGCAATCTGGACCACCTCTTGTTTTGAGGCCTCTTTGCCAATGCTATCTAGATAGCCCTCTTCCGGAGCGCAAACATACCCGCGACTTGTATCCGCAAGTACCATCACCTCACAGGTGGTTCTCGCAACTGCGGCGCCGATAGCGTTGGCCACTTCATATTCAGAGGGAACTCGGACCTGCCATCCACTGATAGCCTGCAACCAAGGGGCTATCTCTTTGGCAGGACCTCCAATAACGATAATGGAGGACGGTTGTATTGTCCTACCTTCTAAGAGTTCGTGAATAGTGTAAACCGGCTGTTGGTTCACTCTGTCAACAAGAGCGTGGACTGCTTCTATGATAAGCGAGCAGGACTTCTCTATAATGGCCTTCGCAGTTTCCTCAACTCCCTTTCCCAGTTGATCTGCCAGCCGATAAATTCCATCAATGGCGCGTTGCTTTTGTCCTCCCTGCACCGTTTCAAGCGTTACCAAAGCATCAGTGGGAGTTGGCTCTGGTCCTCCGTAAGCCAGGGCCCGACCTTTTCTCTCTGGCCCCACTTTGAGATCTCCGTTTTCCAGCCGCACATAGCTATCACCCCCCACGCCGATGGATACGGTACGAAGGGCTCTCACCAGGGTATTATAACCCCCCATTCTAATTCCCAGCGGTTTGAGCAGTGGCGCACCATTTACAAGTATAGCTATGTCCGTGGTGGTACCACCAATGTCCAGTACCACCTCCTCCTTGGCGGGGTCGGTAAAAGCGAGCGTACCCATAACGCTGGCAGCCGGTCCGGAGAGGATGGTTTCCACCGCGTACTGTACGGAGCTTGCCTGGGCCATAGTACCGCCATCGGCCTTGAGTATCTCAAGCGGGACCGTAATTCCCTCCTGCTCCATGCACCCCTGGACCGCCTTATAGAATTCGCCGCTGATCCGGGCAACAGCACCATTCAAGTAGGCGGTGGCAATGCGGCGGGCAAAATTCAGATGGCCTGATACCTGGTGGCCCAATGTTACCGTCTCGAAGGTGTCCGCCAACAAGTCACGCATCTTTAATTCGTGACTGGGATTGCGAATGCTGAATTTACCTACCAACGCCAGGTTACGGACGTTTTCAGATCTGAGCTTCCTACCAATCTCCAGGACTTCCTCGTCACTGATTGGAGCGATTTCCTGGCCCCGATGATCAATAGCTCCACTGACGACATAGTAATGATCACCAATGGTAAATGCATCGGGATTCACCCCAGGGCCGCTGGCCACCAAAATCCCCACCGGCTCTGTTTTTTCTTGAACGATGGCATTCGTAGCCAGAGTTGTGCTCACCACCACGCGCTGAATTGCTTGTGGGTCCAAACCTCTTATGGCATCAAAAAATCCGAAACAGACGGTTTGGAGAAGATCTTTTTCGTCCGTAAGAAGTTTGACCTTGCTGACAATCTCCCTGCCTTGAAGAACCACCACGTCCGTGTGAGTTCCGCCGACATCGAGTCCGACAATCATCCGTTACCCCTGGTAAGAACAAAGAAAACCTGGTGAAATCTGCGCAAGAATTGGGAATACTTCATTTTGATCGCCGCAAAGATAGCAGATACTTTTGCGAGAGTCGAGGAGGGATTTTGGATTGCAGATTGCGGATTGCGGATTGCGAATTTGAAAAAGCATATGGCAGGAGAGAAATGACCTGGAGAAGTGGAGCACTGAGACGCGGTGAGACATAACCAGCTTAACGTTAAACGCTCAAAACGATTTTGACGACTTCAACGGCTGCAACGGTTTCAACGACTTTAACGGTTTACCGTTTACTGCCCTTTAGAGCGGTTTATTCCCATTCAGCTTTTGGGCAAGAGTGTAGACCGTGTCGGCATAGTAATTACTGCGGTTATAGTAAAGAAGGACTTTCTTCTTCTGCTTGGCATTCTCGGCCCGTCCCCAGCGATGCGCCCGGAGAAAATTGGCCACGCTGGCAATGGCATCTGGGTGGTGGAAAAGATCGATCCGGCCGTCGCCGTCGCCGTCCCGACCATAATGTTCGATATTGGAGGGTAAGAACTGAGGGATACCTATGGCACCCTCGCTGGACCCAAGAATTGTGAATGGATCAATGTCGTTCTTGTGAGCATAGTTGAGCACAGCCTTCAGTTCCCGGTAGCTTCGGGAAGCTCGCTTTGTTAGACGCTTTGACATCACTGCCCTTGACTGCATCTGTCTTTGTTCTTCGGTAAGAGCTGCAAAGATCTGCTCCCGAACCGTCGGCTCTTGTGAGGCTGCCATAGTAGAGAGCACATTGATTGTCTGGTACTTCCCAGGGTAGGTTCCCAGTGCGGTCTCCACCATGAGAACAGCCACGACAACTGGCGGCTCCACGCCGAAACGTCGATTCGCTTCCTCAAGAGAGGTCCCGTGCCGCTCTATATAACGTTTGGCCTTGTGCACCGAGTATTTGGAGAGGAACTGGTCATAATTGAGAGTTGCCTCGCTCCGCACCAAATTCGCAGCCACCACCTCTAACTCTAATTTGACCAGAGGGTTCTGATAAACAGACCGGACCAGATTCGCATCCAGGCCATCAGCAATAAGTCGCTCTTGTAGATTAGCAAAGGGTGGTTCTGAAGCAAGTATGGTCCATGGGGTTAGTAGGACCAAAACAAATGCAGCAACCGTGGTGGTCTTCATCCATCTCTTCACTTTCAGCGGGAAGCGCAAAGCAACCATAATACCTCTTTCCATAGCGGCGAGTTCCATCTGGATCGGCTTTGTCACCGAGCAGTTAACTCTGATCTCTCAATACTTCCTGGGAGTTTGCACCCTGTAGCCATGCCATTAGTAACAATACGTTTTCTGATTGCACAAAACACGCCAAAAAGCAGCAAGTATACGGTATTGTTGTAAGTCATTAAAGTCTATACTGAAAGGGCTTGTTAGGCAACCAAATAGCTTTTGCCCTGACAGTAATTGGATTGTATGTTCTCATGAAGTTTTCCACCTGACTGACCTAGCCCGGATATTTCATGAATTGCTGTCGCGAGGCCACAAAGATGGGCGTGTCACCTGGCAACTCGTCCCGCGGTACCGCGGGATTGGTTCCGAGGCGTACCCTGAACGGTACGTCGCAGGGGCCAACACCCGAGGACGCCAGGAAGGACGACCATATCCGTGGTCGCAGCAAGTCATTCATAAAATATCCGGGCTAATGTAATCTGGACAGTTGATTTATCAGTCACATTCCGGGTAGAAAAGGAGGGCAAGCTGCTAGTTAAATACGCCACAACCGATCGAGAGGAGGCAATCCATGGCCACATTATTCGAAGAAACTGCAATTAACGGCATGGTAATGAGCAACAGGATGATAAGATCCGCCACCTGGGAGGGCATGTGTGAGCCGGACGGCAGGCCCACAGAGAAATTGATCAATTGCTACCGCGACTTAGCACAAGGCGGCATAGGACTAATTATTTCTGGCTTAACATTTGTGTTGCCTGAAGGAAAAGCGTTCTTCCCCGGCATAATGGGTATTCATACCGATGACTTTGCGAAAGATTATGAAAATTTAACCAGTGCAGTCCACGATGCCGGCGGCACGGTTGCGATTCAGCTGGCCCATGGCGGCGGTCAGAGCAATTCCACTTACGCCGGGCGTCAACCTCTCGCTCCTTCCGCTGTAAAGGTTGACCAATTCCCAGAAATGCCAGCCGAACTCACCAAGGAAGAGATCATTGACACTATTTCGGCCTTTGGTGAGGGGGCCCGAAGGGCCAAGGCTTGGGGCGTCGACGGGGTCCAACTGCATGGCGCCCATGGTTTTCTGATCAACCAGTTTCTTTCTCCGCTCACCAACCGCCGCACCGATGAATATGGTGGTAGTATAGAAAACCGCAGCCGGTTTCTGCTCGAGGTGTACCGCAAGGTGCGGGAGTCGGTCGGTAGTGATTATCCTGTTTTTATCAAGTTGAACGCTGCGGATAATCTGGATGGTGGTCTGGAAATTGACGATGCGGTTTACGCTGCCAAAAAACTTGCCGAAGCCGGCATTGATGCCATAGAAGTCTCAGCCGGCACTCCAGCCTCTGGGGAGAAAGGTGCGGCGCGTGAGAAAATCCTCAAACCCGAAAAGGAAGCATATAATCTACCATTGGCCCACCGCATCAAAGAGGAGGTTAACTGTCCGGTAATGGTGGTGGGTGGATTCCGCTCTTATGAAGTTGCAGAAAGAACCATCAAGGACGATGGCATGGATTACATTGCCATGGCCAGACCGCTGATCCGGGAACCAGGCTTGGCCAACCGCTGGCTGCAAGGCGACCGCAGCCCGGCCACGTGTATTTCATGTAACAGTTGCTTCATGCCTGGTCTCGAAGAAGGCGGCATTTACTG
>JBFFBS010000210.1:0-6449 GCA_041560295.1 Syntrophobacteria bacterium | reverse complement strand
CAAGAGCTCACGGATGACCTTCACCACCATGTCATCTGCGCGGGTGTGCCAGAAAAATCCCTGTTCTCCAGCTCTGCCGAACGCTGTGCGAATGCCGTCCACCAGGACTACTTCTCGTGATTTCATATTTGGCTCCTTCTCGTAAAAAGGATACTGTTGGCTAGCCCGGAAGTACGGTCATATAATTCGCGCTCGCTGCGCTCCGCTCATTCCCGCAAGCGGGTTCCCAGTTTCGCGGTCGCAGTCACGCCGGGGCGTGATGAAATATCCGGGCTAAATATAAGTCGTCGATTTTTACTCAGTGTTACTGATAGCTGGGACATAATCTTAGCCACAAAGACCACCAAACCTTACGTTTCGTAGTGCAACACCTGCTACTATGCCTCATCAGGACAAGGTAAAAGCTTCTTCCGGGATTTCCACTGCAGCTCGTTGTCCGCTCATGATTGCCTTGGCCTTGCCTTTGGCCAGAGAGAGAATGTTGGTAATAAAGAATTCGGCTGAGGCTACCTTACCCCGATAGAAGGCGGCGCTTCTATTGGAGGCCAGGACCTCACGCTGAGACTGAGCATCCTTGGCACCGGCATCAACATAAATCTCTTGGAGACGGCGCTGGGCGATCAACGCCTGCCACAGCAACATGAAACCAACGGCAATATCTCCGAACAGTTCCAGATATGGGGTGGCATACAGGAGCGTCTCAGGGTAGTCTTCGGTCATGCCCTTCAGGCCGAAGTACTTTGTTACTTCAATAAGCTGCTGGCGGGCAGCTTCAAAAGTGGCCACCAGTTCACGCAGTTCGAAATTTTTGCGAGCCCATCCGAGGAACTCTTCAGTTTCTGCAATAAGTCGTTTAAAAAGCTGTCCCCTTTTGATAACCAGTTTGCGACCCACCAAGTCCAGGGCCTGAATACCATTTGTACCCTCATAGATGGAGGCGATCTTACAGTCTCGCAAGTACTGCTCAACCGGGTGTTCCTGGCAGTAGCCGTAGCCTGCCAGGACCTGGATGGCGGTTTCACAGACCCGAAAGCCCATGTCGCTGCCATAGGCTTTGCAAACCGGGATGAGAATGTCAATGAAGTCCTGGTACTTTTCCCTCTCGTCATCATTTTCAGCAGAACGTAACATGTCGTCGCAAAAGCCGACGTAATAGAGCAGAGCTCGTAACCCTTCGCTCACTGACTTCATGAACATGAGCATCCGTCGGACGTCAGGGTGCTCGATGATTGCCACTCTCGGTGCAGTGGGATCTTTTATCCGGCTCGCATCTGATCCCTGGGTCCGTTCCTTGGCGTACTGGAGGGCATAGAGATAGGCGGCGCTGGCATGACTTTGTCCCTGCATGCCCACAAAAAGCCTTGACTCGTTCATCATCTGGAACATGATACGCATTCCCTGGTTTGCTTCACCCAAGAGATAACCGATGCAGTTGTTGTTCTCCCCAAAGTTCAGCGTGCTGGTGGCGGAGCCGTGAATTCCTAGCTTGTGCTCGATACCGGGGCAAACCACGTCGTTCTCCACCAATTCACCGTTTTCCGGACGAAGTTTGGGAATAATGAAGAGGGAGATGCCCTTGGTGCCCAGTGGCGCCCCTTCAATCCGAGCCAGCACCATGTGGACAATATTTTCGGTAAGATCATGCTCGCCGCAAGAGATAAAGATCTTGGTGCCGGTGATGGAGTAGGTGCCGTCATCATTCAGGGTCGCCTTGGTGCGCAGAGCGCCGACATCGCTTCCAGCCTGGGGTTCAGTGAGGCACATGGTCCCACTCCACTCAGCGCTGTACAATTTGTCCATAAAGGTGCGCTGCTGCTCCTCGGTTCCGTAAACCTCGAGGAGTCTGGCAGCTCCATGGGTGAGTCCGGGGTACAGGAAAAGGGATAAATTTGCTGCTCCGAAGGCTTCGATGGCCGCCAGCCCCATGACTACCGGGAATCCCTGCCCTCCGACTTCCAAGTCCTCCGCCATGGAGAGCCAACCGCCTTGTCGATACATCTCATACGGTCGGTGATAGGATTCGGGAACTCTCACCTTGCCGTCCTCCCAGACACATCCCTGTTTATCACCTTCACGGTTGGCCGGGGCCATCTCGTTCTCCGCCAGCTTCCAGGCCTGCTCGAGAACCAGGTCGTACATTTCCTTAGAATATTCGGCATATTTGGCGGTGTTGCTGAGCTGTTCTATCTCTAGCTGCTCATATAGGACAAATTTGACATCTCTTTCATCCACCAGTAAATTTGCCATTGTTATCTCCTTCAAAAGCGGTCAGCTTGCAGCCTGCAGGAAAAAAGAATGCTGTGAACAATCCCCTATTTGTCATGCAAGTTTCCTACCTTTTTGCTGACAGTTGATAGCTGACGGTTGAGCGCAAGAGAGGACTACTCTCTGAATCCTCGGATAAACAAGTCAGCCAGGGGATCTGCCATCTGAGTAAGATCGTAGTTCCTGCCGGCCAGTAACCATGAGGTGACCGTTTCATCCATTGCTCCAAAAAATGCCCTTTTGATCGCACTCACATAAAGATCCTTACGAAACAACCCCTGCTGTTGCCCTTCCTCGATGATTTCGCCAATGAGGTCAAAATAGCCCTTGAGATCCGCTTTCGGGTAAGCGCTCATAAAATGGCGGCTCTGGCGGAGCTCCAGTTGAAATACTGCTGCCAGATCGGGTCGATTTTGCATCTCGAACAGGTGCAGCTGAACAAGTTTTCTCAGCTTGATCTCGGCGCTCTCCTCCTGAGCCAACTGGCGGTGAAACTCATCAATAAACCTTTGAACCTTCTCCTCGAAGATACTGATAAGAAGATCATCTTTGCTTTTGAAATAAAGGTAGATGGTGCCGGCTGCCACTCCAGCCTCTCGGGCGACAGCAGCCATGGTTGCCTGGTGATAACCATTTTGGGCAAAGGCAGTTATGGCGGCATTCATAATCCGGTCGCGTTTGTCATCGGTTTTTCGTACCCGAGCCATCCTCACATTACCTCTGCTAGATTGTTTTCTATGGGCAATGAGCATCCCAATTATTATCTGAATGAATGTTCATTCATTAATTATGGTACATGAAAGAGGGTATAATTGTCAATCTTTTTTACTTTTTTCTTAAAAAGTATGTTTTTTCAAATATATATATCAGAACTTATGTCCGACTGCAAATTGAATTGCTGAGAATATTGCGGTTTTATCTAAATGAATGATTGTTCATTTGTGGTCATGTTCAAGAGTAAACCCGGACACCTTTCGTCTGTCGAAGCCCGTTGAACGTGTGAACATCCTTGCTCATCCAGAAAAAAGGTTCTACAATTCGGATACTTCGCATAGTGCAAAGCGCATAGCGCCAAGCGTGAAGAACATACTTAGCTGCCTGCTGCTAGCTAATGAGGGAGCAAGAACGATGAGTGATAACTTCGACCATCTTGGTAGTGGTGAGACCACGTACGAATACCAAGTAAACCCTGAACTCTTGGAGACTTTTGCTAACCCGTATCCAGATCGCCAATATAAAGTGACTTTTACCACCCAGGAAGTGACGAGTCTCTGCCCAATCACCGGTCAGCCAGATTTCTACCGTATAACCATCACCTATATCCCCGATCGTCACTGCGTGGAGTCCAAATCACTGAAACTTTACCTTTTCAGTTTTCGGCAGAGTGGGATGTTCGCCGAGACCATGGCAAACCGCATTCTGGATGATCTGGTCCAGGTATGCGGACCCCGTTGGATGCAGGTGGAAAGTGTAATGAACCCGAGAGGTGGCATTGGCCTCACTGTTGTGGTGGAGCACGGCATCGATGATCTCGTCTGATCTGCAACGAGCTGAGAGTTATTTGGCGTTGCTGGCCTGTGTTTATTCTGGCAGCTTGGTGCTGGCTGCGGTTATGGCGAGCAAGATTATTACCGTGGGACCTTTGGTGGTTCCTGCCGGTGTGCTCGCCTATTGCTTCACATTTCTTATCACGGACGTCGTCAGTGAAATCTGGGGCAAAGAGCAAGCTCACACTGTGTTTGTCGGGGGGTTTATCACCCTGGTTCTTGTCTTTGTGCTCACCGGCCTGAGTATTCTCTGGCCGCCCGCGCCTTTCTGGCCGCACCAGCAGGCCTACGCAACTATCCTCGGGAGCAGTGCCCGGATCATGATAGCCAGCCTTGTCGCCTATCTCTTCAGTCAGTATCATGATGTTTGGGCCTTTCATTTCTGGAGGCGGGTGACGAGCGCACGATTTTTGTGGCTCCGCAACAATGCCTCCACCGTAGTCTCGCAATTACTTGATAGCGTCGTGTTCATTACTATAGCCTTCTACGGTAGCATGCCACTGATGCCGCTTATTTTGGGACAGTGGGTGGTGAAGGTGGGAATCGCGGTACTCGATACCCCGCTGGTTTACCTGCTTGTCTACCTGCTGAGACGGAGGTTGCCATCGGCGAGGCTAGAGACACGTTTTGAGACATAGGAGGCGTAAGCATTTGAAATGTCCGGACATGACTGCGGTCCAAACAGGAGTATGGAGGGGGTCCGTAGTCACCACAAGATTTTTTTCTTGCGCTCAGTAGATCGGCTAGCTAGGCTAGGAGAAAGAGAACAGCACATCAAAAACATTACAGTTTTGGAGGTTAGGGTTGTATGAAAATCCTTATTAGCGACGGCCTCGCTCAGAAAGGCATTGATCTGCTCAGCAGTGTTTCTGAGTTTGAGGTGGAAATCAAGCCCGGGCTTTCTCCCGAAGAGCTCAAAAGTGCTGTCAGCGATGCTGAGGCGCTTGTCATTCGAAGTGGCACCAAGGTGACCGAAGATGTTATTGCCTCGGCCTCAAGGCTCAGAGTTATTGGCCGGGCCGGAATAGGATTGGACAATGTGGATATCGCTGCGGCAAGCAAGCGGGGTATTGTGGTAATGAACACCCCGGACGGAAATGTGATTACTACGGCCGAACATACCGTGGCTATGCTGATGGCGTTATCCAGAAATATCCATCAGGCCACCACTTCCATGAAGGCGGGACAATGGGAGAAGAAAAGATTTTTAGGACAGGAAGTCTACCATAAGACCTTGGGTATTATCGGCCTCGGTCGTATCGGGCGGATTGTGGCCCAACGTGCTGCGGGTTTACAGATGCGTGTGATCGCCTACGATCCCCACCTTGAGCCTGAAACAATTCAGAAGATGGGTGTTGTAGCAGTTGATTTAAACGAACTCTATCAGCGTTCGGACTATATAAGCGTACACACGCCCCTTACCAGAGATACCAAAGGGTTACTCGACCATGAAGCCTTTGCCAAAATGAAAAAAGGGGTAATGATCATAAACTGTGCCCGCGGGGGCATAGTGAGCGAGCAGGATTTGTATGAGGCAATCACCAGCGGTAAGGTCGCAGGTGCAGCCCTGGATGTGTTTGAACAAGAGCCACCTGGTGACCATCCCCTGCTCAAGCTTGGACAAGTCATCTGTACCCCTCATCTAGGGGCCTCCACTGGCGAAGCTCAGGAAAATGTGGCCGTGGCCATTGCCGAGCAGATAAAGGAGTTTTTCCTCGCCGGGGGCACTCGGAACGCCGTAAATACACCGCAGATAAGCTGCGAACTGATGAGCGAAATATGCCATTATCTAGAGCTTGCGGAGAGGTTGGGGTCTTTTCTGGGGCAGGTCACGCAGGGTGCCATGCAAGAGGTGACCATTGAGTACAGGGGTGGCGTGGCTCATCTGGACACAGAGCCCATTACGCTGGCGGCGTTAAAGGGACTCTTGGAGCCCATCCTTCAGCATGAGGTCAATTATGTGAACGCTCCTATCCTGGCAAAGGAAAGGGGAATTGTGGTGAAGGATTCGAGGAGTGAAGAGGCTCAGGATTACCTGAACCTCATAACGATTCAAGTCAGAAGTACGGCGGAGGACACGCTGGCTTCGGGAACCCTCTTCGGGAAGAGAGAACCCAGGCTCGTCCGCTTCAATGATACCTCCCTGGAAGGGGATATAAAGGGCAATCTGGTGCTGATTTACAATGAAGATGTGCCCGGAACCTTCGGCAGCATTGGAACCTGTTTTGGCAAGCACAATATCAATATCTCCATGTGGAAAGCTGGGCAGATTGTTGAAACGGGCGAAAATGTACTGCTCATTAGGGTGGACACCCCGGTGGAGGAGGAAACCATGGAAGATCTCATGGATCTTCCCAATGTCAATTCTGTACAACTGTTGCACATCTCATAGCAAAGCCCAGCAAATCCAGACTACTACACAGTTTACCAAGGAGGATTTGTTACCTATCTAATGCCCACCAGAAGGTGGTCTGCTGGCTGTTCATTGCACCGGTTGGTCGTCAATCAGCGGTAAGCGGGAGGAGTTGAAATGAAGACATTGTTGAGAGTCGGATTGTTACTGACACCCCTGGTTTTAGTTGGCTTGATCCCCATCTCCGGTATAACAGCCGAAGAGAGTGATGCCAAAGCCCTTTT
>JBFFBS010000209.1:0-6455 GCA_041560295.1 Syntrophobacteria bacterium | reverse complement strand
TGAGATGAATAACGTGCTGGAGACAATTGTCGAAAAAGCCTGGGAAGGCGAGCGGTTGACCAAAGAAGAGGGATTATTACTTTGGGAAAATGTGGATTTCTATACCTTGGCAGCGCTCGCCAATAATTGCCGCAGCCGTCTACATCCTGAACCGGTGGTGACCTATGTGAGTGATCGCAACATCAACTATACAAATGTCTGTCTTTCCGGCTGTCGCTTCTGTGCTTTTTACCGACCTCCAGAAGCGGAGGGTGGCTATGTGCTCAGCCACGAGGAACTTGCAGCTAAAATTGATGAAACACTAGCCTTGGGAGGAACGCAGATCTTACTGCAGGGAGGCCTGCATCCTGGATTGCGGCTGAGCTACTATGAGGGGATGCTCCAATTTATAAAGGATCGTTTTCCCATTCATATCCATGGGCTTTCGCCCCCCGAGGTAATACATCTGGCGCGGACCGAGAGACTGGGGCTTGAAGCGGTTCTGAAAAGACTGCAACAAAGCGGGCTTGATTCCATTCCAGGTGGCGGTGCCGAGATCCTGGCGGACGAGATCCGCAGTAAAATTTCCCCTAACAAGTGCAGTAGCGCTGAATGGTTGGAAGTCATGGAGTGTGCTCACAGCCTTGGTATGAAAACCACAGCGACCATGATGTTCGGACACATCGAGACTATTGACCACCGTCTGGAACATCTTTTCAAACTGAGAGAGCTTCAGGACCGGACTGGCGGTTTCACCGCCTTCATCCCTTGGACTTTTCAACCAGACAACACTGCACTGAAGACAAAACCAGCCACTGCAATGGATTACCTGAGAACGTTGGCAATGAGCCGATTGATACTGGATAACATCCAAAACCTTCAGGTCTCTTGGGTTACCATGGGATCGGGTGTTGCCCAGGTGGCCCTGCAATTTGGTGCCAACGACTTTGGCAGTACTATGATCGAGGAGAATGTGGTGGCGGCTGCTGGTGTAAGACACAGGCTGTCAACTGAGGAGATTAGAAGGCTCATAACTGATGCCGGATACGAAGCCAGGCAACGTAACATGAGCTATGAATTCATTGAAGAGCATAGAGCATAGAGCATCCTTCGACAGGTTCAGGACAGGCGGGGCATAGAGCAAGGATAAATACGTATGAGCAAAAAAGACATCAACCTTTATGCTCCCCGAGGCCGCGACTCCGAGTCGCCGCCTCGGCCTGATTCCCGTCCTGTTCTGCATCGGGCCCAACTGGTTGTCCCCATAGCTCAACCAGCCATAGAAGATGGCGCGGTGGTGGTGGCCGACGGTGTCATACTGGACGTGGGACCATTTCAGCAGCTCCGCCGACAATGGCTCGAGGCTCCAGCTAAGGACCATGGTGAGACTGTCTTACTCCCCGCCCTGGTTAACGGTCATGCTCATCTGGATCTGAGCGGTCTGGCCGGACAGGTTCAGGCGAAGGACAGCATGGCTGAGTGGATTCGAAGTCTGCTGACAGCCAGGGAGCGTCTCAGTCAGAGCCAACTGGAACAAGCACGTCTACAATCGCTGGCATCCCTGCATGCTTTTGGGACGGGTATTGTTGGGGACATTGATTCCTCTGCCACTTTTACCGGAGAAGACAGTGATGGCACCTTAGTGGTGCGGACGTTTGTGGAACTGTTTGGGTTGCAGACCGAGAATCTTGAGGCTGCCATGGATAGACTTCCTCAGCCTGCTCGGAGGACACTGGCAAAAGGCCAAGAGAATGTGAGCCTGGCGGTCCATGCTCCCTATACAGCCTCTGAATCACTGCTCAGGGAAGCGAAAGATTGGACCAGTGAGCGAGCAAAGGTTGTTTCGGTACACGCTGCCGAATCTGAGGAAGAAAGCCTCTTTCTCCGCACTGGCAAAGGCCCCCTGAGAGATCTCCTGGAAGAACGCGGCATGGAACCTGGCAGGTGGCAGCCCCCTGGCTGTGGCGCGGTAACCTATTTGGATCGGCTGGATTTTCTCGATTCCCTTAGCCTTTGTGTCCATGTCGTTCAGGTGAGCGAAGAGGAGATTCACCTGCTGCAACGTTCCCAAGCCGGAGTTTGTCTCTGTCCACGCAGTAATCTTTTTATTGGTAATGGTCTGCCGCCGGTGAGGAAGCTTTTGGATGCCGGAGTCCCCTGCGCTCTTGGAACTGACAGTTTGGCCAGCAACGCCGACCTTAATCTTTTCGAGGAAATGACCGTACTGGTAGACCAGTGCGGCATTGGTCCTGATGTTGTCCTTGCCATGGCCACTTTTCATGGTGCCCGGAACCTGGGGCTGACATCACACTACGGAAGCCTGGAGAAAAACAAACGATGGCTAGCCATCCGGGTCGGAGCCAATGATATCGAGTCCGTTATTGAGGCCGGCTGCCAAGGAGATTTGGAATGGCTGATCTAGAGGTAACTGAGAGGATAAGAGTCGGCAAAGTGAGTTTCATTAATACTTTGCCTATTTTCCACCCTCTAGAGAGTGGCGCGGTGCCACACGATTTCGATATTATCGATGGCACTCCTGCTGTGCTCAACGCTTTGCTTGATTCTGACCAACTAGATCTGGGAGTGGTTTCATCCATAGAATATGCGCGCCACTTCGAGAAGTATCTATTGCTGCCTGATCTTTCAATAAGCTGTAAAGACGAGGTCTGCTCAGTTTTGTTGCTTTCCAAGGTACCTCTTCAAAAACTTGAAGACCAAGAGATTTTGCTGACGCCCAAATCCCACACTTCCATAGCTTTGCTGAAATTACTGTTTGCCCGTAGATTTACCGTGACACCACGGTACCGGGTAACAGATTATCATGCTTGCGGTTCACGGTGGCCGGCCGGTGCCCAGGCGGTTTTGGCCATCGGAGACGATGCCTTGCAATTGCGCCAGAATCCGGAAATCGCAATGGCGCTGGATTTGGGCGCTGTCTGGCACGAATGGACGGGACATCCCTTTGTTTTTGCAGTCTGGGCCTTACGTCGTCAAACACTGGCCCACCGAGACGGGTTGGTACATCAAGCGCACGCAACACTTCTGGCAGCAAGAGAGTACGGGCTTGACCATCTGGAAGAGATAGCTACGGCGGTAGACCAGTGCTCCTGGTTTTCCCGGCAGGAGTGTGTGCAATACTTGCAGACCATAGAATACGATCTGGATACTGACAAACAGAAAGGCTTGAGTCTCTTTTTTGACATGCTTTACGAGACAGGAGAGTTGAGTCGAAAGGTACCGCTCAACTTTTTATCAGATGCAGATGATGGTAAGCAGTGAACGGTAAATGGTAAACGGTAAAGAATTTTGAGGACGCGCTAGACCGTTTACCGTTTACGGTTCACCGTTCACCATGCTGCAACGGACAAACTAGGTTTACAAAATGCTAAACAAGGTAGGGTTGATTCTGAAAATGATCAAGATAGAACACACGGTGTTCGCCCTGCCCTTTGCCTTTATGGGTGCTTTTTTGGCGGCTCGAGGTTGGCCCACCAGCAGGCAATTCTTTTGGATATTGGTGGCCATGGTGGGCATGCGCAGTGCGGCCATGGCCTTCAACAGACTGGTAGATGCAAAGATAGATGCTGCCAACCAGAGAACTCGCATGCGGGAAATCCCTCGCGGTGTGTTGAAAAAAAGCGAGGTTTGGGTCTTTGTTGTGGGCTCTGCCGCTGTATTCGTGCTCGCTGCCTATCAACTCAATCGTCTCTGTTTTATTCTTTCCCCCGTGGCCCTGGCAGTCACTTTCTTTTATTCTTATACCAAACGTTTCACCTGGCTGAGTCATCTGGTCCTGGGTGGTGCCATCGGGCTTGCCCCCATAGGGGGATGGGTGGCTGTTGCTGGTAGTTTCCACCCGATTGCTTTCCTTCTCGGGGGGGCGGTACTTTTTTGGATTGCTGGCTTCGATATTGTCTACGGTTGCCAGGATTATGAATTTGACCGCAACCACATGCTCAAGTCTATACCGCAGCGATGGGGAATTGCCAGGGCCCTGAGGATTTCGGAATTATGCCACTTGATTACTTTTGCGCTTTTGGTTACCGTGGGCTTAATGGCTGGATTAGGGTCAGTGTACTATATAGGATTGGTCCTCATTCTGGCCTTCCTCGTTGTCCAGCACCTTATTGTGTCTCCCGAGGACCTGTCCCGGGTAAATGTCAGCTTTTTCACCATGAATGGTTTGATTAGCCTGGTCATTTTTGTGGCAACACTGTTCAGTCTCTAGAAAAGTCTAGTACGGCTAACACTGTCTGAAAAAGTCTGGTGGAATTGTCACCGTGAGTTCTTGCAAGCAATCAGCGTTCAGCTCTCAGCACTCAGCAAAAAGAAGAAAGACAACAACATAACTGCCCAGCATATTACCAAAAGAAGAAAGTCCTTAATTGGAATTACGTCTAAGTCCAGGTTGTGCTAGTTGTGCCATTAGGCCAAGCTATTCTAGGGAGTTTTTTTCTGAGAGCTAACGGCTGATGGCTAAGCGCTCATTTTCTTCACCAGTTACGAAGGAGGAGTTATGGAACAGGTAAAGGTATTTTTGGACGAGAGTGAGATTCCCAGGCAGTGGTACAACATCTTGGCTGATATGCCGTCACCCATGAGTCCACCACTGCATCCGGGGACAGGGCAACCCGTGGGCCCCGATGATCTGGCTCCGGTTTTTCCGATGAATCTCATCGAACAAGAAGTGACAACTGAGCGCTGGATCGACATCCCAGAGGAAGTATTGGAAAAGTACCTCCTGTGGCGTCCCACCCCTTTATACCGGGCGCGAAATCTGGAGAAAGTGCTGGATGCCCCGGTGCAAATCTACTACAAGAACGAAGGGGTGAGCCCGCCGGGTTCGCACAAGCCCAATACTGCGGTGCCTCAGGCCTATTACAACAAAGCTTTCGGCATAGAGCGGCTGTCCACCGAGACCGGAGCCGGCCAGTGGGGAAGCGCACTGAGCATGGCGTGCCAGATGTTCGGCCTTGAATGTAGGGTATTCATGGTGAGGGTTAGCTATGAACAGAAGCCTTACCGGAGGATGATGATGATGACCTGGGGCGCCAACTGTATTCCCAGCCCCAGCGACATAACTGAGGCAGGGAAAAAGATACTTGCAGACGATCCCGATTCCCCGGGAAGCCTCGGCATAGCCATCAGCGAGGCCATTGAAGATGCCGTTGCCGATGAGAAGGCGCGCTATTCTCTGGGAAGCGTTTTGAATCATGTGCTCCTGCATCAGACCATTGTCGGATTGGAAGCCCAGAAGCAACTGGAAACAATAGGCGTGTATCCTGATGTGGTCTTGGGGTGCGCCGGTGGCGGCAGCAATTTTGGTGGAATATGCCTCCCGTATGTGCGGGACAAGGTCCACGGCAAGGATATCTCTATTATCGCAGCAGAGCCCACCTCGTGCCCAACCATGACCCGCGGGCCGTTTGCCTACGATTTCGGGGACACTGCTAAGACCACGCCCCTGCTGCCCATGCACACCCTGGGGCACGATTTCGTCCCGGCGCCTATCCATGCCGGAGGCCTCAGATACCACGGAATGGCACCTATTATTAGCCACCTGGTCAAAGAAGAAATAATCGAACCCAGGGCATTTGACCAGATGGAAACTTTTTCGGCCGGAATACAATGGGCCCGAAGTGAAGGATTTATTTCGGCCCCTGAGACCAATCATGCCATCGCAGCGGTTGTTCAGGAAGCCCAGCGAGCCAAGGAGGAAGGCAAGGAGAAAGTGATACTATTTAACTGGAGCGGCCATGGTCTGGTTGATCTTGCGGCCTATGACGCCTTCATGACAGAGAAGCTCACTCAGTATGAGCTTCCAGAAGAGGAGATAAAGAGGGCCCTGACCTGCATCGAAGGACTTCCATGCCCCTAGCCCGAATATATCATGAATGGTCTGCTGCGACCGCGGATATGACAGTCCTCCCAGGCGTCCTCTGGTGCCGGACCCTGCGACGTACTGTTCAAGTACGCCTTGGATCCAATCCCGCGGTACCGCGGGACGAGTTGCCCGGTGGCACAGCCATCTAATTCGCGCTCGCTGCGCTCCGCTCAGTCCCGCAAGCGGGTTCCCGGTTTCACGGTCTCGCGACCTCAATTCATGAAACATCCGGGCTAGCGCACATTTTGCAGGAATTCTCCTAAGGCGGACCCCTCTAGTGGGACTGCAGGGAGATGCAATCGTTGAGGTACGAGAGCAATGGAAGAGAAGCGCCACAAGGGCTTAGAACTGAGGTGTCCCAAGCTTGGCGGCGAGGTTACCTTCGCCTATTGCCTGGTGGAAGGCGGTGACCTCCCCTGTTCGCGCACCATCGCTTGCTGGCAGCAATATTTTCCAGTGGAGACCCATCTTCGGGCAAAGCTTACTCAGGAGCAGTGGGATCGGTGTTTTGGTAAGACACCCAAAGATAAGATGGTCTCTCTCGTCGAACTCATCGAAGCGGCCAAGAAACGGCAACAAGAAGACAGCTGAG
>JBFFBS010000208.1:0-6456 GCA_041560295.1 Syntrophobacteria bacterium | reverse complement strand
TGTCTTTTTCTCGGACAAATTGCCGCTCTTTATTTCCACCACCAGTTCCTCGTTGTTCCAGGGTCACATCCGTATCTCGTATGCGACGTGAAGCTCACTCATTTTATAATCTCAGACGCGCACTGTACGGCTCTCCGAAAAAGCCGTGGGGTCTGAAGGTCAAAATCAGCAAAATGATTGAGTAGGCGATGAAATCCCGTAAAGTCGACGGGAAGATCATCGCTACAAAGATCTCAATGAATCCGAGGAGAAAGCCAGCCAAGCAAGCCCCGAGAATGGAGCCCCTTCCTCCCAGAATGGCAGCCACAAAGGCCTTCCAGCCGAATATAATTCCCATGTAAGGGTCCAGGACAGGGTAGGCCACCCCGAAGAGTATCCCTGCCACGGCTGCCAGAGCCGAACCGATGGCAAAAGTCATACGGGCTATGTTGTTGATGGGCACTCCCAGAAGGGGAACAACCACGTAGTCAAAGGCCATCGCTCGCATGGCCATTCCCCACCGGGTTTTGCGCACAAACAGATGGAGAGCATACATGAGTGCAATAGAGACAACAACGATCATGATTTTTTTATTGGTGACGAACACACCTCCAAGGTCGTAAGTGGTCGACTGGATCAAGGCAGGAAAACTTACCCGTCTGGCCCCGAGAATGGCCAGGTTCCCGGTCTCCAGGATGATGCCGATCATCAGGCCGGTAATAGCAGCTGAAGCTCTCGGTGCTTCTCTCAGGGGCCTATAGCCCACCCGCTCCACAATCATGCCCACGAAGGAGGTCAGAAACATGGAAATAAGGATGGTCAATACCAGAATCAACCAGTTGGGTAGTGCCAGGGCTCCCATGGAAGCCAGGGACACCAGCCCGGTGGCAACCCCGAAACCGATGTAAGCTCCAACCATAAAAATGTCGCCATGAGCAAAATTGAAGAGCATCAGGACGCCATACACCATGGAGTAACCCAGGGCGATCAAGGCATAGAAGCTCCCCCACTGCAGGGCGTTGATCAGATTCTGAAAGAAATATGTCACCGCATGCGCTCCTTGCTTGAACCCCTTCTCCCTCAGCATACCAGGGTCCACGTAGCTATTTTAACTCCCTGTCTGCGGCATGGGGAAAAAGGGCCTGCCCTGTGAAGTGTTCGACCTTATTGAAGCTCCCTGCAGTCCGCCTGCGGCGAACAGGGAGTCTTCGAAATGTAAGGTGCTTAAACCGTTTTATTGTAGTTTGCTCGCCAACCCCGTCCGCCTCAGGCGGACTACGGGGAAGAGCTCGCTGAAGCATTTTCAACAGGGAAAAGGCGAGGGGGGAGTGAAATGTTCCCTTGATCTTGAAAGAAAACGAGGCCAGGGCTCTTGGCCCTGGCCCGCTTCCTTCAAACTACTTGTATTCACTGGAGTTAAGCATCTTTTCCAGCAAGCTTTCGCTCGCAACTCCAGTCTACGGGCAGACAGATTTGAAAAACTCGAACTCTCCTTTGTCGCTAATCCTAACAACGACGGCACACTTCAGTGGGTCGCCCTCTTCGGTAAAGGTCATCTTACCTGTGATGCCGTCAAATGCTTTGATCTTGGCCAGAGCATCACGAACACACTGGCGGTCCTTGTCAATCTTGCCGGTAATCTCGCCACAATTTTCGATGGCCTGCTGAACAAGGCGCAGTGAGTCCCAGGTCAGAGCGCCCACATCGTCGGGCACGTAGCCGTAGGTCTTGTTGTAACGATCGATAAAAGCCTTGGTGGCGCCCGTAGCACCGGCAGCAGCATAATGGGTGCTGAAGAAGAGGCCGTAACAGTCTTTGCCACAGAGTTTCACGGTCTCGGCCGAACCCCAACTATCACTGCCGACGATAGGTTTGTTCCAGCCCAATTCATGGGCCTGCTGCACAATCAGAGCCACCTCATTGTAATACTGTGGGGTGAACAGTACTTCGGCACCTGAGCGATTGATCTTGGTCAGCTGGGAACTGAAGTCAGTGTCTTTAGTGGTGAAGCTTTCATAGGCCACCACAGAACCCTGGCCATGCAACTTTTCCCACGCACTCTTGAAAAACTCAGCCAGCCCTTTGGGATAGTCACTTGCCACGTCATACAAAACCGCGGCTTTGGAAAAATGGAACTCCTGGGTGATGAAATTGGCCAAAACCGGCCCCTGAAAGGGATCGAGGAAGCAGCCACGGAAAACAAAAGGACGATCTTTGGTAGTATCCGGATTTGTTGACCAGGGGCTAATCATGGGTGTTTTGTAGACGTTGGCCACAGAGCCTGCAGGTACCGCCTGTTTGGAGGACTGGGGTCCGACAATAGCCAGAACTTCGTCCTCGACAATCAGCTTGGTAGCGGCCTTGACGGCCGATTCAGCCTTGGACTCGTTGTCTTCAATGATCAGTTCTACCTTGTACTTCTTCTTTCCAACCGTGAGACCACCGGCTTTGTTGATGTCCTCCAGCCACATCTGAGCTGCGAACTTTGAGCCCTCTCCCACTTTGGGGATATCCCCCGTCATCGGGGCGTTGAGTCCAATCTTGATGGTTTTTGACCTACTCCAGATCGAAGGCGCAAAAACAAGACAGATCACCAGACACGCAACCAGAAAAACGAGTCTTTTCTTCATCGCCATCCTCCCATTCTCCATTTAATGTGTTGATTTAATAGCGAAAGTACAGTCAAACTGAAAAGCCAATGTGAGACTTCCAGATCAGAACATGTGCTTTCAAAATAATGGGGATCCTAAGACTTAAAACAAGTGTGAATTTTTAGCATAGAGCCCATGGTTTTTCAACGATTATTTGAGAGCGGACGTTTGACAGGCAGGCAGAATGCAGCTCCGCGACAAGCTTGGGACAGGCATGCAGGGGGCAGGAGGCAGCAAGCAGCTTGCAGCAGGCAAGGATTTCTACTAGACACTAGGCAGTAAGCACAAGGCACCAAGTCATTTCTCAATGCACATTGAGCATTTCCCATTTATCATTTTGTATCTGGCAGCTATATCGTCTTAAATCTTTTTCTCATTGTTCAATAACAAATGCGAAATGAGCAATGTGAGATTTGAAATGTTCCTAGTGCTTAGTGCATAGTTCTTAGTGCCTAGTGGCTGGATCCACCGTTTGTGAACGAGGCAGTCACTCTAGAAAGTAAAGAACACCTTCTGCAACACCTTGGGTGTAAACCCTGCCATATCCAGATACATGGTCACCCCTCCCATGAAGAAAGGCCAACCAGCGCCCATAATCATGGCCAGGTCCACGTCCCTGGTATCGGCCACCACACCCTCTTGCATAATAAGATCAATTTCGCGGGTTAGATCGGTAAGCACGCGCTCAATGATTTCTTCTTTACGAAACTCCTTGTCACCTTTTTTCTGCCAGAGATTCTTGAGCGCAGGATTCACTTGTCTGTTGGGCGGTTCCCCAACGTAGATCCCGGGGATATTGGCCTCCACCATCTTTTTCAGGTTGTCATTAATGGGAAAACTCTGAGGTCCAAAAGCGCGGTTCAAGGTCTCCTGCACATGGGCTGCTACGGCCGGGCCCACAAAACCCAGGAGTTCGAAAGGTGCCATGGGAAGGCCTAGGCTGAGCAAGGCCTCATCCACAAGGCGGAAATCAGCACCCTCGTCCACCATATCCAGGCAGTCCGCCAGCATTTTAGTGAGGATACGGTTTACCAGAAATCCAGCAGAGTCCTTCACCAGGATACCTGTTTTTCTCAATTGTTTGGCGGCGGCAAAAACGGTGGCCAGGGTAACATCGTTGGTCTGTTGGCCACGGATGATTTCCACCAGGGGCAGTACTGCCACCGGGTTGAAGAAATGGAAGCCCACCACACGTTCTGGGTGTCTGAGATTTGAGGCCATCTCTGAAACCGATAGACTGGAGGTATTGGTGGCAAAGATGCAGGTTTCGGAGACTACGTGTTCGGCCTCGGCGAAGACCTGCTGTTTGATCTCCATTTGCTCGAATACGGCCTCGATGACAAAGTCACAGTCTGCAAAGTCAGCCCAGTCAAGGGTGCCCGTTACCAGGCTGAAAAGGTAGCGGGCCTTTGCTTCAGTGAGTCTTCCTTTTTCCACTAGCGTGTCAAGTTCAGCTTGAATATAGCCCAGACCCTTGTCCAGAAACTCCTGTTTGATATCCTTCATGACCACCGGCACCTCATAGCGGCGAAGGAACAGAAGTGCCAGCTGAGAGGCCATGAGGCCCGCTCCGATGAAACCCACTTTGGTCACTTTCTGAGGTTTGATCTCAGGAACACCAGCAGGGCGTTTGGCTCGCCGTTGGACTAGATCGAAGGAGTATATGCTCGCTTTACATTGGCGGCTCTTGATGAGATCCCCCAGGGCCTTGTCCTCTTCCGCGAATCCCTGATCCACATCCCAGCCAAAAGCGCCCTCGATTAGTTCCAGGGCGCGATAGGGGGCAACGGCAGCGCCATGAACTTTGCTGTCCACGAAGGCGTGAGCTTTCTCTATCAGTTGTTTCAGGTTGCTCGAATCCACCTCCGCACGTTCCACCTGTTCGCTGCCATCTATGATACCTTCCAAGAATCGGATGGAATCATCCAAAAACTCAGCAGAGTCGAATAAGCGATCGGCCAGCCCCATCTCAAAAGCCTGGAAACCCTTGATCATGCGATTCTGGTTCAAAGGGTTGAAAATGATAAGCTCCAATGCCTTCTCCGGGCCAATTAAAAGGGGTGCCAAGGTAGAGCCGCCCCAACCTGGGACGATACCCAGGAAGCATTCGGGGAAAGCGATGGCGGTTACACTCTTAGAGACAGTGCGATAGTCACAATACAAGGCTATCTCCAGGCCACCTCCAAGGGCTGCACCGTTTACAGCGGCCACCGTGGGGTAGGGCAGGCCCATTATGCGCTTGAAGGTTGCATGGCCAAATTGACCAATGGCTTTTCCCTGCTCAAAGGTGTTAATAAATGGAACCTGAGTAAGATCGGCACCCGCAGCAAAGATGTAGTGTTTGCCGGTAAGCAAAAAACCCTTGACGTCCGGCTCCTTTTGAATCGTGTCCAGGGCCCGGTTCAAGGAGGTGAGCGCCTCTTCGTCGAAGGTGGTGGGTTTCTTGTAATCTTCACCATTGTCCATGGTCACCAGAGCGATCTTGCCCACTCTAGAGTTATAGAAATGGGTGTAGAACTGAGTGACGATTTTGGCCATTATTCTTCTCCTTGCAATTTAGGTTGGCCGGTCAAAACAATTACTTTTCTTTCTTCTTTGCAGATTTTTTCTTTGGTGCTTTCTCACCATTGCCTTGCAGATTCTCCCATATTACTGAACCTCCCTGGCCGAGCCCGACACACATGGTTGCCAGACCGTACTTTGCTGCGGGGTTTTCAGCAAACTCGTGCATCAGGTGGATCATCAATCGGGGGCCTGATGACGCCAGGGGGTGGCCGAAGGCAATGGCTCCTCCCCATGGGTTAAGGCGAGGCTCGTCGGGAACTGTGAGGTCGAATTCTTTCATAAAGGCAATGCACTGCACAGCGAAGGCCTCGTTGATTTCAATAAGATCGATATCGTTCATGCTGAGCCCCGAGATCTTGAAGACCTTGTGGGTGGCAGGGATGGGGCCCAAACCCATGACCTCTGGTCTGACCCCGGCGTAGGTGTAAGCCACCATGCGCATCTTGGCCTGAATTCCTAGCTCCTTGGCTTTGTCAGCCGCCATGAGCAAGACACCACAAGCGCCATCATTGAGTCCTGAGGCATTGCCAGCGGTCACATTTCCCAGAGGACGGAAGGGTGTCTTCAGGTCTTTCAACCCCTCCATGGTAGTATCAGGGCGTGGTTGCTGATCAAGATCGGCAACCACCCAGCCCTCGGGAGTATAAACACTCATTGGCACAATCATCCTGGCAATTTTCCCCTCGGTATAGGCCGCGGCTGTTTTTTTCTGTGAGAGCATGGCGTATTCATCCGCCATCTCCTTGGATATCTCTGGAAACATGTCATGGAGATTTTCAGCAGTTTTTCCCATAACCAGTGCGTCTTCGGAAACCAACCGATCCACCAGAAACCGAGGGTTGGGATCGGCGGTGGCGGCCATCGGATGATGACCCATGTGTTCCACCCCTCCTGCTATGGCAATATCAAAAGCGCCCAGGGCGATTTCCGAGGCGGCGGTAGTAACTGCAGTCATTCCCCCGGCACACATACGATCCACTGAGGCTCCAGCGCACTTTTCCGAGAGTCCAGCCAGGATGGCCGAGGTCCGCCCAAGGGTGAGCCCCTGATCTTTTTCCTGGGTGGTGGCACCCCACATATTCTCTTCCACCATATCGGGGCCGACCTGGGGGTTGCGACGCAAGAGCTCACGGATGACCTTCACCACCATGTCATCTGCGCGGGTGTGCCAGAAAAATCCCTGTTCTCCAGCTCTGCCGAACGCTGTGCGAATGCCGTCCACCAGGACTACTTCTCGTGATTTCATATTTGGCTCCTTCTC
>JBFFBS010000207.1:0-6541 GCA_041560295.1 Syntrophobacteria bacterium | reverse complement strand
TGGCGGAAGTGCATGGGAATCGAACCCACCTGGGACAGCCTTCACTGCCCCACACCGGATTTGAAGTCCGGGAGCCCCACCAGTGAGCTTGGCACTTCCGGGCGTTTTATAACAGAATAAGCCCTACCTGTCGAGAGATTAGTAGCACCGGCGAAGAGTGACGATCTGGGAATGTTCCCCAAACTTCACTTTTCGGGCGGGGATCAACCCCGCCCCTACGATGCCTGCTGAATGCAAAGGGAAGAGCAAAACCAGCATGTCATAACGCTATGCGCCATGCGCTTAGGCGTTATGCCTTTTATGCAACGGCCAACTGACGACGGACAACTGACGCAGAGAGGCTAGTTGCTCTTTCACCCTTGCTCATCTATGATTGTTCTTGGTTTTCCTCCTCGGTGAAGATGCACGATACAGAAAGCAATAGAGCGTGACGACGACAAAACTCAAAATCGGTGAGCTTGAACTGGGGGAAGGTCTCATTCTCGCCCCTATGGCGGGGATTACTGACCTGAGTTTCCGCAGGATAGCAAAGAGTTTCGATGTTGACCTGGTGACCTCAGAAATGGTGAGTTCAGAGGGGTTAGTACGAAATAAGGCCAGGACGAAGATGCTTCTGCAAAGCCATGCAGAGGAAAAGCCGCTGGCCATCCAACTCTTTGGTTCAGATCCCAAGGTAGTGGCTGAAGCTGCACGTATTGTTGCGGATGAGGGGGCCGACATTATCGATTTGAACATGGGATGTCCGGTACCGAAAGTAGTGCGCCAGGGAGCAGGCGCTGCCCTCCTTCGGGATGTAGAAAAAATCGCAAGCCTGGTTGATGCGGTGCGGCAGGCTGTGAGCATTCCGCTTACGGTGAAAACTCGCTCCGGCTGGGGTCAATCTAAGATCAACGTCTTGGAGGTGGCCAGAGTTGTAGAGGATTCGGGTGCGGATGCTATAACCATTCATCCGCGCACAGCCAGGCAAGGATTCTCTGGGTCTGCGGATTGGCCTCTCATTGGCAAAGTCAAACAAGCTGTGAATATTCCGGTGATTGGCAATGGTGACGCAAGCCGCCCGGAAGATGTTGGAAAAATGAGGAAACTGACGCAGTGTGACGGGGTAATGATTGGCCGTGGAGCAATGGGTAACCCTTGGATTTTCAAGCAGGCCAGGCAACTGACAAAAAAACAACCATTGTCTAGCCCCACGCCGCAAGAACGATTGGATGTTGTTCGACGCCACCTGGAACTCTACACAGAGTCGCTCCATGGCCGCCAGTCGCTCTCCGGTGTCCGCTCTCGGCTAATGTGGTATAGTAAACGACTACGTGGCAGTGCACGTTTACGTGCTTCTCTGAGTGATTGTCGGCATTTGGAGGAGATGATCAAACTTTGTGAGGATTTTTTTTCCACCTTGTAAACAAAGTGGGTCCGTTGTGTTAAAGGCATAGAGCATGGGGCATGGAGCATAGAGTAAGGAGCCAGGAGTCAGAATCCAGAATCCAGGAGGAAAAAACATAGAAAGTGTTTTTATATTCTGGCTTCTTGAGTTTTGATGATTTCAACGATTTGGACGACTTTAGCGGTTGCAACGGCTTAAACGATTTTAACCACGGACCACGGACCACGGACACTGCGGAGAGCAGCAGTGAAAGTAAAAGTAGCTAAGAATGCCGGTTTTTGTATGGGGGTGCGGCGCGCCCTGGATCTGGTGCTGAATGCCGCAAGGGACCGCCAACCGGACGAGATTATTCATACCTATGGACCGCTCATTCACAACAATCAAGTTTTGGAGATCTTGGAGAGGCGAGGGATCCGCTGTTCCGAGGATTTGACAGAGGCCGAGGAGGGAGGCCGCATCGCCATAAGAGCCCATGGTATTCCTCCCCAGGAACGAAAGGCGATTAAAGAGAAAGGTTTTAGGATTATTAATGCCACTTGTCCCAGAGTTGGGAAGGTGCAGGGAATCATTAAAAGACATTCTTTGAGAGGTTACGATATAGTTATCGTCGGCGATGACAACCATGCTGAAGTAATCGGGCTAAAAGGTTTTGCCAATGGAAGAGCTCACGTCCTGAAGACACCAGAAGAGGTAGACCGACTCCCCCCGATGGACAAGCTTCTGGTGGTGGCGCAAACCACCCAGGATGAGCGTGCTTTTAAAACAATAGCTGGTCTTTTAGAAGAACGCTATCCCGAGACCATCGTTTACAACACCATCTGCGACTCCACCCATAATCGTCAGGAAGAGGTGCGAGACCTCTGCAACGAAGTGGATGCCATGGTGGTAGTAGGCGGTCGCCATAGTGGAAATACCAAACGATTGGCAGAGATAGCTGCGGCTACAGGTATTCCGACATTTCATATTGAGACTGAAGAGGAACTGGATCGCGAGCGCTTGCAGGACCTAAAGATTGTTGGTGTTACCGCAGGCGCCTCGACGCCTCACTGGCTGCTCAGGAGAGTTGTACACAAGCTGGAGAGTATACAACCCAGAGGAGTGAAGCCGCTGACCAGAAATTTTGAGCACTACTTGCGGTTTTTTTTGCAAAGCAATCTTTACGTGGCAGGCGGTGCCGGGTGTTTAAGCTATGCGGCAGCTGTGCTTCAGGGAATCAAACCCAGGCTTGCAGATTTCTTCATAACTTTTTTCTATGTATTTGCCATGCATGTGCTCAACCGCTATGCGGACAAGGCGTCCCGCTTTAACTATCCTTCCCGTGCCGCTCTTTATGAGCGTTACAAGTTCGGCTTTTTCCTAGCCAGTCTAAGTGGAGTAAGTGCTGCACTGATCATCGCCAATGCTCAAAGCAAGAGCGCCTTTTTTGCACTGCTGGCTATGACCGGACTCGGACTCCTTTACAGTGTGCGCATTTTCCCGGAAAGCTGGCTTAAAGTCGTTCGGGTAGCAAAGCTAAAAGATATTCCCGCATCCAAGACTATTTTTGTCGCTGGCGGCTGGAGCGTTGTGGCTACTCTGCTGCCAGCTTTGCGAGAAGGTAATAATCTGAATGTTAAGGCTTTTTTTGCATTCGCTGCAGTTTTTGCTCTGGTTTTTCTACGCTCGGCCCTTTTTGACATTGTTGACATCCAAGGGGATCGGCTCGTCGGTGAGGAGACTCTGCCTATTGTTATAGGTGAGAAACGTAGCAGACGGCTCTTGGTTTATTTGGTCTTAGGCCTGGCGATAGGGTTCGTGGTGGCACCCTTCCTCGGGTTGGCTACAGGTTTTAGTTATATTCTGCTGATTACGTGCTGCTATATGGGTTTATCTCTGTTCGTACACAGACGGGAGTTGCTGCGTCCCGGTAGCCTCCGCTTTGAAACACTCGTGGAAAATAGTTTCTATCTTTCTGGTGGGCTAGCGGTTCTCTATCAACTCTTGGGTTATGGGCTTTAAGGGATTGCGGATTGCGGAATTAAGGGATTAAAGAATTAAGATTCGGGCTATAGTCAGAGATCTAAAAAAATTTCAGTTTTTCAATTCCTCAATTCCTCAATTCTTGAATTCCTAAATTTATGCACTTTAGCTCATTTTAGGCATTTGCATAATGTCTCCTGAAATCTCCGTAATAATTCCCACTTATAATCGTGCATCCATGGTGATCGAGGCTGTAGAGTCGGTTTTGGCTCAGGACATGCCGGACTTTGAGCTCATAGTAATCAACGACGGCTCCACCGACGAAACTGAGGAAAGACTCTCTGCCTACGGCTCGCGCCTGAAAAATTACCAGCAGGAGAACGCGGGAGTAAGCGCGGCGCGAAATCGAGGTATTACGTTTTCCACTGCTCCACTGATTGCCTTTCTGGATTCAGATGACCTGTGGCTGCCCTCTAAATTACAGGTTCAACATACGTACATGACAGAAAACCCGGAGATTCACCTTTGCCAGACAGAAGAGATTTGGTGGAGAAATGGCCGGAGGGTCAATCCAAAAAAACACCATCAGAAACCGTCCGGGGATATTTTCCAACGCAGCCTGGAGCTCTGCCTGGTAAGCCCTTCAGCGGTGATGATACGACGGGAGCTTTTTGAAAAGGTGGGCTATTTTGACGAAGAGTTGCCCATGGCTGAAGATTATGATCTTTGGCTGCGAGTTGCAGTTAGTTATCCAGTGGTGTTACTACCAGAGCCCCTGGTGATAAAGCGGGGTGGGCACCCTGATCAGCTGTCTGCCAGAAAAGGGATAGATCGCTATCGAATAGAAGCCCTAAAGAAGCTCCTTCATAGCGACAAACTCTCGCCGGAACAATACGATTGGACCTGGAAGGCCTTGCAGCGCAAATGTCAAATTTATGGCGAGGGATGCATCAAGAGAGGTAAAGCTCAGGAGGGCGAGAGGTACCTGGCGCTACCGGAAAAATACAGGCGAGGAGTTTAAAGGTTGGGGGTTAGAGGTTTGAGGCACAAAAAGAATACTTTTAGTGGCTTATTTCTTCTGCCTCCAACCTCAAGGCCCGTAGGGCCGCTCCTCCATCCTCAAACCGGCCTAAAAGGCCGCAACCTTGTGCCTTGCGCCTTCAGCCCTTCTTATACCGCACTCTCAAGTGCTGCACGCACCGCTTCCATTTCACCTTCTGCGTAAGGACGTACCGGAGGCCAGTCCATTACTCCGTCGCCAAGGTTTCTGGGAATCAGGTGAAAGTGAGAGTGATCGATGAGCTGGCCTGCAGCGCGGTCATTATTAAGCAAGATATTAAAACCCGCAGAATTAAGTTGGGATTTGACAGCCTCACCGATCTTTTGCAGGGCTTGGCCCAATGCAGCGATTACCTCAGTTGGCATTTCAGGAAAAGTGGCGTAATGAGCTTTGGGGATTACCAGTGTGTGTCCCTTGCTCACCGGATTGATGTCCAAGAACGCAAGGACGGTCTCGGTTTCGAGAACTTTTGCTGAAGGAATTTCACCGCGAATGATTTTGCAAAAGATACAATCTTCCATATTGAATACCTCCAGAAACCCTTAGCAAGTGTACAAAAAGATTGCCGCCAATGTGGTTAAAGTAATTGAGATTTTACTTGGCAGGTGCGAGCACTGTCAAATAGAGATTGCCTGAGGATGGTTGTCAGCAATAAATGATCTAGTGTATAGATTGGCATAGGGCATAGGGCGTAGGGCATAGGGAAAAAGACGCGGCGACGCGGTGACAAGGCGATATTCAGCTTGCCCAAGAGCTCGGAATGATACTCGGTTATTTATGGATGGACTCTTACTAAGATAGCCTGTTCAGGAGCTTACCATGCGAACGGATCTCAAGGTGGAGGCCCGACAAATCTTTGCAGCTGGCCTGCGTGCTGTAGACCCGAATGAAGCTGTGAAGCGGTTTCTGACCCTAGAGGGAAATACGCTTGTGCTTGGCGAGCAAAAACTGGCCCTGGAGGACTTTGAGGGTATCTGGGCCATAGGCGCGGGCAAAGCCTCAGCAGCAATGGCTCAGGCAGTGGAGGAAGTGCTGGGGGATCGGATAAGCGGCGGGGTGGTTGTTGTCAAATATGACCATCTGGCACCTTTGAGAAAGATCCGCTTGCTGGAGGCGGGACATCCCACTCCAGATGAAAACGGCTGGCGAGCCACCCAAGAACTGGTAAGTCTGGTGGAAAAACTGGGGCGACAAGATTTGGTGCTTTTTCTGCTCTCTGGGGGCGGCTCGGCTCTCCTGCCAATGCCGGTAGAGGGAATCACTCTGGCTGAGAAAATGGCCACCACCAACCTGCTTCTGAAGTCGGGAGCATCTATTCAAGAGATGAACACGGTACGAAAGCATCTCTCTCAAGTCAAAGGGGGACAGCTGGCACGATTGGCGCATCCGGCCACTCTCATCTCTCTCATTCTTTCTGATGTTGTTGGAGATCCCCTGGACGTAATTGCCTCGGGACCCACCGTGGGGGATCCGACCACCTACAATGAGTGTCAGGAAGTTTTGAATCGCTATGCTCTGCGAGACAAGTTGCCGGCCTCAGTAAAATCTCACCTGGAAGCAGGAATAGAAGGAAAGGTTCCGGAGACACCGAAGCCGGATGAAGCAATATTCTCCCGGACTTTATCTGTCCTGGTGGGAACCAATATGCAAGCGTTGAAGGCTGCCGCAAAGCAAGCGGAAAAGCTCGGATATACGAGCCTTATCCTCTCTTCATTGATCGAAGGTGACACAACGGAGGCGGCTCGTTTTCACACGGCTCTCGCTAAAGAAATTGTTATGAGCGGACATCCAGTGCTTCGGCCTGCCTGCCTCATTTCTGGGGGAGAGACAACTGTGGTGGTGCGAGGCAAAGGAAAAGGTGGACGAAATCAGCATTTTGCACTGGAGGCAGCCCTAGAACTTGAAGGACTTGAGGGAGTTTGCTTGCTTAGTGGAGGCACAGATGGCACGGATGGGCCCACCGATGCCGCTGGTGCAGTGGTGGATGGTGATACATTAGCCCGGGGACTAGCTAAGGGACTGAATCCTAGGACATTTTTGGAAGAGAACGACTCATATCATTTTTTTCAAAACCTGGATGACCTGCTGATCACTGGTCCGACCAATACCAATGTCATGGACCTTCGCCTTGTATTGGT
>JBFFBS010000206.1:0-6544 GCA_041560295.1 Syntrophobacteria bacterium | reverse complement strand
GAGCTCTATTGGGAGCAAGGGAAAGATTGAACCTCAGAGATACAGTGCGGAGCAAATCCGAAATCCTAATATCGAAATTGGTCCTACGGACTCCCCCCCCAGCGGGCGGGGCCCCAGTTTCGAAACAAATTCGAATTTCCTAAATTCAAATGACCAAAACACAAGACAATTTCTTTCGAATAATTACGTTTTAAACATTTGAGAATTTGGATTTTTGATTTGTTTCGTGCTTCGGATTTAGGATTTCGAATTTACTTGCAGCTACGCTGCTTTGCGGTTGACTTACTGCACTATAATTTTATGTCCTTTGCGACGATAAGGCGTACTTTTTTATTCCTTCCTCGTAGAGATCATTTCCCCTCACATCATTGACAACGATCACCGGAAATTCTTCCACCTCCAACCTCCGAATGGCTTCAGGCCCCAGATCTTCATATGCAATGATATCTGCCTTTTTGATGGCCTGGGCCATAAGGGCGCCAGCGCCGCCGATCGCTGCAAAATAAACAGCCTTGAAGGTGGCCATGGCATCCTTCACATCCTGGTTTCTGGCGCCTTTCCCTATCATGCCCTTCAGTCCGAACCGCATTAACTCCGGAGCGTAAGCGTCCATGCGGTAGCTGGTGGTGGGGCCAGCCGCGCCAACAGGTCTGCCAGGTTTGGCGGGGGAAGGTCCGACATAGTAAATGATTTGCCCCTGCATCTCGAAGGGCAGAGGCTTGCCAGCCTGAATCAGATCAGTCAATCGTTTGTGTGCAGCGTCTCTTCCGGTGTAGATGGCGCCAGTGATTAAGACCCGGTCGCCTATGTTCAAACTTTCCACATCCGCATCACTCAAAGGTGGCGTAAGTCTAATCGTATCACTCATTCTGGGATTCTCCTCATAAGTGTTCAGCCGTCAGCGGTCAGCTATCAGTAAAAAGATGGAGTACCAGAGCAAGTGCGGATCACGTTCAACCGAGCAGTGTTCCATCGGGAGCTTGTTACTCCATATTGTCCTTTGCTGATTGCTGACAGCTGATAGCTGAAGGCTAACTAAATCTCTATCTCTTTATGTCGTGCGGCGTGGCACTGGATGTTGACTGCAACCGGCAGACTGGCGATGTGAGACTCCATCATATTGACATGTACCGCCAGAGAGGTGATTCTGCCACCAAGACCCTGGGGTCCGATTCCAAGACCATTTATTTCTTCGTATAATTCTTGCTCCAAGGCTCCGAGTTCGGGGTCGGGATTCTCACTCCCTAAGGGACGGAGTAAGGCTTTCTTGGCCAGCAGCGCTGTGGTTTCAAAGGTACCGCCGATTCCCACTCCCACAATGATGGGAGGGCAGGGGTTGGCGCCAGACTCCTTGACCCTCTGGACCACGAAATCCTTAACGCCCTGGATGCCCACAGTCGGAGTCAGCATGGTGACCCGGCTCATGTTTTCACTGCCGCCTCCTTTGGGAGCAACTATCAGCTGTACCCTGTCGCCTGGGACGATGTCCAGGTGAATGACCGTAGGTGTATTGTCGCCGGTGTTTTTGCGGGTAAAGGGATGACAGACGCTCTTGCGAAGATATCCTTCCTCATAACCCTGCCGCACGCCTTGATTGATAGCCTCTTTGAGGTCACCGCCGACCAACCGCACTTCCTGCCCGAGTTCCACAAACACGACGGCAAAGCCGGTATCCTGGCAGATAGGGATTCCTTCTTCCCGGGCAATGCGGGCATTTTCCACGAGTTTTTCCAGGATGTCCTTGCCAGTGGGTGAGACCTCCTGATTAATGGCCTGGGCGAAGGCTTGCAGGACATCTTTTCCCAAATGCGTGTTGGCCTTGATGCAGAGGTCTCGCACTGCTGTAGTAATTTGACTGCTATGGATTTCTCTCATTTTTACTCCTAACAAAAGCAATCCTGAAGTTTCAGAAAAGAGAATCTCTGGGTGCAAAGTTGACCACAGGGATGGCATGATAGATGCAGAAAGCACAAGCAATATATCTAGCTGAAAGTTAGAACCCGCTTAAACTTTGAGCTAAATATCACAAGCCATGTTATAATACAGCGTTGCCATGGTCAATGGTTTTCCGGTGACACGGATCGGGAAACCGTTTGAAAAAGCATCTCGAATTGTGTATTCTCAAGGCCCATTATTGTGACAGTATCTGGAGTTGAAATGACTACGAAGCGCAAAGCAGCGCCTAAAAAAACAAAGAGTGCAAAGCCTAAAGTCGCTAAGAAGGCAGCGGTCAAGGACAAGAAAGCCAAGACCAAAGCCAAGAAAAAGCGGTTTGAGGTAGAGTTCTATCGGGACTGGTGCAAAGGGTGCGGCATCTGCGCTGCGTTTTGTCCTGAAGAGGTGCTGGCAATGAATGAAAAAGGGGAGCCGGAGATTTCCAAACCGGAGCGCTGCATTGGTTGCGCTTGGTGCGAAATACGCTGTCCCGACTTCGCTGTCCGCGTTGAAGAGAAGAAAGAAGAAGAGGTTTGTGAAGCATGAATGACCAGCTAGCAGCGGGCAGCAGGCAGTGAGCAGCAGGTAATAAGGAGTAAGAATCCAGAATCTAGAGGCGATACGGCGCAAGGTGCAAGGCGCAAGGAATACGGAATACATTGGACAGAGAGTTAGTTTTGGCCCTGAGCCTTATGCCCTGAGCCTTCTGCCTTCGCCAAAGGCGAATTGATGGCAAGAAAAAAGAGCAAGAAAAAACCTCGCCTGCTCCAGGGAAACGAGGCCATTGTCGAGGGAGCCCTGGCTGCCGGCTGCCGTTTCTTTGCGGGCTATCCCATAACCCCTGCCTCTGAAATCAGCGAGATTCTTGCCTACCGGCTGCCGCAGGTGGAAGGCACTTTTATCCAGATGGAAGATGAGATTGCCAGCCTCGGAGCTGTAATAGGTGCCAGTCTGGCGGGGGCTAAATCCATGACTGCCACTAGCGGACCAGGTTTTTCCCTTATGCAAGAGAACCTTGGTTTTGCCTGTGTAGCAGAAGTGCCCTGCGTTATTGTCAATGTGATGCGAGGTGGCCCGTCAACGGGTCTTCCCACCAATCCTTCCCAGGGAGACGTCCTGCAGGCCCGCTGGGGTACACACGGAGACCATCCGATAATTGTACTTGCTCCCTCCAGCGTTCGCGATTCATTTGACATAACGATCAAGGCCTTCAACTTTTCAGAACGCTACCGGACCCCTGTGATCATTTTATCTGATGAGGTTGTGGCCCACACTCGGGAGACGGTGGTACTTCCCGACCCGGACGAGATAGAGGTGCTGGATAGGATAAGACCAAGTATGCCTCCGGAGTGGTACATCCCTTATGAGGATACGAGCAGAGGTGTACCTCCAATGGGGATTTTTGGGGACGGCTACCGCTACCATGTTACTGGACTTATCCACGATGTCCGCGGCTTTCCCACTGCCCGAGCTGATGAAATTGAGCCCTTCATGAAGCGCCTCTTCAGGAAGATCAGCCAGCACTTTCACGATATCCAGATTGTGAATCGCTTTATGACAGAAGATGCTCAAATTGTTGTAATTGCTTATGGATCAGTGGCCCGATCTGCTCGCAGAGCAGTATTGGACGCCAGGGCAAAGGGAGTTAAGGCAGGGTTGCTTCACCTGGTAACCCTCCATCCGTTTCCTCGTAGGGATGTGGTGGCGACTATCCGTGAAGCCGAGGTAGCTCTGGTGCCGGAAATGAACATGGGACAAATTTCCCGCGAGGTCAAACGGGTAAACGAAGGGTTGTGTCGGGTGGCGACTCTCAATCGTATAGATGGCCTCATGATCACTCCTCAGGAAATTTACGAGCGGCTTATAAAGGAAGCATAAAGGAATAGACTGCCATGGCAGAAATTACCAAACTCGTGCATAAGTATTTGCGCCACGACAAGAAATTTCCGCATGTCTGGTGCCCCGGCTGCGGCAACGGTATTGTTCTTGGGGCCATGATTCGGGCCATAGACCGGCTTGCTTACCGGAAGGACGACATCGTTATGGTTTCAGGTATCGGCTGTTCCGGTCGGCTGCCGGTCTATGTGGATTTCAACACCCTTCACACTACCCACGGGCGAGCCCTTACCTTCGCCACCGGGGTAAAGCTTGCCAAACCTGAACTCAACGTCATAGTGGTGATGGGCGATGGTGATGCCACTGCCATTGGTGGTAACCACTTCATCCATGCAGCTCGGCGCAACATAAACCTCACCGCCATCATAATCAACAATAACATCTACGGTATGACCGGCGGTCAGCACTCACCTACCACCCCATACGGCATGAAGGCCACTACCGCCCCTTACCGCAATATTGAGCACGCCTTCAATATTTCTGAACTCGCCGTAACCGCAGGCGCTGTTTTTGTGGGTCGGGGTACGGTATATCATGCCCGCATGCTGGACAAGCTCATTGAAAAGGCTTTTGCTAAGCGTGGCTTTGGTGTGGTGGAAATAATCACCCATTGTCACACCCAGTACGGCCGCAGGAACAAAATGGGAGATGCCGTGTCTATGATGAAATGGCAGAAGGAGCATGCGGTGCGCGTCGAGAAGTCGGCGGACATGAGTGAAGAGGAACTCAGGGATAAGTTCACCATTGGGGTGCTGGTGGACAGAGAGTTACCTGTTTACACAGAGCAGTATGAACTGGTGCGGGAACAAGCCACCAAGAATTTACCCCGCTGATTAAGCAATCTTTACGGTAGGGTTTTTAAGCTTTCACAGAGCTCACGGAGAACTCAGAGAGCCCGCAGGGCTCGGGCGAGAGATTTCATCTGATCAGTCTGGATTTGTGATGGGAAAACGCTACGAAATCTGTTTGAGTGGTTCGGGGGGACAGGGTCTCATTCTTGCCGGGATTATTCTGGCTGAAGCTGCAGGTGTCTATGAAGAAAAACACGTGGCGCAGAGTCAGTCATATGGGCCTGAGGCTCGGGGCGGAGCCAGCAAGGCCGAGGTAGTCATAAGCGATGAGGAGATTGATTACCCCATGGCCACCAGGTTGGACCTGCTTTTGGCCATGAACCAGAAGTCGTCAGATTCTTTCTACTTTGACCTGAAACCAGAGGGAACTTTGGTGGTGGATTCTACCTTCGTGAGCCAAACCCCTACCACCAAGGCCGTTTGCATCCCCTTCACAGAGATCGCTCGCAAGGAGCTGGGCCGGGAGATGGTAGCCAACATAATCGCCTTGGCCGCACTGGCAACTTTGACCAAAATAGTATCATTGAAATCGTTGGAAGCGGCGGTGCTGGCCCGTGTTCCGAAAGGCACCGAGGAACTCAACAAAAAGGCGCTGCAACTGGGCAGCAAAGCAGCCAAAGCGATTTTGAAAGAGAGGAAACCCGAGTCCATACAGGGCCACGGTCCACACGATGAGGATACTGCTTACGAATGATGATGGCATCTACGCCAAAGGAATCGAGGTCCTTCATGAACACCTGAGCAAGGACCATGATGTGGTGGTGGTGGCTCCCGAAACCGAGCAAAGCGCTGTGGGACATGCCATCACCCTTACCGATCCTTTACGGGTGAAGTCCATAGACCGGAACGGCGCTTTTTTCGGCTATGCTGTTAAAGGAACCCCCGCGGACTGCGTCAAACTGGCTATCAATGAACTCATGGAATCTCCGCCGGACCTGGTTGTGTCAGGAATCAATCTCGGTGCCAACGTTGGCATCAACGTGATCTACTCAGGTACCGTGTCTGCTGCCACCGAGGGCACTATACTGGGAATCCCTGCCATAGCGGTTTCCATCAACACCTTTCGTGATCCTGACTTCCGACCTGCAGCTCGATTTGTCCGTTTACTGGTGGGGCAAGTGAAGGAACATGGTCTTCCCCCGTACACCTCTTTGAATGTCAATGTGCCGGCCATTTCTGAGAGTAAGATACGAGGCGTTCTGGTCACCCGTCAGGGTGTCACCCGCTTTGTGGAAAAATTCGACCGCAGGACGGATCCTCGGGAGAATGTCTACTACTGGCAGTGTGGCAGCAATCCGCCCCTTGAGGAAGATGGCGACACCGATGCCAGTGCCCTGGCGAAAGACTGCATTTCCATCACTCCCATCCAGCATGATCTCACTAATTACGACTTTCTGGAAAGCCTTCGCAGTTGGTCCTTTCCCAAGCTTTCAGATTTAAATAAATGAAGCGTTCAGCTGGCAGCGATCGGCTATCAGCAAGAATAGAAACAAACACCATGAGGGGCGGTGCAGTTTCGAAAAGGGGAATATCTTGACAATAAGGTCGTCAGTAAACCCCTATGTCCATATAGTGGACTCTGGATTTTTTCTCTGCTGAAAGCTGACGGCCGATGGCTGAATGCCGGAGAACAAATTGACATAACTGGTGCTGCGTGGTAGAAAATCGATCTGCGCGATATTGGCGATGTATGCGAGGGCGCCCGTAGCTCAGCCTGGATAGAGCGCCGGACTACGAATCCGTAGGTCGCAGGTTCGAATCCTGCCGGGCGCACCAATGATTTCAAGGGGTTAGCTGAATAGGCTAATCCTTTTTTATTTGTTGGTTGCGTATAGGTTGCGGATTTTTGCGTCCATTAGTTG
>JBFFBS010000205.1:0-6562 GCA_041560295.1 Syntrophobacteria bacterium | reverse complement strand
CTTTACCGAACATCTCTCCCTCTCCGTTGTGGGTCTCCCAGATGCCGTCGGTGCCAATGAGGATTATCGTTCCTGGCGTCTCGATTGTCTTTTCGACCTGTTGGTATGAATAGTCTTCCTCCACGCCCAAGACCATTCCTGGCCCCATGAGCTCTTCCACGGTATCCGTGGCGGGATCATAGAGCATGGCTGGATCATGGCCGGCCCTGACCCAGCTGATCATGGGCGACCCAGCCTCAATTATCAAGTAGAAAAGGCTCATGAATCTGCCGGTCTGACGGATATCGGCGGAGAGAAGACTGTTCACTTGGGTGAGACTCTCGGCCAGATTTTTCGGCCAAGTGGTGGTAAGACCTCTGATGAGAGCCCGAGCTGTTGCCATGAGCAGAGCCGCTCCTACACCGTGACCGGTCACGTCGCCCACCACAATGCCAAAGCGGGCGCAGTCTTCATCCTCACACGGAAAAAAGTCAAAGTAGTCCCCACCAGTCTCGTCACAGTAGACGCTCTTGGCAGCAATATCAAAGCCGCGTAGGTTTGGTATCTCCTGTGGCAGGAGATTTTGTTGCACCTCCTTGGCCACTTCCAGAGACTTACGAATTTGTAGTCTGTCCTCGAGCTGAGGAACCATTTCATTGAAGCTCTTAGCCAGCAGATCGCGTTCATCGCCTGTGTTTATATTCATCCGTGCAGAGAAATCGCCCTTTGCCAGTCGCTTGACCGCCTCAACCATGACGAATAAAGGCCTGATCATGGCGTGGGCGAACCACAAACCAGCCAACATGAGCAAAAGAATCACTCCAATGGCGGCAACCCCGGTAATGAGCCACTGTTCCTTTACCAATGAATGTAGGGACTCTTTTACCCGTTCAAACTGCTCCAAAATAATCCTTTTGGGTACGATGAGTATGAGATTCAAGTCATCACCGGCGTGACCATAGGCCCAGACAGAATCTACGCCGAAATAAGGCATGTCGATGTAGCCGGCTTGTCTGGCTTTTATTTCCCCTTCCAACAATTCCATGATCTCCACATCTGAAGATGCGAGTCGTTCCAACCCCATGGCGCCGCTCCAGGCAGCGGCATTTTCCACGTAGTCTTTCTGAGCTATTATCCAGAGGCCGTACTCACCGGTCTCTTCTTTTACCCCTGACCAGACGAGAAAGGAGCGCATGGCCGTTGACCACTGAGAAGATAATTCATGGATCTGTAGAACCTCTGAAAGAAGTACATCAATAGCCGCTACTCCTGCAAATGAACCGTCAGAGTGACGGACGGGCATAGAGGCAGTCATGATGACCTGTCGTGTGGAGACATCTATGTGAGGGGTGCTCCAGGCCAACTCACCTTTTTCTTTGGCCAAAATATACCACGGACTAGCTTGTGGGTTGTAGGTGGAAGGGTAGCCGCCGTGGCCGGGATAGGCTGCGTGAACGCCGCTCTCCAGGCTGACATACTGCCAATAGAGGATGTCGCGCAATTGGTTCTCAGACTCACTGTGCAAAGGAAGAAGCCTTCTCAGACGACCAATGTCAGTTGCCACATATCGCCAGTCAGCTCCCGGTCGGACCAAAAACACCTGGTGACCGAAGCTCACAACCATGGGTTCGGTTCCCTCATTAGCGGCACCCTTCATATGCTTATGAGAAAATTCAATATCTTTAGGAGCCTTGGTGGGGTTGTCGTAGTCATCAGCAAAATAGACCTTAGCAGCACCCTGCGGCGGTTCGGACAAAAAGCGCTCTGCATCTCTGGCAATGATTCTCAGTGTGAGTTCCAGCACTTCTTTCTCACGGCCAAGTATCTTGGCATAGTCCGTTGCCGTTTGCTGCAGCTCTTTGCTGACGATTTCGGTCCGGTTCTTTTCTGCCAAACCGGATATGGTTTCACCCATTCGTACAATTCCCCGTTGACCTACTAAGGTAACAACGAGAAGAGGAGCAAGACTGAAGGTCATGAAGAAAATAAGGAATTTCCAGCGAACGCTCATAGACCATCTCCGATGGTGGCGCAAGGAAAAAATTAGGAGTCAGAATTCAGGAGTCAGGAGCCAGAAAAGCATGGAGCATGGGGCATAGAGCATAGGGAAAATTAATCATACAGGATCCCATTCTCTTTACCTCCTGGATTCTATGAATTTGCCTTGCGCCCTACGCCTTGTGCCTTATGCCTGTATTGATTTGCTACCATTGCAGTAGCGTGGCTGCCCAGGTGAAGCCAGCCCCAAAGGCAGTGAGGAGGACAAGATCGTTTTCCTTTAACTTCCCTTGTTTCAAAGCTTCATGCATACAAATAGGGATGGTGGCAGCTGTGGTGTTGCCGGTCCAGGCGATGGTGTTCACCACTTTCTCCTCAGGGATGCCCAACTGGGACGCCACCATTTGGTTGATGCGCATGTTGGCCTGATGAGGCAACAGCAAATCCACCTCCGCCACCGCTTTACCAGCTTCTGACAAGACCTGGTGGCTCACTTCAACCATACGGGTGATCGCATGTTTGAATACCATCCGTCCGTTCATCTGCGGGTAATGCCTGCCTTGATCGAGGCTTTCATGAGAAATCCTCGGGTGGTGTGCGCTGGCAGGATACTCAGTCCAGAGTTCCTTTGCGTACTTTCCCTCTGAGTGCAGAGCGCTTGCCAGTATGCCCGGGTGTCCCTCCGGGGCCGGTCCCACCACCGCTGCCCCCGCTCCGTCACCGAACAATACAGAAACGTCACGACCGCTGAAGGTAAAATTTAGAGCCGTGGAGTGAATCTCCGAGCCGACGATGAGGATATGTTCATACTGGCCACTTTTTATCAAACTATCAGCCATGGCAAGGCTGTAGATAAAACCCGAGCATTGATTGCGGACATCCAAGGCACCGATTGTTCTGTCACCGAACAGCCTGTCTTGCAAGAAACAGCCATTGCCTGGGAAGAAATAGTCCGGGCTTAAGGTGGCATATATGACGAAGTCAATATCGTCAGGGCTGAGCCCGGCATTGTCGATAGCTTCTTGTGAGGCGTGCACTGCGAGGTCAGTGCCTGATTCTCCCTCTGAAACAAAGCGCCTAGTCAGGATTCCGGTCCGCTGCCTGATCCACTCGTCGGAGGTTTCCAGCTCCTTGATGGCTTCGAGTTCTTGGTTGGTAACTTCTCTCTCCGGTAAATAAATGCCCACGCCGAGAATTCTTGTTTGTCTCATGTTTTCCCCTTCTCAACCCCTTGATTTCTCAATTCCCCCTCCCCCTAACCCCCTCCCACCAGGGGAGGGGGGATCCTAGGGCGAATGGAATGTTCCCTCCCCTTCGACTGAGGAGGGTTAGGCCTGCCCGCCATCGCTCTCGCTCAGGCGAGGCGGGCGGGGTGGGGGTGAACAGGTTCAAATTGTTTCTACAGAAGCCCTAATATGAAATCAGTCATTTCCTTGATAACCCTGTCGGTAGCCTCCTTGTGAGGTATATGAGCGCAATCTGGAATAAGGAGAGGCTTTGCAGGGCCCTCTACTCGACCTGCTATGGACTCCACCTGAGCTTCAGTGCCGTACTGATCGTCTTCGCCTTGGATAACCAAAACCGGGCAGGTGACTCTTGGGAGGCAATCCTCAATATTCCAATGTTTGAATTCTGGGGAGAGCCAGGTCTCAAACCATGCCCTGAAAATCCCTTCGGTGTTACTGTCGTGATAACGAGCCAGCTTTTCTTTGAGGTCTGTGGTCTGGTAAGCTATCACGGCCTCTCTGATACCTTCCAGGGTTATCTCTTCCACAAAAACATGTGCAGCTTCTGTAATAAGCCCTCGGACCGATCCGGGATATTCTGCCGCAAAAATCAGGGCAATTGAGCCGCCATCGCTGTGACCAATGAGGATGGTGTCCCCCACGCCGGAATTTGCTAGAACCTCGGGGAGGCTGTCCAAAGCCTCATCGTGAACATATCGGAGTGTTCTTTGGACATCAATGGGATCAGATTTGCCATGTCCCCAGCGATCATAGAGCAAACCGTTACAGCCGGTTTTCTCTAACAGTGCTTCTGGAAAGTCGTGCCACATCTCAACAGAACCCAAGCCCTCGTGGAGAAAAACGAGAGTGGGACGGGAATCCTGCCCATCGTTACCCGGGTGTGTAAGTCTCCTCACTCGGAGCTTGTGGCCCGCGGCATGAACAAAGAAATCTTCCGTCGATATACGGTTAACACTTTTCATGGTAGTGAGGAGATCATATCAGCAAATGTGTATCAGCACAGCACGCGGGGAAACTAGGCAGTAAGCACTAGGAACTAGGAACTTTAACAATTTGTCCTTTGGACTCCCACCCTTCGGGTGTGTTCCCGGTTTCGGATTAATGAAAGGCGCAGGGCAGTTAAAGACTATTTTTTTCCTTGCGCCTTGAGCCTTATGCCTCTTTGAATTCTGGCTACTGGCTACTAACTACTGTAGATTTAGTACATTTTAGACATTTACAGTTGTGTAACTTTCTGTAATAACTCCCTATAATACACATAGTTCTCATAAGGTACATCGGCCCGGACCCGTCCGTCAGCCAAGGGTACGTAGCCACCGTCTGCCACCAGCGGCGGCACTTTCTCTTCCACCTCCCGCCGAACGGCTTCCTTGTCCCGTCGGAGTGAGTCGAGATCTATCCCACCAATCAGCCGCAGATCACGGCCGAATTCGCGGCGGAGCTCCCGATAATCCATTGCTTCAATGTTAACTTCGCAAGCCCACAAACAATTGAATCCCCACTTGAGCATGCTCGTAATCAGGGCTCGAGCATTAGCATAGGTTACTAAAACTATGGTTTCTACTTTATATTTGTGAAGGACCTCAAGAACCGGCTCATAGCTCCTCAGTACCATGTCCTCGTACATTTGGGGCGATATGAGAGGGCCATAATTGCCGCCAATGGGCTCACTGAAAAGTGCTGCGTCCACAACCACATCCTTGAGCACCCGTTCCGCTAATCCGGCGGCAAACTTTCCCTGGATTGTCATGGCCTCACGGACAAATTCAGGATCATCAATAAGGAGATCCATGAGTTCTGAAAACCTGCGCCAGTCGTAAACACCCATGGACAGAAAAAAGCCCCGGTGGATTCTCAGCATGAGTGGGTAATCTCGTTTTTTCCATCTGCGGATTTTTTTTGCCCATCCCCTGGGTAAACGTCCCCGTCCATACGGGAGCAAACGTCGAAAGAGTTCCTTCAGGTCGGACCGCGATCTGGGCCATGTGTTGAATTTTGGCCGGGGCTCCAGGTCTACTTCGATCACCTCCCGCTGATCAGAGGGAAAAATCTGGGCAATATCAGCGTCCTTTGGTAAACCCTGCTTGCGCCATTCCCTCAACACTTCTTTTCGAATGCCCTCCTCGAAATAGGGCACGCGGTCGGGGCTGCCATAGCGCATGGTTTCCAGGAATCTTTCGCGACTATTCATAGATCGATTCTCTCGCCCACTTCCTTCGCTCACTAAAGCTCGCAGAGAACACAGAGAAGAAAAGTGTTGGGATCGCTTGTCAGTGCCCGCAAAGCGGGCAGTCCCGATGCCACCGCATCGGGACAAGTGGAGAGCCCTTGATGGCCAGAATGAGCAAGCTCATTAGTGTCCATCAAGCACACCCCACTCAGCCTCCAAGCGATCTCTCCTTTATACCTACATGATTTCATAGTTATTGAGCTCTCAGAGTTTCGGTGAGCTCTCTGAGTGATAGATTAACCCTATGACCACTTACTCAGCCCTATCCGGCGTATTGATTATTCTGGTGATGCCGTCTTTTAGCAGAGGTTCGTTGAAATTAATAAGCAAACCAAGTGGCTTGTCTGCTAGCCGCAAATAGGTCAGAAGCTGTTTCTTATGCACTGCTTCCACTTTCTTTACTGATTTTAACTCCACAACAACTGTATCCTCTACCAAAAGGTCCAGACGGAATCCTTGTCCATCTAATTTCTTACCTCGATATATGATGGGCAAAACAACTTGAGACTGTGCCTTTGTAGCCATTTTTTCAAGTTCAATCAAAATGCATGATTGGTAAACAGATTCTAGCAAACCGGGGCCAAGTTCCTTGTGCACTGCTATAGCAGCTTGGATTATTTTTGACGATAGCTGGTTGAGCTCCATGTGTGCCCCCCTGTGGTCTTCAGAATCCTCGGCGAGCTCAAAAAAACAATATAATGTGCGCCTAGATCAATCAAAGTCCCCTGCGGAGCAGGGGCTACCGATGCGAATGCATCGGTAGATGTGGGGATTCCTTGTGGGATGAGATAAACTTGCTTATTCGGGACCACAAGGGATCCTCACAGATCTTTTGAGCAAACCTTCAATTCTTACCAAGGCCTTCTCTTGTTGGTTAGCTTTATGCCTCTGAGCTCTCTGTGAACTCTGTGAGAGATAAAAGAGATATAAAGATGTCCCTCTGGCGCCAACTACGACAAGCCTGACTTAAAATGAAACATTTCCTGGACAGTTTGCCGGTATTTTCTGATTTCAGCTTGACGGCGGGCACGGCTCCACCCAAGGATCTTACCCATGAGCTTGGCTGCAACCACCTCCAATCCACCTCCGCCGTTGAAGTGTAACAGAT
>JBFFBS010000204.1:0-6597 GCA_041560295.1 Syntrophobacteria bacterium | reverse complement strand
TTGATGCTGCCGTCCTGTCGAGGGGGTGTAACCACCTGCATGCGAGCAACACCAGCGATGATTGCCGGAATAGCGTTCATCAGCAGTGAGGAGATGAGCGGGGTCTCCCCGGCACGGCCACCTGGAATGTAGAGGCCCGCGGCCGCCACCGGTCTTACCATCTGCCCGATAACGGAACCATCCTCTTTGGGCAAGAACCATGAGTACCTCTGCTGAGCCTCGTGATAACAGCTGATGTTATCCTTGGCTCGCTGCAGCAGAGCGGTAAAGTCTGGCTCAACCTCCTTGGCACTCTTTTGCATCTCCGTTTCGCTCACCCGAATGTTCTCTAGCGAAATGTCAGGAGAATCAAACTGACGGGTATAGCGCAAAAGGGCAGCATCACCTTCGTTCTGGACCGCCTGTATTATTTCCATCACAGCACGTTCGTGATCCTCGGAATAGGAAAGGGTGCGATTCACAATTGCTGCAATGCGAGTTTTCGCTTCCTCAGAAGGGTAAGTAAGAACGTTCATAACGACCTCATTTTAGTGCTAATATTTGTATGGCTCAACCAAAGGTCAGAGAGAAGAAATTGCGAATTTCGAATTGCGAATTGCGAATTTCGAAACTGAGAACCCGCCCAAAGGGTGGGAGTCCGCAGGACAATTTCGAAATTATCAGTACGCAATCCACAATGATCTGACCTCTGACCTCCGTCTTCTGTCCTCTGTCCTTTGTGCCTAGTGCTTAGTTCCTAGTATTCGCTGCTCGCCTGTCCCGAGCTTGTCTCGGTGCTGCCTCCTGCCTGCTGCTTTCTGCCTGCTAGATTTTACCTGTCACTCGCCACCGCAAAAGCGTTGGGAAAACCGTTCTCCTGCAATCGTTCGGCAGCCGCCTCAGCCTCGGTGAGACGAGAGTACTGTCCCACCCGAACCCGGTAAAATCTTTGGCTCCCCTGGTCGAATACCCTAACTGCAGCATTGCGATACTTGCGGCTCAGAGAAGCACGTAAGCGCAAAGCATTTTCTCGCTCTGTGAAGGCTCCAACCTGGATGGTGAAGTCCCCCAGGTCATAACTGGCAGGTTTCTCGTACACCCGGACCACCTTTCCGGCCTGGCGCTTTTTACGGGCATAACCCAGAGCCTCAATTCGTACTGGTACCACTCCGTCTTCTGCCATGCCTAATTCAGTGGCAGCAGTGAGGGTGAGGTCAATAATCCGACCTCGAACAAAGGGGCCGCGATCATTGATCCGGACCACTGTTTTCTTACCGTTTCTTAAATTCTGCACCCGGACGTAGGTGTTGAAAGGCAGGGTTTTATGGGCAGCGGTGCGGCCGTACATGTTATAGCGTTCACCATTGGAGGTGAGGCGGCCGTGGAATTTGCGGCCGTACCAAGAGGCCAGGCCGCGCTGGCTGAATCCGGTGGCAGACGACAGCGGGTAATAGCGCTTGCCGTATACTGTATAGGAATTACCCTTCTGCTTGCTTGGGGGAGGGGTACTCGAGCAGGCAACAAGCACAAAAAGGATGAGGGTCAGAGAGAGCCTGTAAGGAGAAGACGTGACGCTAGAATAGGTTTGTGAGCGGCGCATAAGGTCGCTTGTTGGGTTAGCCCGGATATTTCACGAATTTCCTGCTGCGACCGTGGATATGAGCGTCCTTCCGGGCGTCCTCGGGTATCGGACCCTGCGACGTACTGTTCAAGTACGCCTCGGATCCAACCCCCTGCGGTTACCCGGTGGCACACCCACCTCCACGGTCTCGCGACGCCAATTCGTGAAATATCCGGGCTGGGAGCTGGACTAAAACTCCTTTTCCTCCTCCAATTTGGCTAATTCCTCGAAACGGATGTCGAGGCCAAGGACACCAATTATTTCGTCCGATTCATCACGAATGGCTGCCGACACGGTTATGCAAAGAGCTCCAGTGTAAATGGATTTGTAGAAATCTGTAATGTGTGGTTTGCCATCTTTGATGGGGTTTACAAACCAGTCACGATCAGAGAGGTCTTCGCCAACTTCTGCCTTCTCGTACTTGGCACGATCAGCGATATGGGTAATGTTGCGGGTAGTTTTCTTACCTTCCCGGTCGGTGACATAAATGTATTGGATGAAGGGGTTGAGATCTAAAAGACTCTGAAGCACTGGTTCTTGTCGTGATGCGTCCATGGATTTGATCTCTTCTGATTCCACCACCTCCTCCACAAGGTGGGCGGCGAGTGCATGGGCCTCCTGTTTCAGCAGGTCAAACTCGCTGACAAAATGCTCGGGAAGATACTGGCGAGCCCACTGCTCCATTTCCTTGCGGGAGATACTGGTAACTCGGCCCTCTTCGTATTCCTGCATTATCCTCTTGTGAATTTTAACGATACCAGGGTGGCGTTTGTTAATAGAGTTCTCCCCCTCTAATCCGAGACGGCTGTTGACCCAATAAGCCACACCGGCGATCCCGGTTTTATCGGTGACAGTGATGCTGACTGGCCGGCTGAGAATTTTTCGGGTGTCGAAAATGTTGTAGATTTCCTCATTTTTGATAAGACCATCGGCGTGAATCCCGGCACTGGTGGCATTGAAGTCGCTTCCCGCAAACGGGTAGTTTGCAGGAATTTTGTAGCCCAGTTCGTGAGTAAAGTAGTTGGCCATGTCAGTTATGGCGGTGGTATCTATGCCGTTTTCATGACCCATGAGGCCAATATATTCAATAATGAGTCCCTCTACCGGCGCGTTGCCGGTACGCTCACCAAATCCCAAGAGAGTGCCGTTGGCGGCAGAACAGCCATAGAGCCAGGCGGTGGTGGCATTTATGAGCACCTTATGGAAATCATTGTGTCCATGCCACTCGAGGAGGTTTCCAGGCACTCCGGCATCATCTATTATCGCTCTAACCAGTTTGGGAACGCTTCGCGGCAAGGCTGCGCCTGGATAGGTGACACCAAAACCAAGGGTGTCACAGAGACGGATTTTGATATCAATCCCGCTCTCTTCCCTCAGCTTCATGAGCTCAATGGCAAAAGGCACACAGAACCCGTAGATGTCCGCCCGGGTTATATCTTCGAAATGGCAGCGGGGTGTAATGCCTTTTTCCAGCGCGGCTCTGACAATAGCCAAATATTTATCCATGATTTTAGCCCGGCTACTGTTGAGCTTAAAGAAGATATGGTAGTCGGAGACCGAGGTGAGAATACCGGTTTCTTTGAGGCCCATGTCGAGCACTAAATCCAGGTCTTGCTCCACGGCGCGAATCCAAGCGGTAATCTCCGGATAGCGGTGGCCTTTGGCAAGACAGCGCTCAACAGATTCTCGATCGCGCTTACTGTAAAGAAAAAATTCGGTCTGCCGAATTACGCCGTTGTCACCACTCAGCCGATGCAGCAAATCGAAAATAGCTTCAATTTGCTGCACGGTATAAGGCGGTCTGGCTTGTTGGCCGTCACGAAAAGTAGTGTCGGTGATCACAAATTCATCAGCCGGATCAATGGAGATAAGCTTGTGGTCAAAATCAATCCGACTTACCTCACCGTAAGGAAAAACCTCTCTTTGCAGGTTCGGTTCAGGGACGTCCTGGAGCCGGTAGACCCAAAATTTGGTGTGTTGATGTTCTAAAACTTTTTTCAGTTTGTTCCAGCGTGCCATGATCTCACCTTAATGACAAATACAATCTAAAGTAATTTTCAGCAAGATTTCATGTTAATGGACAGTTCTTTCCCTTGTCAATCTTTATTATAACCGAATACTTAACAGGGAGCAGCAGGCAGTAAGCGGCTGGCAGCTTTTCCTATCTATATTCCGCTGCCTGCCTGTCCCGAGCTTGTCGCGGGGCTGTCAGCTGCCACCTGCCAGCTGATTTAACCTGGCAGATCCAGCTTCAAGGAAAGCTCTAGAAGCTGCTCCAGACTTACCTTTTCAGGGGCTTGGGTCATCGGGCAAGTGGCTTTCTGAGTTTTGGGGAAGGCAATAACGTCACGAATGGAGTCGGCACCACACAGAAGCATAACAAGTCGATCGAAACCAAGGGCAATGCCGCCGTGGGGCGGCGCCCCGTACTTGAGGGCATCGAGCATGAAGCCGAACCTCTGCTGGGCCTCATTGTCATCGATGCCCAGAGCCTTGAATATTTGCAGCTGCAAATCATGATCGTGAATACGGATGCTACCACCGCCGATCTCGTAGCCATTTAAAACCAGGTCGTAGCCACGGCTGCGAACCCGCTCAGGATGGTCAGCGAGAAAACCTACATCTTCTTCGACTGGGGCGGTAAAGGGATGATGGACAGCAAGGTAACGTTTTTCGGCAATGTCATATTCCAACAGCGGGAAACGCGTGATCCAGGTGAAGTTAAATTGGTTACTATCTGTGAGATTGAAACGGTTGCCGAAGTGGCACCGCAAAATGTCCAAAGTAGGGTTAACTATAGTAGACTCACCCGCCACGAAAAGAATAAGATCGCCTGCCTCAAGGTCGGCGGTTTCAGCGAGCAGATCTTTCTCAGCGTCAGTGAGGTTCTTGGCTACCGGCCCCTGCCAGTTGTTTTCTTGCACCTTGATCCAAGCAACACCCTGGGCTCCAGTTTGTATATCGTAGTGGTTGGCCAGATTCTCCTTTCCCTGCATCTTGTCCAAATCGCTGCGAGGCAAGGTGGCCTGGCCTTTGAGCGTCAGAGCCTTGACCATGCCCCCGTCCTCTATGAGCCGCACAAACATCTGAAAATTACTGTTGGCAAAGACCGGAGTGACATCCACGAGTTCCATCCCAAACCGAGTATCAGGTTTGTCTGTCCCGTAGCGGGCAATGGCTTCATCGTACGTGATTTGTGCAAAAGGCAATTCGAGTTCCTGGTCAAGGACCTCCTTGAAGACGTGGCCGAGCAACTCCTCGGTTATTCGGAAGATCTGCTTCTCATTGATGAAGGCCATTTCAATGTCGACCTGGGTAAACTCAGGTTGACGGTCGGCGCGCAAGTCCTCATCTCGAAAACATTTCACAACTTGGTAGTAGCGGTCGACACCGGCCATCATTAATAATTGTTTGAACAGCTGGGGCGATTGTGGCAAGGCGTAGAACTTGCCTGGATTAACCCGGCTGGGAACGAGGTAGTCGCGAGCCCCTTCGGGTGTGCTTCTGGTCAACACCGGGGTTTCGACCTCTATAAAATCGGCTTGATTCAGATAGTGGCGGACCGCATGAGCCGTATGATGACGTCGGAGCAGGTTTTGGAGGATATTAGGCCGGCGCAGATCAAGGAATCGGTAACGCAATCTTAGATTCTCACCGGCGTCAACCTCTGGCTCCAGTTGAAAAGGTGGCGTGAGGGAGGTGTTGAGCAAACGATACTCATCCACTATCACCTCGATCTCCCCGGTCTTCAGTTTAGGATTGGTCATTCCTTCCGGTCGCAACCGCACCTCGCCGCGCACAGCAATAACGTGTTCAGATCTCAGGGCGTGGGCCCTTTGATGTGCTTCAGCATTACGCTGGGGGTCGAACACCACTTGAGTGATGCCGCGCCGATCACGGAGATCGATAAAGATGAGACCACCGTGATCCCGACGACGTTGAACCCAACCCATAAGGGCAACCCTACTGCCCGTATCATCAGCACCGAGGGTGCAACAGTCGTGAGTGCGTTCCCAGTCACCAAGAGAATCCAAAGCCATGTGTTGCCTTCCAAAGAATTGAGCGAATTAAGTAAGTACAGTTGCGGGATCTAAGTCAGCCATTCAAAATCCGAATATCGAATATCGAAATTCGAAACAAATTCAAATTACCAAAATCCAAATGACCAAAACTATTATCTGCTGGTCTAGTCGTTGTTGTTTTGAGCATTCGAACATTCGTGCTTCGGATTTGTTTCGTGCTTCGTATTTCGGATTTATAGCTTTCGTTTCAACTACGCAGACCTATGTCAGTTCTTGATCGCTTAAGTTCAAACGAGAAAGTACATGCTCGATGAGTCCCTCCAATGGAATTTCTTCCTGCGTGCCAGCCCCCATGTCTCTCAGTAGCGCCGATCCTTTTTTCAGTTCATCCTCGCCAAGGATGAGTACATGAGTGGCTCCAAGCTTATCGGCCCTGCGCATTTGGGCCTTGAGGCTCTTAGACTCATAGTCCATTTCCACAAAAAGGTCGCGAAGCCTTAATTCCTGGACAAGTCCGAATCCCCTTTTTTGGGATTCCTCGCCCAAACAAGCTACGAAGAGACGGTACGGGCCTGTGTCGATGTCGGCTTGCTCATCCAGCAGGAGGATAAGCCGCTCCATGCCGATGGCAAAACCTGTACCAGAGAGGTCAGGTCCCCCGAGCGTCTTCATGAGACCATCGTAACGGCCACCCCCACCAACTGCATTCTGAGCGCCCAGATGCGGGGTAATCGCCTCAAAGGTGGTCCGGTTGTAATAGTCAAGACCGCGAACCATGTGCGGATCGATGGTAAACGACACACCAAGGCTAGTCAGATGATCCTTGACACTTTCGAAGTTGTCTACACAGTCTTTGCAGAGATGATCGAGAAGAACTGGGGCCTCAGCAACCAACTGACGGCAGGACTCGACTTTGCAGTCGAATATCCTCAAGGGATTGGTGGATTTGCGGCGCTGGCAATCCGAGCAAAGTTT
>JBFFBS010000203.1:0-6613 GCA_041560295.1 Syntrophobacteria bacterium | reverse complement strand
TGGTGTTCATGCCAACCGGGGGGCAGCCAGTCCGGAAGCCAATTGACTAAACGGCGAAAATGGGCAAGTTCCTCCTCCACTGGGGGGCTGAAAATCAAAATTCTAACTGCCTGGCGTACCTCTGCGCAATTGTCCACTAATCCCTGGGCCAAACAAATGAGATCCGCCCGACGTGGCCCTGGATCTACCCCGAGAAGATGACCGGCACTATTTACGAGATGTTGGGCGTGATTTTCCAGAACCCGAAGAAAAGGGCGAAGGGGTTCAGGATCGTTGAATTGCCAGATTTCCATATGGGGCCATCCGGGCAAGGTGAGGTAGAGGTCTTTGCTTACTAAAACTTTACATACCTGGAAAGAGCATTATATTAGAAGCATCCTCATTGGATGGCAAGGATTACCATAGTTGTGGAACTTTACCAGTGTGCAGGTGTCTACTTACACTAATAGTGAACCATATGGATTGCACCTCCCATATGAAACATCTGGGCAGGGGCGAATTTAGAAAGGAGTTGGTATGAGGATGGGTATCTCAAGAGTCGGCCGTTTTAAGCCATATGAGAGCGGCCTTATTTTTACCGTAACAGTGCTGGCATTCTTGCTTATGTCATTGGCCCAGACAGCCTTTGGGGCCGAGGAGGGGGTAAAACCCTACCCAAACGGACCGATTTCTTTTGCTGAACTTGTTGACGACGTTAAAAATGAAGTAGTCAACATTTCTACCACCACAGTAATCAAGAGAGGCCCCATGCCAAGGCCGTTCGGTCAGCATAAACAATTTAGGGATTTTTTTGGCGATGATTTTTTTGAGCGCTTTTTTGGACAGATCCCCAAGGAACGGAGACAGCGAAGCTTGGGTTCAGGCGTTGTAATCGATCCCAAGAAAGGCTATATCCTCACCAACAACCACGTAGTAGCCAATGCCGAAGAAATTACCGTTCGACTGGATGATGGCGAAGAATACAAAGCTGAAGTGGTGGGAAGGGATCCGAAGACAGATCTCGCTTTGATCAAAACGAAAAAACCTCTGGATGTTGATAAAGGGGCACCACTGGGGGACTCGGACAGAGCTAAGGTTGGGGAATGGGTCATGGCCATCGGCAATCCGTTCGGCCTGGAACGAACCGTCACCGTGGGAATTCTGAGCGCCAAGGGCAGGGTGATTGGGGCCGGACCCTATGACGATTTCCTTCAGACTGATGCTGCCATTAATCCTGGGAACAGCGGTGGCCCGCTTTTTAATATGAAGGGTGAGGTCATCGGAATCAATACGGCAATAGTAGCCACGGGTCAGGGCATTGGCTTCGCCATACCCATTAATATTGCCAAAGAGTTGTTGCCACAATTGGAAAAGGGCAAAGTCATTCGAGGTTGGCTCGGAGTGAGCATCCAGGAGGTAACAGAGGACATTGCCAAATCTTTCAAACTCGAAAAAGCCGAGGGCGCACTGATTGCTGAAGTCATCGAAGATTCTCCCGCCGAAAAGGGCGGTCTGGAGCGCGGCGATATCGTCATCGGCTTTGACGGAAAAGACATTAGTTCACCCAACGAACTGCAAAGAGTTGTTGCCAACACTACTCCGAAAAAGCGGGTCAAGGTGAAGGTTATTAGAGATGGCAAGGCCAGAACGTTGACCGTAAAAGTGGGAGCAATGCCGGATGAGTTCCCTGAAACAGAAAAAACCATTAGCACTGATCTCGGCCTTACCGTGCAGACCTTGACACCGGAACTGGCAGAGCAATTTGACTGGCCCCGAGACGAGAAGGGCGTGCTGGTTACCAACGTTGAGTCGGGTAGTGCTGGTGCTGAGGCTGGCTTACGACGCGGGGATCTCGTCAAAGAGATAAACCGACAAGCAGTGGAAGATACAGAACAGTATAAACGACTGGTCGGAAAAGCCAAAGCAGGCGAGTCCTTGCTGCTCTTCGTTAAACGTGGAAGCAGGACTTTCTATGTAACCGTGACTTTGGAATCCGAGTAAAATCGGCCTGGCTAGAAAAGCAAAAACTTCGGGGGCGAGGATCATCCTCGCCCCCGAAGACTTTTCAAGAAAACAGGAAAATTCCCACCTCATTACCCCGACAATCCAGCCGAAATAATCATCCATAGGCAAAAAATCTAATTGCACCTCTTGACCTTCAGAGAATGATGATTAAATTATTACACAAATAAGTTTAATTAGTTGAAATAATAGAATAAGGAGGAAAAAAATGTTTGAGATGGTACCGTGGAGACGATACAGAACACCACTTGCTCGGCCAAGAAAGGATCTCTTTCACTGGTTTTTAGAGGACTTTGACCTCCCAGGTTTCGGTACTGGTGAAAGAGAGTGGATGCCAGCTTTTGATGTCTCTGAAACCGAAGGTGAAATTATTGTAAAGGCCGAACTTCCCGGCATGAAGGTCGAGGACATCGATATCACCCTCACTGATGGTTTGCTTACCATCAAAGGCGAGCGGAAGATGGAGAAAGAGGACAAGCAGGAGAACTATCATCGGATTGAACGCCAATTTGGAAGTTTCTCCAGGAGCTTGAATCTAGGGCAGAAGGTCGAAGCTGAAGGTATTGACGCAGCCTACAAAGACGGGGTACTCACTGTTACCTTACCCAAGGCCGAGGAAGACAAGCCCAAAAGGATTGAGGTAAAAAACTAACCACTCTCAGATCTCACCCAGTTAGATCTGGCAAAAGGGCGGGGAAAAGGCGTGTCCATTATAGGATGTAAAGAGCCGCCCCGCCATTTTTTTGATTTGTTCGCATTGTTCATAAAATGATTCGTGGAGGCTAGCAATGAAAAAAAGTATAAAAGGATTCTCACTATACGTACCTGGTGCGATCTTTATTATGCTTGGCATCCTTGTAGTTTTATTTCCAATGTTACTGGTGGGCTTGTTTTCTGCTGGTTTGATTCTTATTGGAATTACGGCTATTTCTGTGGCTCATCACCTGAGGCAACGGTACCGCAGCTCACATTGGAAAGTAAACTGGGAGCATGTGGATCCGTTTGTGGAAGATTGGCAGCATCGAGTGTTCGTCCGCAGACGATGGTAAATTGGACAGGGCTGAGATAGGCGCGGTTTCTATATAAAAAACCTCGCTGGTTCTTCTGAACCGGCGGGGTTTATGTTTATTGGACACAGTTTCCTTAAGTTTGCGGGTAATGGTTTAATTCCCACTTGAACAGTAGGATTGAAATTGTTATCTTTTTCATCACCTGAGTTTCTTTTAATAGTCGATTCCAATAGGAAAGAATAATGACAGAAACAATCCTAGTATTCCTCATCGCTGGAATAGCATTGATGGTATCGGTCCGGTGGTTTTATCGGACCGTCGCAGGCAAATCTGAAGGCTGCGGCTGCAGCGAGAGCCCCTGTCCTACCATCTCATCCTGTGATGCAACTAGTAGCCCGAATAATCACTGTAAAAAAATCTGAATCATCTTATGTCTGCGAGATGCCAGATGAAGATTCCTCAGAACGAGGGGTTTAGAGAGACCCATGATCGGACGTTTTTCACAGCTTGGCGTTTATCGTGAACTTCTTGGTTCTCGAGATTTCTATAGAGTCGCGTTGGCGGGGGTTTTGACCCTGACCAGTTATCTCTGGGACCGCGGAGAAGGGGTGCAGTCATCTTGGGGTGTGGCCCTGGCGCTCACAGCCCTAGTGCTCAGTGGACTGCCTATAATTTGGGGTGCTTACAAGGGACTGATGCAGCGACAGGTCAACGTGGATGAGCTCGTCAGTTTAGCTATTATAGCGTGTCTGATCGAGGGGGAATTTTTGACTGCCGCGGTAGTAAGCTTCGTCATGGTGTTTGGGGCCATGCTGGAGGAGGCCACGAGCAATTCAGCGCGAAAGGCGGTTGAGTCTCTTGTGAGCCTCTCTCCTGATACTGCCACAGTGATCGCAGATGGCCAGATGCAGACGGTACCTGTTGCTGAGATAAAGGTTGGTGATCTTCTCCTAGTAAAACCTGGAGAGAGAATTCCGGTGGATGGGGTAGTAATGAAAGGCATCACCTCGGTGGATGAGTCGTCCATGACAGGGGAGCCCATCCCTCGTGAAAAAGGGGTCGGTGATGAAATGTATGCTGGCACCCTTAATCAAAACGGGGTTGTGGAGATACAGACGACAAATATAGGTGAAGACTCAACCCTCGGCAAGGTTATAAAACTGGTCTCCAAGGCCGAGGCGCATAAACCCCAAGCGGTAAAACTAATCGATCGCTATGCCCGCTGGTTCACGCCAACGATTCTCGTTGCTGCTGGAGTAACCTGGTGGATAACAGGAGAAGCAGGGCGAGCTATAACCGTGCTTATTGTGGGTTGCCCTTGTGCCCTCATACTTGCCGCCCCTACTGCCATTGTTGCCAGCATAGGGCGGGCGGCGAAGTCCGGGATCCTGGTAAAGGGAGGTCTTTTTCTCGAGGAAACTGGACGGGCAAACACTGTTCTTTTTGACAAGACAGGCACTCTTACCGAGGGCGAACCTCGCGTCGACGAAATATATGGGGTGGCCGGTATCGAACCCAGTGAGGTTTTAGCCCGTGCTGCCTGTGTGGAGCAAAACAGTACTCACCCCTTAGCCAAAGCTGTTCTCAGAGCAGCCCACTACGCCAAGATAAATATCTGCCCCGTGGAAGAGATGGTCACTGAGATTGGACGTGGTGTCAGGGCCAGAGTCCAGGGGAGATTAGTTGAGGTTGGGAGCGGTTGTCTTACCGGTGGTGATATACCCGAGATCCTGTGCAGTAACTTGGAAAATATCAAAGAAAATGGCACCACCCCCTTGTTAGTGTATGAGGAAGGTCGTGCCCTCGGGGTAATTAGTGTAGCGGATCATATTCGGCCCACGGCAAGGCAAATGGTGCAAAATCTCCGTAGCCTGGGAATAGAAAAAATTGGTCTTCTCTCAGGTGACCACGAAAAGGCTGCTATCCCGGTTGCAGACTCGGTGGGGTTAACGGATGCGTGGGCGGGATTGAAACCAGAAGACAAGCTCAGGATGATCGAGGATTTTCAGGCCAAAGGGCAAGTGGTAGTTTATGTGGGAGACGGGATCAATGACGCTCCTGCTTTGGCAAGAGCGAATGTGGGCATTGCCATGGGCGGAGTGGGAACCGACGTGGCCTTGGAGACGGCAGACATTGTTCTCATGCACGATGACATCTCCAAATTACCTTTCTTGGTGCAGCTCAGCCGCAGGACTTTAAAGATCATTAAATGGAACATCGCCTTTGGCTTGATTTTCAACGCAGTTGCCGTGCTGGCCAGCGGTGGGGGATTTTTAACTCCCATTATGGGAGCTCTGGTTCACAACATAGGCTCTGTTCTAGTGGTACTTTCCTCGGCCAGCCTTGCCTTCGCTTCTGCAAGAGATAGATAACTGTCGCTTCCCTCAGTTGGGCTAGCGGTTGGGGTCCTACCATGGTGTTTAATCCTACCTGGCCGCTCTATGATACAAAAAGAACTCAATGTCGGTGATGGACACTTTATTCCTCTGCAATCCGAGCGTTTCACCATCAATGCCCAAGGCAAGTCCTAGAAGTTGAGGGTAGAGAACCGAGGGCAGTTTGAGGTCAGGGCCTCTTTCGATCAGCAGTATTCTTTGCACTCTATCGAACTGGATCTGGCAGTAGGAACAGGCGACGCAGAGGTAATCAGCGCCGGATTCTTTGGCCCCCCTCAGCTTGTTCTCAGTCAGGTCCAAAGAGAGTTCATTATTTATTCCCCACAAGGGCGAGCCGCAACACTCCAATTTTTTAGGCCATTCAATGCTCTGAGCTCCGGTCACCTCCACAAGTTCATCGAACTTAGTAGGAAAGTGCGGTTTGTCGAACTGGGCAACTTTGCTTGGCCGCAATATACGGCAGCCATAATGAGTGGCAATTCTCAAGCCGTCAAAAGGTTTTACGATCATATCTCTTATGGTTTCAATACCCACGTCGTCGTAGAGGACCTGGAGGATGTGTTTTGGTTTAATATCACCCTCGTATCTCAACCCCTCTTTCTCCAGAGTTGTATTGACCTCTTTCCTTATTGCAGCGTCATCACCCATAAGCTGGTCGACATATTTCAAGGTTCCGTAACAGCAGTTGCAGACGGTGAGTAAATCCAGATTCTCTTTTTCAGTGAGGGCCAGATTTCTGGCAGAAGCAAGGATATGAGCTCTGAAACTGATGTTTCTCAGCGGATAGCCACAGCAACCAAGTTCTGGGACATCAACCAGTTCTATACCTAGCTTCTCCATAACTGCATTGGTAGACCATTCGTATTCTTGAAGTACGATCGGGGTAGTGCAACAACGCATCATTACAAACTTCATTTAATCACCCGTCTTTTCATTCAGTAATTTTTCCCTAGCGCGCTCGATGGCCATGTTTTTTAATTTATAAAACACATCGACAACCTTAACGTCCTGAGGGCAATGCTCTTGGCATTGATAGCATCCCAGGCAATCCCACAACATCCTTGAGCTGAAGATCAGATCCCAGAGTCCCATGCCGACGGCGTGCATGATTTGATGGGGCAATAACCCAACGGCTTCCCTCGGATTGGTGTAATTTCGCACCACAGGGCATGCGTTTGTACAGGTCACGCAGCGGAAGCAGTAGGA
>JBFFBS010000202.1:0-6627 GCA_041560295.1 Syntrophobacteria bacterium | reverse complement strand
TTTCCTTTCCCTGGAGAAGGTTACGTATGTTACTCCGATGTCGAATTACAACGCAAAGGGCAAAGACTGAGCTCAGGCCAACATAGAGGGAATGGTAGCCAGTGGCTGCCGCCCACGCTGGTAGGGTGAGAAGGGCTGTGAGAGAACCGAGGGAGACGTACCGCCAGAGCAAGGTCACAACCAGAAAAACAACAAGGGCAGCCAAAGCCGCTTTGGGCATGAGAACGAGGGCGATGCCAAATGCTGTTGCCACGCCCTTGCCGCCGCGGAAGCGAAGAAAAATCGAGGCAAGGTGGCCGAAAAAAGCGGCCAAGGCCACGAGGGTAACTATGAGAGAGCCACTCTGCGCTTCACCAGACCACAGACCGAACGCCACTGTAACCGGGAGCGCTCCTTTGGCCATGTCGAGGATGAGAACCAAGAGGCCCCATTTGAAACCAAGACTGCGGGCAACATTGGTGGCACCGATGTTCTGGCTTCCAACAGTACGCACATCAATGTCAGCCACCCAGCGTCCAATCAGATAGCCGCTGGGCAGTGATCCTAACAGATACGCAGCCAATACAAAGAGAATAATGCCGAACCACTGCATGCGCTTTTCCACGGAGCGGGTTTGCAACATTAGAGTTAAATGCCATCACAACTTACCGGCAGGCTCCTCCACAAGGCAAGTGATTTTTTTGAGATCGCTCTTTTCGCTTTACACGCAAACCAGAGGCAGAAGCACAATGAATTACTGTTACGCCCATACCTTTAGCTCCGCATACTGTGGATACTAGATTTCGATATGCACCTTTATTTGCTAACCACAGAGATAGCTTAAATCCGAAATCCGAATATCGAAATCCGAAACAAATTCTAATTACCAAAATCCAAATTACCAAAACACCAGACAATTCTTCTTGAGTAGTTACGTTTTGAACATTTGAGAATTCGGATTTTGTATTTGTTTCGTGCTTCGGGTTTCGTATTTCGAATTTGAGTGCAAAGCACTCCTCTGTGCCTCTGTGGTAAATTTTCACTCAGGCTTCGTTAGCCCGCTACAACACTGACAAGAGTCTATAGTCGTTTCCCGTTTTTTCTTGCTCTGGTTAGGCATAGTAGTATATCGTGCCTACTGTAGCATTGGGGCTGAACCTAGAGTGTGATAAAGACAGTCCCAAATCAGATGGGTTGGTGATATGAAGATTTGCGTTATTGACGGTATGGGCGGCGGCATTGGGAACGCCCTCATCAAGAAGATCAGAGCAGCCTTTCAGGAACAGGTGGAAATTCTCGCCTTGGGAACAAATGCTATTGCTACGGCGCAAATGATGAAAGCCGGAGCCAATAGAGGCGCCAGTGGTGAGAATGCGATTATTATGACTGTTCCCAAAGTGGATGTCATCATAGGCTCCATATCAATAGTTCTCGCCAATGCGATGATGGGCGAACTGACCCCTCCTATGGCAACAGCCGTGGCGAGCAGCCCCGCGCTTAAAATGCTCCTGCCGTTAACCCAGGAAGACGTTGAAGTGATAGGGACCTCTGCTGAGCCGCTGCCTCACCTCGTGGATCACCTGGTGGAAACTAGACTGCGCCCGATGGTTGAGGCCTCCCTTCGAGAGTAAAGTGGAGTTTTAAGCCACCCCACACACCGGACTACGGTGTTGTTTCACGTGGAACATTCCATGAAAACCAGCAGCTCTCTCTTTTTAGAACAGATAAGCAAGAGTCTAACCACTCGGTGGCTGGGGAGGACCGTTCATTTCTTCCCCGACGTGGATTCAACCAATGTGACTGCAATGGATCTAGCGCAACAGGATGCGCCGGAAGGCACGGTTGTTCTAGCAGAACAACAGCTGCGAGGTCGTGGTCGAGGGGACCGCTCTTGGCATTCACCCCCTGGGGTGGGCATTTACTGTTCGATTGTGCTGCGACCGGAATTGTCGCCCGCCAAGACCATGCTTCTAACCCTGATGACGGCAGTAGCAATAGCAAGGGCTGTGGCCCTAGAAACGAATCTTTCTCCTCGTATCAAATGGCCAAATGACATCCTCATCAATGACAAGAAGGTAGTGGGAATTCTATTAGAAAGTAAAGTGAGGGTAACTGCGGTGGAGCATGCGATAGTTGGTTTTGGTATTAACGTCAATCACACCCCAGCTGATCTTCCCCAAGAGCTGCTATTGGCTGCAAGCTCTCTATTCATTGAGCTCGGCGAGCCAGTGGATCGAACTAAATTGCTTACCAAGATCTTGGCAGAAGTTGAATATCTTTATGAAGGGCTTCAGCAGGGGAATGTGGCAGTAATCCTTGAAAAGTGGCGCCATTTATCGGCCACATTGGGCCGGCACGTCCGCATAGTGCAGCGGGGGGAGCTAACAGAAGGTGTTGCCGTTGATGTTACAGAAGAGGGAGCTTTGTTGGTCCGAGTGGAACATGACTCTCTCATAACGGTTCACGCAGGAGATATCGAGCATCTAAGGAGTGATGATCACGTAAAAAGTCACTAATGAGACGGCACAGTAAGAAGTTCCAGATGCAAGGCGCGCAAATCTTTAGGAATGAGGCGTACTTACAGGTACGCCGCAATGACTAAGGATGAAGCGCAATCCCGCCGGGGCGGGACAGATGGACTTTTTACGAAGCCGTCAGGATTGTAACTGATGATGCAGATAGGTGAGCGGCTGGGGCAACTCATTGCCCTCGGTGGCCCAGAGGGTCAAACAGAAAGGTTCTCAAGGAAGGAGGTAGGCTGATTTGAATCCTGAAACCTACAGACCACCGGCTTTTTCCATGTCTTCCTGTTTTTTCTTACAAGAGATACAATAAGTGGTAACCGGTCGAGCCTTCAGTCGTTCACCGCCAATTTCATCACCACACCCCTCACAGATACCGAATTCTCCGGAATCAATTCGCTCTAAGGCGCTTCTTATTTTGTTAAGGAGTTTACGCTCTCGATCACGAATCCGCAGCATGAAATTGCGGTCCGCCTCCAGAGAGGCTCGGTCGGTGGGGTCCGGAAAGCTTTCGTTCGTGGTGGTCATACCGGAGACAGTCTTTTCCGCTTCGGCTAGTATCTCCTGAAACCTTTCTGTTAAAACTTCTCGGAAGTAATTAAGTTTCTCCTTCTCCATCCTCTAACTCCCCTATGCCGCAAGTAGAAGAGAGCCTTTTTAGCACAGGATTCCACTTATGTAAAGGATAAAACACGCGCACCGTTCAAAAGCTTTGATCTCGATAATGTCCGCTCCTACCACCACTCTTTTCTAGCAAGCGCATGTCATCAATAATCATACCCCGATCATGCGACTTACACATGTCGTATATGGTCAATGCTGCTGTTGCAACCGCTACCAAGGCCTCCATCTCAACGCCAGTTCGATCGGTGGCATTTACCTCCGCCTGGATGATGATTTCTGAGGCTTTGTTGTCCGGGGTGAAGTCTATGGTGATGCTGGTCAACTTCAAGGGATGACAGAGAGGTATCAGTTCACTGGTTCGTTTCGCAGCCATGATACCGCTCAGTCGAGCCACACCCAGGACGTCACCCTTTTTTACATCCCCCCCGACGACGAGTTGCAGGGTCTCCTTTTGCATGCGAATCCGTCCCCTGGCAACCGCTCGGCGGTCAGTAACTTGCTTTGTTCCCACATGCACCATTCGTGCCTGACCAGATTCATCAAAATGAGTTAACTCTGACATGGTAATCCCCTACATCATTTTGAGGTTCGACTAATATGAATTCAATTATCTCTCGCCCGTTCCCTGCGGTCTCTCGAGTCCTCAGGGGGCTCAGAGGAAAAGCTATTAGCGGATGTACACGGATCGCTTAAAGATCCCTGCAAAGCAGGGAGTCCCGATAGGGCTATCGGGACAAGTGGAGAGAGCCTGATGCCAAGAACGAGCTAGCTTGTTCTTGGCGGTCAGTGTCTCTCCACTAATGCTTTAAGCGATCCAATGAAATCCAACACCATTCTTCTTTATAAGTTAGAGCTCTCTGAGCGCTCTGTGACCTCTGTGAGAGATTATCCCATTCAGGGGTGAGGTCGTATGCGCAAGACCACATAAAGATCACCCGATTCATCATTGAACTCGCCACCGTCTCCCTCGCGAGATATTTTCAGGCGAGTGTTGTTTTGTATTCCGGCCGGAATGTCTACCTGGAAATCCTTTTTGACCTCACGACGCCCCTGACCATTGCAAGAATCGCACGAGAGTGAACGGAGACTCCCTTTGCCATTGCACTTTGGGCATTCTCCTATTGCGCTAAATATTTCTGAAGTTGCAGTGTACGTGCCACTTCCGCCGCACCAAGAACAGGATTGCAATGTGGAGGATGGTTTGACACCATTTCCCTGACACTGGGGACAGCTTTCCATGATGTCAATCTGGATGCTTTTCCTGGCACCATTGGCGGCCTCTTCACGGGATAGCTCAAGTTGATAGCAGAGGTCAGCTCCGCGTGATGGGTGCCGCTGAGATCCGGTTCCACCAATACCAAGGAAGTCAAAAAATTCAGAGGAAAAGGTTCGCAGGACGTCCTCGGTTCTCTTAAAACCTCGATAACCGCGTTTTTTGAGGCCCTCATGACCTTGGTGGTCGTAAAGGAGCCGCCGTTCTTGATCACTCAAAACATGGTAAGCCTCGGCCACCAGTTTGAACATTTCCTCTGAAATTGGATCATCCGGGTTGCGGTCGGGGTGATACTGGAGAGCTAGTTGGCGAAATCGTTTCTTGATATCCTCGTAAGAGGCACCTTCCTTCAGCCCAAGAATTCCATAGTAGTCTCGACTGCTTGTCATTGCAGCACCGCCAGTGAAACCAACTCGGTTCACTTGAAGTCACAAGAAGATCCTTTGTGATACGGAGAAGATTAATGATACTGTTTTCTATAATTGAATACAATGGCAGAATCCAATAGTGCTGCACAGATAAGAGTGCAATGGCTTTGCAGGCAGAATAGGTTTCAGGTTTCAGTGTTCAGGAGTCAGATTTACTGTCTGTTTTTCCTGACACCCGACACCTAAAACTCTCGAATCTAATATTTTACAATGGAGGGAAAAAGGAAGAGTCGCTATGAACAGTGAAGGAGTGAGGAGGAATATTCTGGGCTTCATGTATGCTGAGCGGCTAAAGTCGGCCCTGATCATTGCCGGGCAGCTGCTGGACGTTTTGCCAGATCTAAACGAGGGTGAACGTTCGGGTGGCTTGAAAATGTTCGGCTCTTTTGTCAGAGGAGTGGGCAATGAAATGAAACTCGCCGCCAATGTCATGGGGAGGTCGGACTGGGATGGTCTCAATGACCAACTCAATCTTATGGAGGGTTATGCTCGGTTGGGACAATTGGAGGCAGCACGACAAGAGTTGAGTCAGAGCCTGAGCCGAGTAACTACACTAGGTGCCAGCACTATGACCTCACTAAAGAGGGCCGGTCTTCTTTAAGCGATCGCAGAGGATAATCTCGGCCACCCGGTTGCACGAAGAAAAACTAGAGGTCAAAAAATCCGAATATCGAAATTGGTCCTCCGGACTCCCCACTCTGGGGGCGGGTCCCCAGTTTTGAGATAATCTCTAACGCTCAAATTTTCCAATGACTCGAAAATCTTACCATGTGTATAAATCAGTCCGTTTTGAACATTAAAAAATTCGTGCTTCGAGTTTGTTTCGTGCTTCGGATTTCGAATTTCGGATTTGATTGGGGCGTGGTAGTGGTGAACTTTAGGCGACGTGACTATGGTTGGTTGTCTGGCAGCTAAGGACCAACCGACTATTGGTCCATGTCCCGTGAGGACGTGGCGAAAACCCCTAATACGTCCTTGACGCGGTAAAGATCGCGCAAGAAATAGGGTTGCCAGAAGTGCTCTCCCGGCGGGAAAAAAGCCAAGAAAGGGATACTGCGGCTTCCCATTTTCTGGAGTAACCTTTTGGCGGGAGGGTTCTCCATGGTAAGATCAGCCTTCAGAAGCAAAACATCATGTTTTCGGAAAGTCTCTACTACGGTCCGGTTGTTGAGAACGGTTTTCTCCACTAAGAGGCAGTTGGGACACCAGTCTGCGGTGAAATCCACCACCACCCAACGGTTTTTCCTGGCAGCTTGCAGCAGTTTCTTATCAGTATAGGGCTGCCATTGCTGCGATTTCTCCGAGACCAGCTCCACATTTCGCGCCACAGAGGGGACTATATCCAAACTGACCCATCCTCCAACAACCATGATGATCACTGCCGTCAACCGAACGATTAACCGTCGACGGGTTGAGTCGCTGAGGGTGGTCATCTTCCCCCAGATGTAGAAACCTATGGCCAGGAAGAAACAGAAAAGGATCACCCCGACCGTCATCTGTTCAGGGAGGACAGTGAGTAAATAGATCACCGTGGCCAGAAGAGCAAAGCCCATGAGTCGCTCAAAATGGATGAGCCAGTTTCCAGGGCGGGGGAGCCAGTGCAGGGTGTTGGGAAAAAAAGACATAACCACGTAAGGGGCAGCCATACCGACACCCAGGCATGAAAATACGGTAAAACTCTGAACAGGAGGTTGTCGAAGTGTCCAGGCCATGGCTCCTCCAAGGAGGGGGCCGCTGCATGGCGTTGCCAGGAAGGTTGCCAAGGTACCCTTATAGAATGATTCTAAGTAGCCAGACCGCT
>JBFFBS010000201.1:0-6652 GCA_041560295.1 Syntrophobacteria bacterium | reverse complement strand
CTTTCCTTTTGCATTGTCCTGCTCTGAATGAGCGACTACTATCTGTCAAACCGACCTAGATAGGTCGGCATATCTGTTTTACAAAGCAAACAGATGCGGAGGACAATCAAAGAGAAACTGCGACCTCCGCCAGTTCTTAGATGCTGAAGTTGAGAGGATCAAAGCTTCGCTTCAAAGGCCTCCATACACTTCTCTGTGTCGAATTGATAGCTCTTGTCCCCTACATCGAGCTGGTAGTGTCCTCCAGGACGCATTCTGCTACCACACTCATCGCAAGTGACATCTAGCTTCCCACCAATCACGCTCACGAATTTCTTTATTCTCTCGGCCATTGACATTTCTCATTTCGACTTGGCCGGTACTCTGAATCAGTACCTTTGACCACATCGAACGCCAAACAATGCCAACACCCCTACATAAACCATTTCTGCAAGAACATTGGATACGTAGAAGTGGAGGTGGCCGTGGGATAGAATATTGAAGGATTGCCGATTGCTGAGAGCTTTCTTCATGTTCCAAGGCAGTCATTAGGGTAAGACTCAAACTCCTCGGATGAAGGAAGGTGCCTGCGTGAAAAACGATAAGGGTACTAAGACCGATACACTTGCCATAATATTCCACAGTCCAGCATATGATAGAGTCAGTTATGGTCTCATGCTAGCAAAGACGGCATTGGCTTATGGAATGGAAGTGGTGACACTCTTCACATTTGGAGCCCTCAGGAGATTGGTCAAGGGAGCAGCAGATAATCTAGCGTCAGAAACGCAGGACGACATGAGAGATGCAATTGAAATGGGGCTTGAAGTTGGAATTCTACAGCCAATTTCTGAGCAGATCCGTGAGGCCAAACGTGTAGGACTTCGGCTCCATGCATGTGTTACCGCAATGACTCTCTTTGACTTGCGCCAAGATGACCTAATTGAAGAGGTAGATTCCATTGCTGGACTGGGTATGTTTGTAGATATTGCACGGGATGCCGCAATGAGCATATATCTATGAATTGGTGAGTCTAATCTCTTTGGCAGATTTCCGACCGGTAGCATATAGCCAGCCGCTTACTAGATCGTGCCCCACATCTTAAATCCCAAATTCACAATTCGAAATTCGCAATTTCCCTTAACTACATTTCTGTTATTAACTCCCCATATAAAATACAAAATTGTATTTTTTAGCCCCCCACCCTCTTCATTCCATTAATTCATAACTAACTATAATCACAATACTTTTATGCGTTAAAGGTCTCTTGGCACACCTATTGCCTTATGCGCAGGGCGTTTGCGAAATATGGCATAGGGATGAGTTGAAGGACAAATCGCCCTATGCCTGGAGCCTGAAGCCTTATGTCTTTTTTAATAGGAGGATAGCAGATGATGCGGAAGGTATTGATGATCATGTTTCTTGTTTTTTTGATAACTGGGCTTGTGGCCCCGTTTGCTCTGGCGGACGGGGACGGACCCACCATAGCAACCAATGCCCAGGCCATTGAGAGCGCTTCCTTAGCCATGGATACTGGATGGGTTCTTATTGCCGCAATACTCGTTATGTTCATGCAGGCGGGTTTCGCCATGCTGACCGCAGGATTTTCACGCTCAAAAAACGCCTGCAATATGCTGATGAAGAATCTAATGGATTTTTGTTTCGGAACCATTGCCTTTTGGGCCGTTGGTTTTGGTCTAATGTTTGGTGCCGGTAATATGCTTTTCGGCACCAGTGGCTTTTTCCTTCAGGATACGGGCAACACCTTCGCCTCTCTGGATTGGTCCATTGTGCCTCTGGAATGCAAATATTTCTTTCAGCTTGTGTTCTGCGCCACAGCCGCCACCATCGTGGCCGGGTCCATGGCTGAACGTACGAAATTCTCCGCCTACATCTTTTACAGCATAGCTATCACTGCCTTTATCTATCCCATAGTGGGTCACTGGATCTGGGGTGGCGGTTGGCTAGCTGAGATTGGAATGTGGGATTTTGCCGGTTCCACCGTAGTCCATTCCACTGGTGGCTGGCTGGCTCTTACCGGTGCCCTGGTTTTGGGACCAAGGTCCGGCAAGTATAACGGCGACGGCTCTTCAAACGCCTTCCCTGGTCACAGTATCCCTCTTGCTGCACTGGGTACCTTTATCCTCTGGTTCGGCTGGTTCGGATTCAACCCGGGCAGCACCATGGCGCTTGTCCCTGAAATTGCCCACATTGCCACAACCACAAATATTGCCGGAGCCTCTGGCGGCATAGCCGCGATGGTAGCAGCCTGGTGGTGGTTCAAAAAGCCTGACGTAAGTATGGCTCTCAATGGAGTTCTTGGCGGCCTGGTGGGGATAACTGCATCCTGCGCCTTTGTCTCTATAGGAAGCGCCATTTGGATCGGGATTGCTGCCGGCATCCTTGTTGTCCTCTCGGTGATTTTTTTCGACCAGGTACTCAAAATAGATGACCCAGTTGGAGCAATTGCTGTCCACGCTGTCTGCGGAACCTGGGGTACTTTTGCCCTTGGACTTTTCGCCCAAGATAAATTCTCACCAGGAACAACTGGAAATGGCCTTTTCTTCGGTGGAGGATGGAAACTTCTTGGTGCTCAGTGTCTGGGCATCATTTCCGTTTTCGCTTGGTCCATGGCCACCGGCTTGCTCCTTTTCTGGCTGATCAAGCACCTGGTAGGCCTGCGAGTGAGCAGAGAAGAGGAACTGCGGGGTTTGGACATCGACGAACACGGCATGGAAGCCTATCACGGTTTCCAGATTTTTACGACGCAATAAGAAAGGCGCAGGGCGCAAGGTTTAAGGCGCAAGGAAAACCGTGAGCCTTGAGCCCTATGCCCTACGCCCTGAAGGAGGTAAGACAATGAAATACATAGTGGCAATGATTCAACCGCACAAGCTGCCGGATGTAAAACAGGCACTGTTTGATGCCGAGGTCTTCAGCTTGACGGTGAGTAACGCCCTGGGGTGTGGCAACACCATGGGCTACACCGAGACTTACCGGGGCGTGCTCCAGGAGGTGAACCTCCTGAAGAAAATAAGGCTTGAAATTGCAGTAAACGACGATTTTGTCGAGCCCACCATCCAAGCCATTGTCAAAGGCGCCAAAACGGGAAACCTGGGCGACGGTAAGATATTCGTCATGGATCTACCGCAATGCGTGCGGATCAGAACCCTGGAAAGAGGAACCAAAGCGATTAGCTAAACGTGGCTCCAAAGCTAGACATATTAGGCGGGGCCAAATTGTTGAGGAATCACGAGGCGAGAACGAACTGGCACAAGGTGCAGGGTGCAAGGCAGGAGGGAGATTTTGGATTTGGGATATGAGATGTGAGATGTGGGATGTGAGATTTCTGCATTCGAAATTCGCAATTCGCAATCCGAAATTCGAAATTAACCTCCCCATGCTCCATGCTCCATGCCCCATGCCGATTACCTTAAGGAGGTTTAATCATGTTAGGAGTTTGGATAGCAGCAGCAGCAATATCAATTCTGATCATCCTTGCTTTCATCAAAGCGAACTTGAGGATCTGCCACCCCAACGAAATCCTGGTCTTTTCCGGCAAGAAAAGAAAACTGAAAGACGGCACGGTCGTAGGGTACCGCTACATCAAAGGAGGACGCGGTCTCAAGATACCCATTGTGGAATCTGTTACCAGACTTCCTCTCACCACCGTCCCCATTGAGTTAGAGCTTACAGGAGCCCTCACCAGCGGGATCATTCCGGTAAACATCCAGGCCATGGCCAACGTCAAAATCGCCGGCAGTGAGGAAGAAGGTCTCGGCAATGCTCTGGAGAGGTTTTTGGGAAGAAATCTGACCGACGTTTCTCAGATCGCTAGAGAAACCCTGGAAGGTAATCTGCGTGGGATATTAGCCACCCTTACCCCTGAAGAGGCCAACAGTAAGAGACTCGAGTTTGCCGAAAAGGTAGCCACCGAGGCCAGAACTGATCTTCAAAAGCTTGGCTTAGTTCTAGATACATTTAAGATCCAGCATCTTTCTGACAACGAAGGGTACCTGGATGCTATCGGCCGCAAAAAGAATGCGGAGGTCATCAAGGAGGCCAAGATTGTCGAGGCCAACGCCGAGGCCGAAGCCAAACAAGTTGCGGCAGAGGCGAAGAAAAGAGGAAGTGTTGCGGAATCTGAGGCTGAGATGAACATTGTTGAGGCCGACAACAAACTTCAAGTTCTGAGAGCCGATCTAGCGGTTGACACGAACCGGGCCGAGGCCAAAGCATCTGTTGCCCGGGAGATTGCCAAGGTTGAGGAAGAGCAGAAATTGGAAGTACAACGCGTTGAGATGAATAAGAAGAGATACGAGGCTGATGTGGTTGTGCCGGCTGAGGCCAACAAAGAGGCCAAAGTGCTAGCGGCCATCGGTGAAGCTGCATCAATTGTGGAAGATGGCAAAGCAACCGCAGAAGCAGTGAGACTGATGCGTGAGCAATGGGAGAAAGAAGATACCAGGGAGCTGTTCTTGATCCAGCAGCTCCCGGATATACTTGACAAGATCACCAGTGTAATTTCTGAGAATCTGTCTGTTGATAAGGTTACCATTGTGGACAGTGGCAATGGAAATGGGATGCCCACCTATGTCAAAGGGGTAACCGGATCCATCGTAGCCATCATGGAACAGATAAAAAATGCCACAGGCTTGGATATATCTGATATTCTCCAAGGCAAACGTGGAGCCATTACAGAATTACAAAGATAACGAAAAGATTTGAGAAAGGAGAACTCCATGCTCTGCAAGAACAGCAAAGACGTAATTAAGATTGTCAAAGAAAGAAATGTCAGCTTCATCCAGTTCTGGTTCACCGATGTGCTTGGAATTTTAAAGAGCTTTTCCATTACCCCATCAGAACTGGAAGAGGCCCTGTCAGAGGGGATGGGCTTTGATGGCTCTTCTGTTGAAGGGTTTGCGCGGATCGAGGAGAGCGACATGATCGCCAAGCCCGATCCCACCACCTTCCAGTTTCTCCCCTGGCGGCCGAAAGATAGGCCGGTTGCCAGGATGTTCTGTGACATTTTGGAACCCGATGGAAGTCCATATGAAGGAGATCCGCGGTATGTCTTCAAACGCATCTTGGGCAGGGTGACCGAAAAAGGATATACCTTTTACCTGGGACCGGAGCTCGAGTTTTTTTACTTTGAAAACAACGAAAAGCCGAAGATCCTTGATAAGGGAGGGTATTTTGACGCTCCACCCTTGGATACAGGCGGACATTTAAGAAGAGAGACCATTTTCGCTCTACAGGAGATGGGAATCCAGGTGGAATACAGCCACCATGAAGTTGCCCCCAGCCAGCATGAGATTGACTTGCGCTACGACGAGGGCTTGAGGATGGCTGACACAGCTTTGACCATGAGGATTACAGTCAAGGAGATTGCCCGGCAGAATGGAGTCTATGCCACTTTCATGCCTAAGCCCATCTTCGGTGAGAACGGCAGCGGCATGCACACTCACCAATCCTTGTTCCGTGGTGACATAAATGCTTTCTACGATGCCAGCGACCAGTATCACCTTTCTGATATGGCCAAATCTTACATAGCCGGGATCATGGAGCATGCCCGGGAGATGGCACTGGTTACCAATCAGTGGGTCAACTCTTACAAGAGGCTGGTTCCCGGATATGAAGCGCCAGTCTATGTTGCCTGGGCCCGACGCAACCGCTCTACCATGGTGCGAGTGCCCATGTACAAGCCCGGCAAGGAACAGGCGACCCGGATTGAATTCCGCTCTCCAGATCCGGCTTGTAACCCGTATCTGGCGTTTGCGGTAATGCTGGCAGCCGGGATGAAAGGGGTCGAAGAGAACTACCAGCTTCCGGAACCAATAGAAGAAGATATCTACGAGATGGATGAGGTAGCGAGGGAGCGTGCGGGAATTACCTCGCTGCCAGGAAGCCTCTACGAAGCGCTCCGGGAGATGGAAAAAAGCGAGCTCATGCGCGAGACTCTGGGAGATCACATTTACAATAAGATCATTGCCAACAAGAAAATTGAGTGGGATCGTTACCGCACTCATGTGAGCGAGTTTGAGATAAATAACTATCTACCCATTCTATAAATAGAGGCGTAAGGGAACTGCGAGACGGGAGGTAGGGCGAGACGGGAGGTCGAGTGTATTTAATAAACCTCGTCTCGCTCGTCTCGCTGACTATGCCCTATGCCTGAGCCGTGACATATTTGCATAGCAGATGAATGACTGACAATCGCACTGAAGAACTTTTAAAGATCTTGGCCGCAACCTACGGCACTAAACCCTGGAACTGGCACACCCGGCAGACTCCTTTCCAGGTCCTCATAGGTACCGTGCTCTCCCAGAGAACGCGGGATGAGAAAACCGACGAGGCAGCTAAGGCCCTCTTTTCCCGCTTTCCCTCTCCTGAAACCCTGGCCTCCGCGCCTGAGGAGGAAATTGCCACCCTTATCAGACCAGCGAACTACTACAACACCAAAGCAGCACGGATAAAAGAAATCAGCAAGATCATCCTGAAACAATACTCTGGGAATACCCCTGAAACCGTAGCTGAACTCATGCAGTTGCCGGGTGTGGGCAGAAAGACGGCGGCCTGTGTCATGGTCTATGGCTTCAGGAAAAGGGCACTGCCGGTGGACACTCACGTCCACAGAGTATCAAATCGAATCGGCCTGATTCAGACCCAAACTCCT
>JBFFBS010000200.1:0-6735 GCA_041560295.1 Syntrophobacteria bacterium | reverse complement strand
TCTCACTCACCTCCCGTCGTAACATCTTTCTTCGTCTTTTGTAATTCGACACCTGACCATTGATCTTTTCCTGTAATCACCTCCTCCTGAAAAGAATCTCTTCTTCATCATGTATTCAAAGCAGAACTGAAAAGGGTTTTAAGCTGCGATTATGTTCCAAGAAGATTTGAAAATGGTTTTATGCTTCGATTGTAATGCATGTAGGATAGTGATAAATAAAAAAAAAGACGAGTTTTTTTTTATGTTCCGCGAAAATAATAAGACAGACGATGAGAGAGCCTATTTTTTCTCTTGCTTTTCCCCACCGCCTTGTAGTAGTAGAGAACGACACAATTTGGGTACCCGAAAGGGTTTAATAGGGAATCCCGTGAAAGTCGGGAGCGGTCCCGCCGCTGTTATCGGGGACGAAAGCCGCAAGTAACCACTTTCCAGTCGAAGCTGGATGGGAAGGCGCGGCAACTAGGATGATCCGAGAGCCAGAAGACCTGCCCAGGTGCTAGTCGATTATAGGCCACGTGGACATGGCTGAGATTGACGATCCTTAAGGATCAAGTAAACTGGGTGCAATCCTTAAGCTGGAGACAGCTTAGGGATTTTTTTTTGGCACCAACCTCAACCCCCACTTTTCCCGAGGGCGCCTGCCGTGGGCAGACGGCAGGTGTCCTTGGGAAACACCTTGTTGGGCTGTAATTGTGACAAGCATAGAGGCCTGACTTCCTCGATACTAAATGCTGGATACTGGATACTTGTTTATTGGTCAACCTTTGGCGGGCGGGGATAAACCCTGCCCCTACGATTAATCTATCTGAACTCTGACTTGTTTGGTCGGGCTGACCGCTGACCGCTGACTGCTGACAGCTCCATCCGGCAATCTCTGATTTCCGGATGGGCATTTACCAGAAGGAGGAGAGAATATGAAAAAAGGATTGATAGTCTATCTCACCGACAGCGATACGCTACCAATGACCTTTGATGCTGATGAAGCGCTGGCCGCTCTATCTCTATCGTGCGATCACTCAGTACTGGCAGCTGCCATAGAAGGTTTCTATGACATTCCTGAGGCCTGGCATCTGATGCTGACCCGGGGCATGCAGTATATCTCCTGTATCAAGGGACGGTTCAATGAATCTGGAAACATCGAGCTTTATGGAGAACCGCTGCGGTTGTATGGTTAGTGAGAATTGCGGATTTGCGAATGCGGAATGCGGACTTTGAGTTCAGATTCTGATTTGCAATTTGTTTTTCTTAAATCCGAAATCCGCAATCCGCAATCCGAAATCACCTTTGCTCCATTACTCCACAGCCCTGGGCTCATTGTCATCGCTGGCTCTATGGATTAAAATTCCCTTGATCATGGTATTTGCTCCTGAGGAGGACCTGCACCTATGACGATATCCTGGGACAGTGAGGCCGAAAAGACACTCCGTCGAGTTCCCTTTTTTGTTCGCACCAAGGTGCGTAAGAAAGTGGAAGAAGAGGTTGCCGCTGCCGGCCGCAATCGCGTCACCAAAACCGATCTGGAAGAGAGCAAGCGGAAGCACCTGAAACGTCTGAGCGAGGGAGTCAAAGGCTACAGCGTCGAGGCCTGTTTTGGCTCCAGTGGCTGTCAAAACGCTGTAGTCACTTCAGCTGACCTGGTTTCCAACCTCGAGAGTCTGCTGGAAGGGGCAGACCTGCTCAGTTTTCTGCGCTCACAACTGGGCGACCAGGTGAAGTTACATCATCAGCTTCGCCTAACTCTGGCAGACTGTCCCAATGCTTGCTCCCAACCACAAATCAAGGATATCGGTATTATCGGCCAGGCCCAGGTCGCTTGCGAGCCCGAGGAGTGCACTGCTTGTGGAGAGTGTGAGCAAGTCTGTCATGAATCAGCCATAATCTTAGATGACGGTTTTCTGGTGTCCATAGATGAAGAGCTCTGCGTTGACTGTGGTGCCTGTGCCCAGGTGTGCCCCAGCAGCGCAATTGATATTTCTGCCAATACCTACAAGATCTTGGTGGGAGGGAAGCTTGGTAGGCATCCGCAACTCGCCCGCGAGCTTACCGGGAGTCTAGACGGTGACCAGGTCCTGGCTCTGGTTGGTGTGATAGTTGATTTCTTCAAGGCAAATGCCAACAGTGGAGAACGGTTAGGTACACTCATCAATAGAGTAGGCTGGGAGGAGTTCAGAAGCGCGGTTTTGTAGAGAGAAAAAGGTAGTTCTCTGATGCGAGATGTGGGATGTGTGATGTGAGATAGAGGATTGTTCCTACCATCCCATATCCCACATCTTTCAAGTCTTAGCAGACAAAAATCTTACCAAATTGCATCTCTTAAAGTTTGTTCCAGGGAAATCGGCTCGAGCTCAAGAAGTTCATAGAAAGGTTTCTCGTCGCAGGTGCTGCCCTCCAGCAACATGGTGATTTGATCCGTGGTGAGGGGATATCCAGGAGCGTGCTGGAGCGCGGAAGTGGCCAGTCGTAAGGGTAGAATCGGCATGTGAATCTTGACGATGGACTTACCCATCACCCGAGCCAGGGTATCCATGATTTCATCGAAGGTGACATTATCAGGACCACCAACATCCAGCGTCTGATCTTTAGCGGTTTCCGGGTCAAGCGCCTTCTCGAACCCTTGGGCTACTGTGGTAACGCTGACCGGCTGAAAACGGTATTGGCCATCCCCGATGATGGGAACCACATACTTCTTTACCATATCCCCGAACATCTTTATGGCTTCCCCGCCCCTGCCGAAGATTAAAGACGGTCGAAAGATAGTGTAGTTCAGTCCGCTCTGGCGCACCAGCTCTTCAGCAGCGAATTTGGTACGCAGGTATGGTGTGGGACCATCTTCCCTGGCCCCCAGGGCACTCATATGAAGGAGCCCCGGAACCTTTGTTTCTTTGGCAGCTGCCACAACATTGGCCGTGGCTTCGGTGTGCATCCTTTCAAAGGTAATGTCCTGACTTGGAAAGGCTCGGATGATGCCCACTAGATGGATGATCGCCTCACATCCCTGCATTCCTTGGATCAAATCGGCAACCTCTTCCACAGTGCCGGGTATGGTCTCCACATCATCCGGTCTTTTCAACTTATGCTCAGAGCCTGGTCTCACCAACGCCCTTACCTGATGACCTTTTTCCACGAGTTCATGCAAGACGTGGTTGCCCACAAACCCTGTACTTCCTGTGACAAATACCTGCATGGCAAGCTCCTGTTTACTGGCAGCAAACCGGACAATTAAGAGATGGACATACAATTGTGCCTAACGGCTGGCCTAACTGATCCGAACGCTGTCAGTGAAAACCTGCATTGATGCGACAAGCCAAAAGGTTAGCAGTTTATGGAGGCATATTATAACAAGCCCCAGAATTAGGCAAGAGAGACAAGCGCTCCCTGCACTCTGAAAAACAATTTAACAATGCTCACTTGACGTCCCACGAGACCAGTCTTATGCTGTGGATGATGTAAGAAACCATTTTGGAGAAAGATATACACTATGCCTTTTTCACCTATCCAAGTAATAATGATCCTTTTAGTGCTTCTATTTTCCGTAATATTGCATGAGGTGGCCCATGGCTACACCGCGCTTCGTCTGGGAGATCCTACTGCGCGCGACGCCGGCCGCCTTACCTTAAACCCGATCAAACACATTGACCCGTTCGGAACAGTGGTTTTGCCTCTGCTTCTCCACCTCACTCAATCTCCTATACTGATAGGTTGGGCCAAACCGGTTCCGGTAAATCCCCACCTTCTGAGAGAGCCACATAAAGCAATGATGCTGGTGGCTGCCTCTGGACCTCTCACCAATATCACCCTGGCTGTACTCTTTGCTCTGGGACTGCGAAACCTGCCAGCCTCGACGGTGCCACTGTTCGTCGACGTCCTGGTTTTTTCCTGCTACATAAATATTATCCTTGCCCTCTTCAACCTCTTGCCGGTGCCCCCTCTTGATGGCTCTAAGCTGTTAGCGGGCCTGCTCCCGGCTAGACTGAGAGAGTCCTACATGCGTATGGGGCGCTACGGCATCTTTATCGTCCTCCCCTTCGTCTATCTAGCTCTCAAATATGGGGTGCTCACGAATATCGTCGAAGGTATCTTTTACTTTCTGGTTCGAGCATAGCCCACCATTTAACTATCAGCTATTACATCTTTGAGAACAAAAACAGCAGAACCGCAGAATATCGAACCGCAGAATATAGAAGTGAAAAACATTTTTTTTATTCTTTTAAAAACTTCTGCTGTTCGAAATTCCTTGTTCGATATTCGATATTCAAAATATAAGAGAGGCGAAATTCAACAGGGCAGGTTTGAAATCACAAATCACAATGACTAAGGCTGCAGTGTTCAGGTTTCAGCTTCTTTTTTTCCTGACACCTGACACCTGAAACCTTTAGATTTCGTGCAGTGAATGTTTCTTACATCGGAGGGTTGTGGCCACTTGAGGGAAGGGTCCTGTCCATTGCAGCCAGCTCATCGGGTTTTTGTCGAGCCAGCTCGGTGTTCTGAATGAGGATGCCGTAGTAGGTCTTGATTCGGTCCACATATCTGACTGGTTCTGTTCCTCTCGCATACCCATGGGGCAAGTTGCGGTAATATTTCTTCTGACGCAGTAACGGCAGAATACCGCTCACATCCTGCCAGCTATTTGGATCTTTTTCCAGTCTCTCGGCCAGCATTCTTGCGTCCTCGAGGTGCCCCCAACCAACATTGTAGGCAGCCAGAGCCATGTATGTCCGGTCCGGCTCGGGCACATCATCGCCAATTCGTTCGTGTATCTGAGCCAAGTAGCGGACACCACCCTCAATGGATTGGCGGGGATCTACCCTGCTTTTCACGCCGAGGGTTTCAGCGGTTTCCTGAGTGAGCATCATCAAACCCCTGACCCCGGTAAAACTCACCGCATTTGGATCCCAGTGCGATTCTTGATAGGACTGCGCTGCCACCAACCGCCAATCCAGCCCATGCTTTTCTGCAGCCTCTACGAAGTGATCGCGGTACCGCGGCAAGCGGTGGCGCACCCTGTTGTGATATTTCACCAGATCCACATAATCAAAAACCTCGAGATGCCCATAGTAGTGCTCTTTGAGACGTTGGAGCAAGGCAGAGGTTTCCGGCCGGGAGAACCATCTTTCAACGGCTGTTAAAAGGTGCTGGTGCTGCGGATGCAGGGCCCACGCCAGCTGCTGGCCTTCTTCAATTGCAAAGTGAATTCTTAGCTGGGGATAATAGCGCCGATTCACCGCAACGATGTTTGAATCAGCAATGGTAAGTGGTACTATGCCCCGCCAGACCATCTCGAGGATTTCTTCGGTCTCGTATCCTGAAACCGGCATCCATGATAATCCGGGATATTGCTGTTTGAGCTGCCTGAGCCGTTCCTCATATGAAGTGCCGGCATTTATCCATAGAGGGTGACCAACGAGATCGTCCACCTTGTCAGGTGAAGGTCCTCCCCGCCGCCCCACCACCTGCTGCTGGACTTCCATATAAGCAGGCCCGAATGCCACTTTTCGTCTTCGCTGTTCTGTGACGGTAAAGCCTGCGGTGATGATGTCAGCATCACCGCGAAGGAGGGAGGGGATCATTTGCTTGAAATTGTGGGTGACAACACAGACCAGCTTCACACCTAGATAGTCCGCGAAGGCCTTGGCCAGCTCATATTCAAAGCCCGCAAATCCCATGGGGCCCTCGTAATAGCAGGTGGCATTGTTTCGGATAAGCACTCGAAGCTCGCCCCTGGCCTTTATAACCCCCAACTCATTCTGCGGGGTAAGCTGGTTACAACCTGCTCCAGCAACCAGAGCAAGACAAAGGATGGTCAAGCTCGCCACTTTCATCCAGGTCATAGGTGTCGATTTTTTATCGGATCGTGCCTTCACTATAGATTATACTCGCTCTTTCTTACGCCAGAGGTTGCTCCACTAAGGTAGAGCAAAATTCGTTCCGAGTCCTGCTGCAATGTCTTGGCTTTTTCGACAGCCACACTATCTTATCGCGTTTTTGCCAGCAAGCACAAGGCTTCCCGGAAAGTGAATCATTCAGATAATACATTTTTCAGGCTTGTCAAGAGCTCAGCCACCATCAGTTTGCGATTTTTCGTTGGGCCTCTAAGAATTATGGAAAAACCTATAATTTCAAATAATTCTGCGCCACAGTACCGACCACTAATATGCCAACGCGAGTCTACAATTGTATACCATAAACGACCATCGGCAACCCCTAATTATTAACCACGGAGACACTGACCCGCCCGCCTCGCCTGAGCGAGAGCGATGGCGGGCAGGGAGCACAGAGGGAATTTTTCTTGCCCGATCGGGAGACGGCTATCGGGCAAGCCGGGAACCCGCCCGAAGGGTGGGACTCCAAGCGAAGCGCGGAGAAGAGATCGCAGCCCTGCGGGCACGACCTAGTAACCGGGTGGTTTCATGCCAAGGGTTGGCGACAGGCTAAAGAGCTTTCGCCGCAGGCGGAGGCTTTTTTCCCTGGCCGTCGTCTCCCGGCCAGGGAAAAAACAACATCCTCTGTGTACTCTGTGCCTCTGTGGTTAATCTTCAATCAGGTCCCCTCAGGCCATCATGACGCGAGCAAAGTACCGAATCGTTTTTCTACCTTACCAATACAAGGCGAAGGTCCATGACATTGGTATTGGTCGGACCAGTGATCAGCAGGTCATCCAGGTTTTGAAAAAAATGATATGAGTCGTTCTCTTCCAAAAATGTCCTAGGATTCAGTCCCTTAGCTAGTCCCCGGGCT
>JBFFBS010000199.1:0-6735 GCA_041560295.1 Syntrophobacteria bacterium | reverse complement strand
CTCTGGTATCTACAGTAGGCGAAGCTAAGTTAATAGACCTTTTCGAAATTCGAAATTCGCAATTCGAAATTACTTCTCTATGCTCCATGCTCTATGCCCTATGCTACCCCTCAAATCCTTCACAAAAAGCCAGCACATTCTTACCCAGGTCCGGCAAAAAATATCCACCCTCTAGTAAAGCAAAACGCCGTCCTTCACAGAGCCGTTCCGAGGCCTGCCGCAGCCAAGAGCCCAATAGTGTGTAGTCTTCGGTCTTCAGAAGACCACCGAGATCACGCTCATAGGTATCAAATCCCATGGACACAGCCAGCAAGTCGGCTTTCCTTATAACCTGCAAGACACTCTGTACTTGCTTTAAATACTCTTCCCGCCCAACAGCCTCAATATTTCGCACCAAGGTTCGAGAATCTGCGGAGAAGATACGCTGGGTACCATCTCCTACATGATGGTCCAGATCAACGATCACCACCCAGCGCAGGTCAGCTTCCTGGTGTAATTTTCTCACTGCGATGGCCATGTTGTTCACATAACAAAAGCCCCATGACCCGTTTTGGTCGGCGTGGTGCCCGGGAGGTCGCAGTAGCCCAAAAGCTGGCCTTCCCTCCAGCGCTGCCCTGGCGCACTGAATGGCTCCACCGACAGCAAGCAAAACCGTTTCCAAAAGCAACCGCCTGCTTCTGACCCTCGCCACCATGGCCGGTTCGTGAACCAAATAGAGTTCGGCTTCAGATGCCGGCTCCGGTTTGATAAATGGCTGGTATTTCTGTAGACTGCTGCGTATAGCCTTTATTCTTTGTGGTCCTTCAAGGGATCCTGGCGAAAAATCCTTTTCGTAATCGGAATGATAAATGACCTCTAGCAACAGCCTCACCTCACCTCTGCCCACGCAGGATAGCTACGTCCTCCTCCACGGGGAAAGCAAATTCCTAGTCCCAGCCACGATTGTTCCTCTGGACCCACATAATAGCAGACTGTTTGCTGATTGGGATTTGGAGGTCTGGGAACTTTTAGGTAAATTGGAGTGGTATCGCCGTCCATTTGTCCTGGAACTTCTCCACCGGCATGCGAGTAGTTCTGAGAAGACCTTCATACTACTGACCAGATTTGTCGATTTCCCTGAGTTGTTAACCGAGTGTACCGGGCAGGAGCCATCGCTGCAGGCAAATCCCCTCTCAATCCAGATCCAGGCTGCCCTGACGGTTGAGATCTCCGAGGATGGTCCAACGGTAATATACAACATCGAGACTGCTCCATGGAACAAACTCGGCCCTGACCACCGTTTTGTCTCCTTGCCTGCGGCTGCCCTCTTTTTCTTCGCGGCCCAGCACCACCTCGCCACCGGGCCAAGGAAAAATAAATTTATCCTCTCCCATCCCACCGAGGATGGTGTCACATTCTATCAAGAAAAGCTCCAGCTCAAACTCCTTTGGAGTCGTGGCCCGGACCTCTACGCTGTGGTTGAGCGTGAATCCCTCCTGCAGGCACTCCTGGCCTACAAAAAAAACCTCGAAGCTATGAAGCAGAATTTGCCAATCTACGAACCAAAAATCTGAACCAAAGATGTGAGATGTGCGATGTGGGATGTGAGATTCACTATCCTTTTCTGAGATTCATTACCCCACATCTCATATCTCATATCTCACATCCTCTTTGAATTTGTTTCGGATTTCGATATTCGGATTTCGGATTTGCACTAGATATGTGACTCTGTGGTGAACTAAAAAAAAACTCCCCTCCTAGTCGAAGGGGAGTTCTTTTTGCGAACATTGGTTCTTCTAAAGTTCCAGCCAAGAATCCGAGTACAGGGATTGTCCTAACAGAACGCGTGCTGTTTTAACGTAGTCCCCCTCTTCTTTGCTGAGGCTGCTCATGTCGATATCCTCGCCATCACAGACCTTGTAGACCAACTGCTCAATTTCCGGGTGCTCGCCGCGGGCAAACTTATGCAAATCGGTGTCAAAAACATCAACGATAGCAGAAGCCATACCATAGCGCTTGATCATGATCAGGTAGGTCTGATTGAGAATGGGTCTCAGGTGTTCCGGGGGCCCATTGGAAACATTGGAGAGCCCGCAGGTAGTGGTGCAGCCTTCAAAAACACCGGCGCTGTAATAATCAGTCATGAAGGTGTAGAGGGCCATCACCTGATTCTGCTGCACATTTACCGGGGTAACAATGGGATCTAGAAAGATGCGTTCCATGGGGATTCCAAGTGCTGCAGCATTGCTCCTGATAACCTCGGCCAAAGCGCCTCGCTCGTGTTCGTCTCTGGGCATGCCTTCTGGACCCCAGAGTAGGCCCACAAAGTCGGCATCGAATTCCTTGGCTAGCGGTAGCAGGGACTCCATTCTGTCCTCGCGGGCCGAAATCGAGTTAATCAGTGCCCTCCCTTTGTGTACCTTGAGGCCCGCCTTGATGGCGGCAACATTTGAAGTATCCAAAGCACAGGGCAAATCAACAACCTCTTGGACGGTCTTGACGATCCACTCCATCAACTCCTCACCAATTCTCCCGGCGGGGCCGATGTTGAGGTCAACGTAGTCCATCCCGGCCTCTTGTTCCTGGACTGCCAGTTCCTGAATAACCTTGGCGTCCTTTTCCTTCATGGCCTTGCCATACTTGATACTCATGATGTTCATATTTTCGCCAATGAGAATCATAAACCCTCCTTCCCCTTCACCAGTAAAGTGAGGGCCTGGTGAAGTCAGACAGCAAAGTCACCAGCCCCTTACCAGTAGATGGACACTGTTATTATACTACAGATAATTGGAAAGCAATATGGTTACGGTCCGGGGGCCTGATAACCCCCGGACCGAGTCCATGCTTTTCAGATATCAGGAATAGCTACCAGCTCAGCACGAAATGCGTTCAGGTGTGAGATTATTCTGGTTTCCACTCTTTCAGGTACTTGGGGATGTGGGCTGCTTCCCGCGGCCCGACCAGGATCTTCCACCCTGCCAATTCCTCTTCGAGCTCACCGCTGATAGCGGCCGCATAACCCGGGATGACTATGTTCTTGTGCGCCACCTTGTCGACGGCACCCATCTTGGTGAGGGCTGTGGCCACGGTCTCACCGGTAAATTTGCCTGCGGCCCAGGCGGTGAGCACACTCAATCCCTCAGTATCACAAACGGCCAGCCAGCTTGGCACCCTGCTTCCTTCCATCTCACCGGAGACAATGAAGTAAGTCAGTGAGAAGTTACAGGTCACCAGCATCGGCGAGTTTTCATCGGGATCACCAATGGGGTAGACCCCCTGATCGGCTGTCATTGGTCGCTGAGGATCAGTGAAGATGTTGAGTCTCTCCAGCAAGAGTGGGAAGAGGCTGTGGGCCTCCAGATCGCTCATCACGATAAAACCTGCATACTTGGCGATAAACATGGCGGCAAGCAGGGTTTCATCCATAAGGTTGTCAGCCATCTCGCACGGAAAGGTGATGGTTGGAAATCCCAGAGGCCGAAAAACTTGCTTCACCGCTGCCCGGCGAATCACCGTCTGGTCTTCGAATGCCTGTTTGGCGGTCCGAGCACCGGTATCCAGCACTAGGTCCTTGAGACCCATGCCGGTGAGCTTATCACTGAGGGCAATCAGACCATCATAGCCATTGCTGCTCCGAATCGCCAGAGGACAACCTGTCTCCTTGGCCAGCTCACCCAAGGCGTCGGCGGTATCCTCTGTGGCCGCATAAATAAGAGGTTTGCGGTCGGCACAGGCCTTGACCCCCGCACTCAGTGCATCCGGGTCGTCACTCATGAGAATGAGTGCGGCCTGAGAAGCATCCTTTACTTTGTTGACCAGAGCAACGAAAGCGTCGGCATCACCGGCGTCCTTGATTGCCACCATTTCCGCCCTCAGGTTGAGCCCTACGCGCTCGTACTGAAACTTATTTAACTTTTCGAGTTTGTCGTTTACCGCACCGTCGTCCATCTCGGTGCTGACCAACACGGCCAGACCCGGTTGGTTCACGAAGGTCTTCTCATGGCGGAACATAACAGTCTCACCACCGACCTTCACCTCGTAGTCACCGGTTCCTACCGTAAGAGGCCTGACTGGGGGTGCAGAGCTCTCTGCCAGTTGTTCCTTGGCTTCATCGGAAACATAAGGGCAGGCGTCCAGTTCCGCACTGCCTGAGGCCAGGGCCATGGCAAAAGCAAGACAGGTGGGCACCCCGCATTCACCGCAGTTGGTCTTTGGAAGCAACTTAAAAATCTGAATTCCAGTCAATCCCATAGCTTGTTCTCCTCAACCTCCACAAAATAGGTCTGAAAAGCGGGGGGAATGTTCCCCCCGCATCCTTGGTTTGCCTACATGATCGGATCCATCTCCAGAGCCGGATGTTTTTTCTCCTGGAGGAAGGGCAGAATTTCCTCCTCGGTGGTACCAACAGTCTCATCGGCAATCCGGTCAATCAGATCCGGGATACCCAATTCCTCGCCCCGTTTCTGGAGCCGTTCCTTGAGCTCTTCCTTGAGCATCGTCGGCATCCACACGAGCCGCAAGAGGCCGCCGTCTCCACTGACGAACTTGCGCTGGCAGATATTGTACTTGCTGTGCCCCACGAAGCCCGGGGTCACCTGGCCACCGCCGATTGTGCCTGCCAGGGTGGTGAACTTCATACCGCACGGCGTCATCTCGTTGTACTCGCGGTTGACGGTCATGATGCCGTTGCAGGTGGGAAGGATCGCCGCCACGCACTCACAACAGCCGCAGGTGGTCATGGGATCGTAAACCAGGCTGTAGAAATTGTAGCTCGCCACCGCCTGACGCGAGGCCTTGAAGACAAAATCGTTTACTCCCTTCCAGTTACCGAACTTCTCATCCAGGGTCTCACCCTTCTCTATGGGCTGGTTCGGACCGGTGGGGTTGATCTCGTGGGAGGCCTTGCAGTCCATCCAGTTGTAGGCGCCGCAGAGCCCGGTACGCTCAGGGCTCACTACGCACACATGGTTGGGGGCGAAGGACTGACACAGGGTGCAGGAGTAATAGATATCGGTGGTCTCGTCAGTCATGCCCTCGATGCGGGCGTCACGAGTACCATAGACTGCCCTGGCTTGATCGGCGATCTGTTTGACCTTTTTCTCATCAGTGTAGATCTTCACCTGGCATTTGTCGAAAATGGCACCAAAGTCCTGATGGTATTTGGCGTGAAGGAGCTTGCCTATGTGCTCCAGGGTGAAGCCTTTCTCCACCGCTGCCTTGCCGATCCGGTACCAGGCGATATCACGCTGGCCGATGTGCATGACCCCCTGGGCATAGTTCACCAGGTGGTGAATCTGCCGCTCCAAAATGGGCTCGTAGTCTTCCTGCATTTTGCGACCGGCAACCTCTACCACCACCGCCAAAGGCAGCTTGTCGCCCTCTTTGCAGTCGGGGAGGTCCTTGCCTACTACCTCAACCAGGCCGTCTTCCACCGCATCCATATCCGCGATGGTGGTCCACTCCACACACGGGGTGCGACCGCCGCCGCATTCCACGAAAAGATCATCCTTGCGGATGCGCTCTCCCTCGAAGGCCGGACCGTAGGAAACCGGTACCGGAATCTCGGTAATGGCAACCTTCAAACCACGCACCTCGATGGATCTGGCCGGCATCTCCTCATGCAGCACATTTGCTACCACATGCTCGTAAGTACAAACACCGGTTGGCAGAATCTCGGGAACGTCCGTGTCCGCCAGGGTGGGAAAACCCCAGTTGATTGCCCCGGCCGCATTGGCAGCCCATTCGGCATTGACCTCGCCCAGGGCGTTGACAAAGGCGAAAATACGATTCTTGTTGTATGCCAGCATGCGCTTGTAGTCGCCGGGCTTGATGCCACCGAAAGCCATACCGGCTCGGTTGGCGAAACCCAGAGCGAAAACCGCTCCCGAAATATCCGGGCTAAAGGGCACCAAGCGGGTGTTCCAGCCGATCTGCACCCCAGCCTCGACCAACTGCTCGGTAAAGGTGGTACCGCCCTGATTGGCACACATGAACACATAGAGGTTCTTCTTCTGGTACTCTTCGGCGATGAACTTGGCCGTCTCCGGATCCGGCGCCGCACCCACGATGGCGGCAAACCCCGGGGCGCTGCCATCCACAAACTCGATACCGCGCTTGCGCATGATAACGTCGTGGGCAGCTCCCACCCAAAGTTGCCCGGCTGCTGTATCGGGATCCTCCTCTGTGGTGTAGAAATCAGGATCTTCAACATAACGGATCGCCTCTGCTATTTCCTCCGCCAAAATGGCCGCCATCCCGGCGTCCAGGGTGTGGCCCAGATAGGGCACATGAATCTTGCCCTTCATGTGGGGAGGAAGCAATTGGCGAACCCTTTCCATTACCGGTTCAGCATCGGCTAGAGTCTCAACCTTCGCACCCAGAAGCGAATAGATAATGGGAAGATAATAGGCGGTGTCGGGAAATTCAATCTTCTGCTCCGGGCCGTATTTCTCTAAGGCCTCCTTGAGCTTGCCCTCCGCCTTCTGGACGATGTTGTAAGCCCCCTGAATGGCGGCAAATGCAACTAACCTTGACATTTTTTGTCCTCCTTACGTAAGAGGTATTTGGTTATATTGGCTTAACTGCTTAGGCCATGCTCTTCAGCTTCATGCCGATGAGGATGCCCTAGTCTATTTCACCTGCTTCAACCTCCAGAGCCTGACGATCGGCCATATCCATGAGTACACGCTCACGCTCACCCATAATGCCCAGGGCCTCACGCTTCTTGTCGATATGGTCGATGATCATCGCCGCCAT
>JBFFBS010000198.1:0-6763 GCA_041560295.1 Syntrophobacteria bacterium | reverse complement strand
TCCTTGGTCACAAATCCAGAAAAGGGAGCACGAATGGTTTTCTGGGCAATGGAATCCTGGTTGTGCTCTATCTCAGCCTCCAGCCGCCGAACTCGCGCTTCCAAGGATTGGACCTCGGCCAGATCGTCTGTATACTGCTTGTCAGCAATGGTCTCACTTGCCAGCAACTCAGAGGATCGCTTCAAATCTGTACGGGCTCTGCGGAGTTGGGCTTCGGTGTCAGCCTTGTTGGCCCTGGCTCCTTTCAGGTCGATCTGTAGAAGTTTGTCCCTCAGCCGGGCGAGAACGGCACCCTTCTTTACGAAGTCACCCTCACTGACGCTAAATTTTTCAACCAGACCCTCTAAATCAGAGGCCACTAGGCTTGTTACCTTCGGTTGAGCTGTACCGATGAGCTGAACCTGCGGTGCAATGTCGATTTTGCTAACCTGAGCTACTTTCACTGGGGTTGCGGGCGGGCCCTCTTGGGCCTGACTCGGATGGATATGCAACACCACCAAGTGGGAAATGACAACACTGAAGAAAACAATAAGCCGTGGGGTATTTCTGGGCACCAATTCAATCATAAAAGGCTCCGAGAGTCACAATAGTCCAGTCAAATAGTCTAGCACGCACGGTAAATTAGTTAAAGCGTCAAGTGGTCGGGATATCAGGTCATAGGTCATAGGTTATGGGCTATGGGTGTTGAGCATGCTTGTCGCTCCCCACCTATAACCTCATACCCATTACCCATTACTTCATATCCCTACCTCCATATTTTGCCTTTTGCCTGATGTTCAGAGCTTAGAACCCTATACTCTTTGCACTATGCGCTATGCGATTTAGGCTTTGATATCGCACAAATGGAGGGATGTCAGGTTGCGATACAGCTGCCGGTAGTCCATACCGTAACCCACCACAAATACGTCAGGAATGTCAAAGCCAGTGAAGTTGATGGGAAGGGGGACAATGCGACGAATTGAGCGGTCGAGCAGGGTGCAGATATTGATGCCTTCCGGGTTTCTAGCTTCCAGATGCCTGATCAGGTATCCGAGGGTGAGGCCAGTGTCGATAATATCCTCAACAATAAGTACGTGCTTACCGGTGATAGACTCATCCAAGTCTTTCAAAATCTTAACGGCTTCTGGTGACCCTTCTATTCCCTCGTAGCTGGAAATAGCCATGAAATCCAGAGAGTGGGGGATTTCAACATTTCTGACCAGATCAGCCATGAAAACGAACGAACCCTTCAATATGCCTACCAGCACTAATTCTTTGCCGCGGTAAGCAGTAGATATCTGTTTGCCCAGTTCTTCAACCCGGGCTTGAATCTCTTCAGCGCTCAGGTATACATCGCCCAATGGATCTTTGTTCATGACTTTTCCTCATGGTTGTTTAGGTCTTGCGTGGGGCCGCTTTCACGAATCATCTTCTCAGGATTCAGGCTTAACGATGTCGCTCTTCGTTTCTGGCTCGGCATCAAAGGCAGGAATCCCGAATTTGGCGAGCAGGGCCTTATAGTCTTTACCATAGAAGAGTTTAATGGGGATATCGGGATAGTGTTGCTCGAAAAGGCGGACCTTCCGATTCTTTTTCGTAACCAGTGATTGTTTCATCGTGGTGAGCTCGATAAAAACGCCATAATCAGGAAGAAAAAAATCAGGGGTAAATGACTCTCGAACATAGCCTTCTGCATCCCAGGCGATGGGGAAGGTTGTGGGTTCGTAGTCCCAACGGATCTTGTAGAAATCGAGAATGCGGGCAAATTCTTGCTCACTCTCGTTGGCGAAAATACTGCTCCGACTACGCTGGTAAGCCAGGCCGTTATCGTAATCATCCAGTTCACCGCGATCGGAGAGTATCCTCTCTACTTGATTAATAGCTCGTTTTATCTCAGGCAGCAGAGCTGCAGGGATGGATGTCTTTGATTCCACTACTGCATCTTCTGTATCTCCACCCTTTTGGGTCTGCAGCTGAAGAAAGAGGCCCTGTTTGGATTCCAAAAGACTGACAGCAGCCTCTGTATTGGCACCTATGGCGAATCGTTTTTCAAAAAGTTGAATCTTACCGGACACGGGTAACTCCTGATGGCAGGACGCCAGCGAGGTTAACAAGATTAAGATGTTGTCTATCTAAATTTACATCCTTTAGTTAATCTTCTGGGTTGTTGTCAAGTAAAAGTTGCAGAAAGTAGCCTTCACATCGTGCGTTCGGTGTTAGATTTTCAGGTTTTTGCCCCGTCTTGAAGGGGCTTTCTGCGCGTGTTATAGTTAATTGGTTTCCATCCTGAAACTGCTCCACGACACTCTGAGCCTTTCGACAGGCTCAGAATAAACTCCGCGAAGAATCTCGGCGGGCCGAGTAGGTATAAGATTCTTCGTCGTCCGCCGTCGGCGGGACTCCTCAGAATGACACCCATAAAAGCGGTTTCGGGATGGGCACTAGCTTATCAAGTGCTGAGTGGATTTACTCTTCTATTGCAAAGTACTACCTTCCAAAGACAATCGCAGATCTGTGATGCACCATTTTCGACGAGATGCGGCGTGCTTTGCATTTTATATATTCTTTAGATTACAAAATTAATCATGCAGGTCTCGGTTGTCCAATATCTCAATTCAACATCGCAAACTTGGTCCTTGGGGCCAGGTCAGATCGCATAGAGCATAGCGCATGGCGCATAGCGAGAAAAAGAGTAAACGGTAAATGGTAAACGGTGAATAGTCGCGGAGCCATTGCATGATAGGTTTACCGTTCAATATTTACCTCACGCTTTGCGCTTTGCACTCTGCGCCATGCGGGTAATCCGAAGCCGGGCCTGCCGCGCCGTAGCCTCGGTGAAAGCGGGTCTTTTGGCTTAGGATTTTTCGTTCAAGTGGAGCGGTCAATGTCCAAAGAAGGAGACCTGGTACTGGTAACTGTTGAAGATACCCCAGCCTTTTTTGCCCGTATCGAGTGCATAGGCCCAGATGTTAAGCCGGATTGGTATCAGGTCACCTTGCTGGTCCTCCAAGTGCCTGTGGTTGAGGTCACATGGATTTTAAAGGAGGAGTATATAGGTGGTGCCTCTTTTACCATGGGCGGTAAGAAAGTGGTGATTGAGTTAGTGGTGGCCCCCACCAAACAGCCGCCACCGGAGCAGGAGCGTCGGGCAGAGAAAGATGCCGAGCAACCACCCAGTGAGAACGGGGATAGAGGAAAGGTGATATCGCTGTTCGAGAGGGAGTAAATGGTAGGCAGTAAGCAGTGAGCCCTTCGACAAACTCAGGGCGCTTCGCGCAGTAAGCTGTAAGCAGGAAATCGTAGAAGTCGTTGAATAGTTGATTGGAGAATTAGAAAATTAGTTGAAACCGCAAGATCGCGGCTGGAAAGCCGCTCCCACAGAAAATCTTTGTCTTCTGTTTTTTAAAATCCGCAATCCCAAATCTCACGTCCACACATTTCATATCTCAAATCCCAAATCTGCAATCTACAATCTAAAATCTTCAATGCTCTCATACTAAACCGTTGTAATTCTGCATGATTTGCGCTATATTCTCAAAGTGGCTAAGTGAGGTAGCGCGATGTCCGATGTCTTTGAGTTCGCAAGAGATGACACCGAAAGACGTATCAACTCACGAGTACACCTGCGCGAACGTCACGGTAAGGTGGAAGTCTTTAAAGATGGCGAGCTATATGCTGTATTTGGCGAAAACGACAGGGAGTTTCGCAAGGCGACCATGATCCAGTTGGCTCGTCTTGGCGTCGCCAGCTTAAGGGAGCTCTGCGCTGGTTTTCAGGTGGACCGGGAGACCTTGGAACGCTATCTCATTCGTTCCCAGGAAAAAGGTCTACGCGCTGTTATGGATGACAAACCGGGCCCCAAAGGTCCGTGGAAGGCAGATGACGCTACCCGCCTGGAAGTTATCAAGGAATACGTAAATGAGCCTAGAATCTCTGACAGTGAAATAGCTCGCAGGGTCTCAGCCCGACGGCCTATTCAGGTGGACCGTAAGATGGTCAGTCGCATATTGAGACATGCGGGGCTCAAGCCTGCGCCCGATTCCGATGCGGTGCGTGAGGTACTATCCGCCGATCAACTTGCCCTCCGATTTAGAGACAAATCCTAGTCAATTCGTTTAATCCGTTGAAGTCGTTAAAGTCGTTGAAATCGTGTTTTACAGGTTATAGGTCATGGGTTATTAGGTGACAGGTTGTTACCCAGAACCTAGAACTAGTCACCAATAACCGAAGGATTCTTTTATCGATTTGAACGACTTCAACGATTTGAACGATTTTAACGCTTAATAATACGTTTCTACGAATTTTTCCAGGTAGGCAAAATAGATGGGCTGCATTTCGGTGAACTCAATGGCCATTCCATCAGGTTCGCTGCGCCGGACTATACCTTTGGCCTCTATTGGAAGATATTGCGAGTCGAGTGGAATTTGGAACTGAAGGTTTAGCTCAGTGTCAATGGGAAGAGGCTTGGCGGTCTCGATGTAACAGCCGAGGGGATTCAGATCCCTGATCATCCAGTCCTTCTCTTCAAAGACTCTAATCCCAAATTCTAGGCGGGGGTAGCGACGCCTGCTTTCAACATCGAACGATTCCTCAGCCATCAGAAAATTTCCCACGTTAGGTGTTTTTGTTTCCATCCAAAGGGAGGACGAGGGTGCCCTCTGCACATATCCTTCACGCGATGACTCTTATGCAATCGCTATGCCATAAGTCCCCGATGTATAGAAGATAATTCCATTTTCTTCAATAGCCAATATCGTCAATTCTCTATTTCCAATCCATTTACCGGTTACCTTTCATCACTAAGCGCTATGCGAACTGCGCTATGCTTTTTCACTTGACTTTCACCTAACTTTCACCTTATAATCCGATCGCATAGTGCATAGCGCATAGCGCATAGCGTGGACAAAGAAAGGGGCACCAATGAGTAGAATCAAATTTAGGTTTCAGGATCTAGAAATCTGGCGAATGGCAATGGAGATCGCAGATGAGCTATTCGACATTGCGGACGAGTTAGAAGAAAAGCGACTGTATCGTTTTACAGACCAGCTGCGTGGTGCAGGAATGAGCATGTCGAACAATATCGCCGAAGGATCTGGTTCGGTTTCAAAAAAAGAGTTCATACGGTTTCTGAACATCGCCAGACGATCTACTTTTGAAAATGCCAACATATTATTTTTGCTAAGAAGACGGAACTTGATTGGAGAGGACACACTTGAATTGTTGCTCGACCGACTCGATCACTTGTGCAGAATGATCACTAATTTCCAGAATGCTTTAAACTAATTTTTTAACGCTATGCGCTATGCGCTCTGCGCTCTGCGAAACGAGAGGTTGACATGCAATTAACAAAACAACAAACCAGAATCTATCGCTACCTGGAGACTTATCTTCGTCGGAACGGCCGACCGCCATCCTACCAAGAAATTCGGGAGCACTTTAACTTTCGTTCCTTAAACTCTGTGGCCAAGCACCTCAAACAGCTTGAGCGCAAGGGGTACTTGGAAAGCCCCTGGGGTAATCAGAAAAGAGCTTTTCGACTTTTGCCCTTACGGACCACCGCAGCCGCCGTGCCCTTCCTTGGCCGGGTGGCTGCCGGCGCGCCCCTCGAGGCTGTAGAGATACCCGAAACCATGGAGGTGCCCGAGAGCTTGCTTTCCGGCGCTAACAATTTCGCTCTTCAAGTGCGGGGAGATTCCATGGTGGACGAGGGCATTCGCGACGGGGATGTGCTCATCATCCGCAAACAAGAATATGCGGATAACGGCCAGACCGTGGTGGCTCAGATAGAAGGAGAAGCCACGATAAAAAAATTTTACCAGCGGCACGATCAGGTGGAACTGCGACCGGCGAATGAGGAACTGGAACCCCTCGTAGTAGCGGCCGACAAGGTGGAGATCATCGGCGTGGTTATCGGGCTTATGAGGCACTATAAGAGATAAGCAAAGCGCAAAGCGCAGAGCGCATAGCGTATTAAGAAAGGGGGCACCAATGAGCAAAATCAAATTTAGATTCCAGGATCTGGAAATTTGGCAAATGGCAATGGAAATTGCAGAAGAACTCTTCGACATCGCCGATGAACTTGAAGGAAAGCGTTTGTATCGTTTCACAGACCAGCTACGTGGCGCGGGCATGAGCATGTCGAACAATATTGCCGAAGGGTCTGGTTCGGCTTCAAAGAAGGAGTTCATACGGTTTTTGAACATCGCCAGGCGATCTACTTTTGAAAATGCCAACATATTATTTTTGCTAAGAAGACGGAACTTAATTGGAGAAGACACACTTGAATTGTTGCTCGACCGACTCGACCATTTGTGCAGAGTGATCACTAATTTTCAAAATTCTCTTAAATAATTTTTTTACGCTATGCGCTATGCGCTATGCGCTTTGCGAAAACATGCTCCGAAACATCTTACACCTAGATATTCGTAACTTCTGCATTGCTTTGGAGCGGCAGCGGCAGCCTGCTCTGAGGGATTGGCCGGTGGTCATTGCTCCAGGGCAGGGGCGAACAGTGGTTCAGGCGGTTTCTCCTGAAGCCAGACAGGAGGGGATCCAGCCGGGCATGGTCGTGGCCCGGGCCCGACGTCGTTGCCGACGCCTAAACATCTTGCCTCCAGATTTCTCTTTCTACCGGCAGGTTCAGGAACAAGTAATTACCTCTCTGGGCACCTTCTCTCCGCTGGTGGAACCAGCCGGCTGGGGACATTTCTTTATTGATATCACTGGCACCCGCCGTCTCTGGGGGACATTATTGGACACTGCCGATCGGATGCGACGGTTAGTA
>JBFFBS010000197.1:0-6800 GCA_041560295.1 Syntrophobacteria bacterium | reverse complement strand
ATTGCGCTGTTGGTCCGTCTGGGTTTTGGTGTCCACGTTTGGAACGTGAATGATCAGAAAACCATGCGGCGACTGGTGAAGGCCGGTGTAAGCGGAATTTTCACGGATTTTCCCCAGGTGCTTGCTTCGGTGCTCGCCAGTCATGGGGAAAAATAAAAAGAAAGGGCTCGCCACTCAAGATTGTTCATTTTTAGGATAGAGGTGAGAAGGTCTGGCCTTACCCTTTGGCCACAACTTTCTGCCCGCGGTGGCGGCGATGATCAGCCTTTTCATCTGCCTTTTTGGCCCAGCTCCCCTGAATAAAAGCCTCGGTCATTCGATAGGCCTCATCATCAGAGTACTGCCGCGGCGGGTGCTTCATAAAATAGGCAGCTGGCCCGTACAGAACACCGCCTTCACCCCGGTCAAGCGCCAATTTACAGCATCGAGTGGCATCTATGCCGACACCAGCGGAATTGGGGGAATCTTCAACAGATAGGCGCAACTCCAAATCTACCTGCACTTCGCCAAAGAGCTTGCCCTCCATGCGGATAAAACAGACCTTGTTGTCCTTCTGCCAGGCCACATAGTCGCTGGGACCGATATGGATGTTCTCATCATCCAGACGTTCCTCGGTGACCGATTGAACCGCCTCTGTCTTGGACTTTTTCTTGGAAAGAAGGCGGCTTCGGTTGAGCATGTTCAGAAAATCAGTATTGCCCCCGGTGTTGAGCTGGTAGGTACGCTCGAGCTTTACACCGCGTTTCCTGAATAGATCGGTAAGTATCCGGTGCACAATGGTGGCACCAAGCTGAGACTTGATGTCGTCACCGATGATAGGAAGGTTTCTCTCTTTGAACCGCTCGGCCCACGATGGATCGCTGGCAATGAAAACAGGCATATTGTTGACAAGGCCCAACCCTGCTTCTAAAGCGCACTCGGCATAAAAGCGGGTCGCCTGCTCCGAGCCCACGGGCAGGTAATTCAATAAAATCTCAGCCCCTGACTCCTTGAGAATACTGACAACCTTTTCCAGATCTGGCTCCGGTTCATCTGCCGGAACAAAGGTATATTTCTGATCATAGTTCTCCATGTGCTCTGAGAATCCATCCAGAATTCTCCCCATCTGAACGGTAACACCACTTTTGGGTATATCACTGGCAAACACTTTGGCACAGTTCGGTCTCTCAAAAATCGCCTCGGCCACATCTTTGCCAACTTTACGATGGTCGATGTCAAAGGCCGCTACCACCTCAATGTCATAAGGTTTGTATCCGCCGACATCCCAGTGCATAAGGCCGGTGGCATCCTCGCTATCTTTATCCCGATAATAATGAATTCCCTGAATCAACGAACTGGCGCAATTCCCAACTCCAACAATAGCAATCTTAATAGTGCTCACCTTGGTACCTCCTGTCGGGACCTGACTGGACCTCAGACCCACAAGACATAAACAAGTGCCCACCGTCCACTGGCAGAAATCCTCTCCATCTTGAGAGGACCCTTACCGTTACCAGAATTATTAATCTATATTAATTATAGCCATTCTCGGCTGTGAGAGGATAGGAGGGCTCGATCCCCGAAGAAAAAGATATTTCATCGCCTAGCAAACGGTAAGAGTTGATGCTGCAAACCGGCCAGGGTCATTGCTGTCAGTTGACAGTCGGCACGCACCCCTAAACTCAAAGCGTAGTTAGTTTTAATTATTTCAACCACCCCTGTCAAGCTTACAACACCAACTAAGCCCTTTACAAATTCATCTCCATCTCAGCTTTGCGGCCTCAGTTTGGATACGGGGATACCACAAAGGAACTTGAATGGCTTGTCACCAGCGTTGACATAGGTGTGTTGACTGCCAGCGGGTACAAACACGACGTCGCCCGGCCCCACCTCAAACCATTCACCATCAATCTGCACCCGCCCTTTTCCCTCGATGATAAAATTTTCGTGCTCAAAAGGATGGGTGTGATCGGGTGTGTGACCACCGGAAGCCACTTCGATTACTCGCAAAGCATAGGTGGGTGCTCCGTCCCTCTCTTCATCAATGACCCAGCGAATGGTAACACCAGGGGCCTCGTCCCCGAAAACCTCGGCGTCCACTTCACTATAGTGACACACTTTTGCTTTTTGCTCAGTCATTTGAATTTTTCCCTCTCCAGGCAAGTCTCAGCCTTAGCTGCTCGCTGCCTACTGCCAGCTGCGGAGGGCCTAACCCTCCGCTGGACTCACTGCTTCAAACAAGGCCGAATAATCGCCGTCAGCATATCCTTTCTCAAGGGTAATCTCCAGGAGACGATGAATAGCCTCTATACCTATGGTTTCTAGCTTTACCGTTTGTGCTGCTGCACTGAACAAGGCCACATCTTTCAACAGGTGTTTGGTGGGAAAATTGCCAATACCGTAGTCTCGATCCAGCATAAAGGTAAGCTTTTTGTCGAAAATCGGAGCATGCAGAGCGCTTCGGCGCAAAATATTCATGAATAATTCCACCTCAATCCCCAGGCTCTGCACTAACCCTAGACTGGAGGCAAAGCCCACGGTCAACGAAGCGATGAGCTGATTAAGAGCAAGTTTCACGGCGGCAGCCTTCCCCACTTCACCAATCAACAGGGGTTCCGACCCAAAACACTCAAGCAAGGTTGACCATTTGTCAAACTGTGGCACAGATGCCCCCACCATGATGAGAAGCTTGCCCGCACTCGCCTCAGGAATGCTTCCCAGCACCGGCGCTTCAAGGTATTCGCCGCCTCGCCCCAGCACTTTTTTCTCAAGCGCAACGCTATCCGCCGGCGAGATGGTACCCATTTGGATCACAGTCCGGTCCTGCAAATCTGCTGTCGGCTCGCAGTTGAAGAGTACGTCCCGAATTGCTGCCCCATCGGCGAGCATCAGGATCACGCACTCGGCCGAGTCAATGGCTTCAGCTGCAGTAGCAGCAATCTCAGCACCAGAAGACCGTAATAGTTCCGCTTTCTCGCGGCTCCTATTAAACACTGTCAAATGATAGCCCGCAGCCAAAACTCTTTCGCCCATGGGACGACCCATGAGGCCTGTACCTATAAGTGCAACCTTCATATTTTCTTCCTTATTTGATTAGCCTCACCAATCATCAATCAGCCAATAAGACTTGCCTAGCCATCCTCCAAGGCAAAACTCACTGCAGCTTGGGCATGGATGGCGGTGGTATCAAAGAGAGGAAGGGGGGAGTCTTCCTGATTGATCAGAAGCGATATCTCGGTACAGCCAAGGATAACGCCTTCAACTCCACCTGTGTTTAAATCATGGATGATTTGTTGAAATTGGTTCCTAGACTCCTCTACTACCTTCCCCAAACAGAGTTCCTCGTAAATTACCCGATTCACAATAGTGCGACCATCCTCTGGCGGAATAAAAACCTCGAGGTCATACTGATCAACCAATCGTTTCTTGTAGAAATCTTCTTCCATGGTGTACTTGGTTCCCAAAAGCCCAACTCGCTTGATTCCCCTCTTCTTGATCTCTATGGCGGTGCTGTCAGCAATATGCAGAAGCGGAATGGTGACACTGCTCTGGACTTCTGGGGCCATCTTGTGCATGGTGTTCGAACAGATCATGACACAGTCAGCTCCACCTCGCTCCAGGCGCTGAGCAGCATCACACATGAACGTTGTTGCCTCCGGCCACCTACCTTCTGTTTGCAGTGTCGCTATCTCACTGAAATCAACACTGTAGAGCAATATTTTCGCTGAATGCAGCCCTCCCAGCCTCTCCTTAGCTGTCTTATTTATTATCCTGTAGTATTCTGCGGTGGATTCCCAGCTCATGCCTCCTATTAATCCTATTACTTTCATCCATCAATCTCCTAAGGGGTGCGAGCATTCTTGGTGTCGAAAAGTGGAGACCATCAACCACCTTTATAGGAGATTGATGATGTAAATGACAACTTGATTCTGCTATACGTTATAGAAAACGCTACAAGTAGAAGCGAGGTAGAGGAACGATGAGTGAACTTCTCTGGCAGCCTGCTGAAGAACGAATCAAGAACACCAACATGTACCATTTCATGGAATACGTGAATGCTCGGTGCGGCATGAATTTAGCCAACTACGGCGAACTCTACGGTTGGTCCATTGAGGAGAGTCCTGCTTTTTGGGAGATGTTGTGGGCCCACAGCGGGGTCATCCATAGCCGATCTTACCATCAGGTGGTGGATGACATCAAGAAAATGCCAGGAGCCAGATGGTTCGAGGGCGCCAGGCTCAATTTTGCGGAAAATCTACTCCGATACCGGGACCACCGCATTGCCCTCAGCTTTAAAGGCGAAGGCCGTTCAACCGTGAGTATTACCTATGGTGAATTGTTTCAGCAGGTGGCTGGATTGGCCCAGTCATTGCGGGATTTGGGCATTAAACCGGGAGATCGTGTTGCCGGGTTTATGCCCAATATGATCGAAACGGTGGTTGCCATGCTTGCCGCCACCAGCATCGGGGCCATCTGGTCTTCCTGTTCTCCTGATTTCGGCATCAAGGGAGTTCTTGACCGCTTTGGCCAAATTGAGCCTCGTGTACTTTTTACCGCTGATGGTTACTTCTACAATGGTAAAGAGTTCGATTCTTTGGATAGAATTTCTGAGATCATCAAGGATTTGCCAAGCATAGAAAAAATTGTCGTTGTTCCATACAAAAACCTGGAGCCTGATATTTCTGCCATGGCCAACGGTGTCCTCTTCGAGGACTTTCTCGCCCGGGAGGCCACGGACCTAGAATTCGAGCAACTTCCCGCCAACCATCCCCTTTACATCTTGTATTCTTCCGGGACCACTGGAGTGCCTAAGTGTATCGTTCATGGGGCGGTAGGGACTCTCTTGCAGCACATCAAGGAACTAAAGCTCCACTCAGATGTCACGAGGGAGGATACCATTTTCTACTTCACCACTTGCGGCTGGATGATGTGGAATTGGCTGGTCAGTTCCCTGGCCCTTGGTGCCAGAGTATTTCTCTACGACGGCTCTCCCTTCTATCCAGATCCAGGCGCAATGTGGCAGATGGCCCAAGACGAGAAGATCACCATTTTCGGTACCAGTGCCAAGTACTTGGCCGCCTTGGAAAAAGCGGGCGTGAAACCGAAGGAGTCCTACGACCTCACCTCCCTCAAGGCCATCCTCTCAACCGGCTCTCCCCTCTCTGCCGAGAGCTTCGAATTCGTCTACCTGGACATCAAGAATGACCTCTGCCTCTCTTCTATCTCAGGCGGTACGGATATCATCTCCTGCTTTGCTCTGGGAAATCCCATGGGGCCTGTTTATGCTTCTGAACTCCAGTGCCGCGGCCTGGGCATGAAGGTGGAGGCTTTTGATGAACAGGGTAATTCTGTAACTGGAAAGAAAGGAGAGCTTGTCTGCACACTATCCGCGCCGAGTATGCCCATTTACTTCTGGAACGACCCCGATAACACCAAGTATAGAGAGGCTTACTTTGAGGTGTATCCAGGAGTATGGCAACATGGTGATTACATTGAGATAACTGAGCATGGCGGCGTTATCATCTATGGCCGCTCGGATGCCACCCTCAATCCTGGAGGAGTGCGCATCGGCACCGCTGAAATATACCGTCAGGTGGAGAGTATACCCGAGATCGTGGACAGTCTGGTAGTTGGACAGGATTGGGACGACGATGTGAGAATCGTCCTTTTCGTCAAACTTCGTGAGGACACCAAGCTCACCGAGGAGCTCGTCGACAGAATCAAGACAACCATCCGCAAGAACTGTACACCCAGGCACGTCCCTGCCAAATGCATCGAGGTGGCGGATATTCCTTACACCATCAGTGGCAAGAAAGTGGAATTGGCAGTGCAAAATGTTGTCCATGGGCGGGAAGTAAAAAACAAGGACGCCCTGGCAAACCCCGAGGCCCTGGACTGCTATGTGGATCTGCCGGAACTGCAGTCCTGATCAGATATTATGAAAAGTAGGGGCGGGCTTTACGCCCGCCCGCCTAGTGCTATGATCGCGATTTTCCGGGCGGGGATAAACCCCGCCCCTACTAACAAAGAGGGAAGACAATGAGGGTAGAATTGTCTAATTTAGAGTAACCCCAGCCTCTTTTAGAACCTTGTCAAATATCGCAAGTCCCTTGTCCGGATCCCGATTCTGGCACCCGACCCACTCCCTGAGCTTTGCCAATCCTTTCCCAGCAAAGACAAGTTCTCGGGCAAGCTCCACCCCTGCTTTAAAATCCCCCACTTTCCCAACGAGGAGGAACATCGGGGCTGCATTGACACATACTGCCTCGAGCCTGGCTCCATTGTCCCTGCCTGACAGTAGTTGCACGAGCCTGACTGCTTCTTCCCGGGGACTTCCGGCCGGAGCCAGTTCTTCGGCCCTGGCTCTCTTAATTCCCAACTCCTCCGGCTCGAGCCTGAACCTTTCCAGATTGCCGTTTCGTTTCAATCGACAGAAAACGGTCGGCCCCAGGTTGGAAATCTCGTCCATTCCCGGCTCGCCATTCTCCCTGAGACCATGGAAAATATAGGCTTCCCTGTAGCCTATCTCGGCCATCACCTCAGCCACTTTGTCTACCATTTCCGGGCTAAAGACTCCCCTCACCCCCAAATGCGGCAGAACCGGACTGGCCAGTGATCCGGCAATGTTCAAGGTGGTACCAAACCTTATCTGCGAAAGTATGCGAAACAGCCCCTGGGGGTGAACCGAGGGACTCATGCCATTGAATAGTCCCAGGCCACACTGCTCAACCGATCTTTTTGCCACCTCTATCTCAGCCTCCACCTCAACCCCCAGGGCCTCGGCCACATCCACCGTGCCGCACCTGGAGGTAATGGATCTT
>JBFFBS010000196.1:0-6813 GCA_041560295.1 Syntrophobacteria bacterium | reverse complement strand
TCGACTTAATTCGTAGGATTTTAACATGATTTTTAGAGCAGGGCTAGGTATTTTCTCGTCTCTTTTCGTTTTCTGTTCTGAGAACTACCAGCTCACACGTGGCATCAGAAGTTAGACAGAGTTCTGTTGACAATAAGGGTTTCACCCTTATAATTTAGAAAGAAATTTAGCGATTCTTCACAGGTAACACTAGATCGCAGTAAACAAAGGAGGTAACAAAATGTCAGATCCTGAATTTGTGTGCGCTGCCTGCGATACCAGCCATGAATCCCATGCAGGTGATGTTATGACTGAATGCCGGGTTTGTGCCAGACTCCACTGTAGTGAATGTGTTGACGAATTCGGCCGCTGCATAGAATGTTCTAAGGATTAGTAGTCGACGTTGCTGCGGGGTACGCTTGATCGAATACCGATCCTGGGCGAGCAGTTCAATGATTGCCTCCAGTGATTCGAGCCACACCGGAACTAGGCGCGGCAGCGGAACCGGGAACGAGCCGAGATCGAGACACTTCCAGCTTCCCTGACTAGAGTCTAAAGAATGTCATACATCACAGAAGCACGTCTGGGCGTGATTTTCGATGTTGACGGGGTACTGCTGGATTCCTACCAGATGCACTATCAATGTTGGTTGTCCCTTGCCGAGGAATATGGCCTTGCAATTACTGAGGTCGAATTTCGTTCATTGTTTGGACGCAGGGGCCGGGAAATTGCTCGCCAGGTTTGGGGTTCAGAGCTCCCTGAGCAGCAGGTCATCTCGATTCACCGCCGAAAACAAGCACTGTACCGCGAATCTTTGCAACGGAACTTACCTGCTATGGACGGCGCAGTCCAACTCATCGACGGTTTGGTGGATGCTGGATTTGTGCTCGCCGTGGGCTCCTCTGCACCGCCAGCAAACGTGGAGATGACTTTGGAAAGACTGGGCCGGAAGCAGGCCTTCAGCGCTATTGTCACGGGAAGTGACGTGACACAGGGCAAACCAGATCCCCGGGTTTTTCTTCTTGCAGCTCAGCGAATGGGCATAGAGCCTTCTCATTGTGCAGTAATCGAAGATGCGCCGGTTGGAATAGAAGCGGCCGTTACTGGGGGCATGACTGCCATCGCTTTGATTGGTACAGCTCAAGCTGACAGGTTTACTCAGGCGCATCTGGTGGCCAATTCACTCCACCAGTTGAACCCGAAGCGGATCGCCGACCTTATTCAATCACTGCACTGAATTGTAATCCGGGCTAACCATTGCAGTCGATTTCTTGACAGCTATCCTCACTGCCTGATAGCTTATCCTAAGTTAAAACATCTCATTCTTTTGCGTTGCATGCTGCAGATACCAGAGTCTGATTTATGCTTTTACGAACCACGGAGACACGGAGGACTGCTTCGCACTCAAATTCAAAATACGAAATCTGAAGCACGAAACAAATGAAAAATTCGAATGCTCAAATGTTCAAAACGTAATTATTTGAAAAGACTTGTATTGTGTTTTGGTCATTTGAAACTGGGGCCCCGCCCGCAGGGTGGGGAGTCCGAAGGACCAATTTTGAAATTCGAATTTGTTTCGGATTTCGGATTTACACTAGATATGTGCCTCTGTGGTAAATTTTTGATTGGGTTTTTTAAAGCCGCTTTGTTACCAGGTTGAAAGAAAAGCTCAGTGAGGTGGAGTCATGAATGAGGCAATCACGTATGATGATGTTCTTTTGGTTCCTTCTTACAATCATTGGGAGTCCAGAAAAGTCGTTGATATTTCGGTGCAAGACAGAACAGGAAAGCTGTCTTTGGCCCTCCCCCTTATGACCGCCAACATGGATACCATCACTGAAACAGAAATGGTCAATTTCATAGGGGCAAAGGGTGGCATCGGTGTATTACATCGTTTCATGTCAATCGACAGGAACGTGGAGATCTATAAAAAGTGTGAATATGGTGCATTTGTGTCTATTGGTTGTAGCGCTCAGGACTTGGAACGGGCAGAGGCCTTGAAAGGTGCTGGTGCCACTATGTTCTGTGTTGATGTGGCACATGCGCATGCAAGATATGTCGGTAAGACTCTCAAGAATATCAGGGATATGTTGGGCAAAGAAGCATGCCTGATGGCCGGCAATGTGGCAACCTATGCTGGCGCGGATTACCTGGCTTCATGTGGAGCAGACATAATTAAGGTGGGAATCGGAGGTGGTGCGGTTTGCACAACGTGTATCAAGACCGGTTTTGGGGTGCCCAACCTTACCGCCATAAAAGAGTGTGCAAGAGTGAGTAGATCCATTGTCGCCGACGGAGGCATTCGCACACCTGGCGATATTGTAAAAGCGCTGGCATTCGGGGCGGATTTTGTCATGGTAGGGAGCATGCTCGCCGGCACTACCCCTACTCCAGGGGAAGTTTTGACAAAAGTGGGAAAAACCGGAGAAGAAACCAAGGTGAAAATATTTCGCGGCATGGCCAGCAGTGAAGTACAGGACGATTACCATGGTGGTATGGCTGAATGGAGGACAGCCGAAGGTGTCTCAACCGAAGTTCCTTTCATCAATAACGAAGATGGAATCATCGCAGATATCGTCGGAGGTTTGAGATCCGGAATGACGTATGCCGGGGCATCCACCATCAAGGAATTGCAGCGAAAACTGGTTTATGTCAAAATCACACCAGCAGGAAAAATTGAGAGCTTACCGCACCGGGCCCTTTAGCCCGCATATTTCATGAATGGCCTACTACGACCACGGATATGGGCGTGCTTCCGTGCTTCCTCGGGTGTCGGACCCTGCGACGTACTGTGCAAGTACGCCTCGGATCCAACCCCCTGCGGTTGCACGGTGGCACACCCATCTTCACGGTCTCGAGACGCCAATTCATGAAATATTCGGGCTAGTGGAGGTTTCAGGTTTCAATTCTTTTTGTTCTTCTTCCCTGACACCTGACACCCTGAGACTTAGTGTTTGAAATCTGCATTCTAAAATCCGAAATCGCAGGCCTTCATCACTACCACCGATGTGCTTCCTTCACCAACCTCCCTCCACTGTACAAACAACTCGATCAATTTTACCTGAATTCCTCTTTTGGATTGTGGTATAACGAATCGCAATCAATGGGAAAGGGCTACCAGGAAATGTTCGCCGAACTCGAAGGCCAGATAGAGAAAATCACCTACACCAGCGTGGAGACCGGCTTCACCATCGCCAAGGTAAAGGTGGATGGCCACAGAGGACTGGTGACTGTGGTGGGAAATATAGCGGCCCCTACGGTGGGGGAGATCATCAAGATGAAGGGAGAGTGGGTAAACCACCCGAGATACGGCGAGCAGTTCAAGATAGCCCACTACGATACAAAGATCCCTGCTTCCGTATATGGCATTGGAAAGTACCTGGGTTCCGGGCTTATCAAGGGCATAGGCCCAGTGATGGCCGAGCGGATTGTGGAGAAATTCGGCGCAGAGACTCTTGAGGTAATTGAGCAGCAGGTGGATAGGCTTGCGGAAGTTGAGGGCATCGGCAGAAAACGAATCAAAATGATCAGAAAGGCCTGGGCCGAGCAAAAGGAAATCCGGGAGGTAATGATCTTTCTGCAATCTCATGGAGTAGGCTCAGGTTATGCCACCAAGATCTTCAAACGCTACGGCAGGAAGTCCATTGAGGTGGTCAAGCAGAACCCTTACACCCTGGCCACAGACGTATTCGGCATTGGTTTCGTCACGGCAGATGGTATCGCCGAAAAACTGGGGTTCGCCAAGGACTCTGAGTTGCGAGCTGAAGCAGGAATCCTCTACGTCCTCATTCAACTGGCCGAGGAAGGCCATGTCTACTACCCTTATGAACCGCTGGTTGAGAAGTGCCAGGAGATCCTCCAGGTGGAGAGGGACGTGGTGGTCAAGTCGTTCGCCAAAATTGCCCTGGACAAAAAGGTAGTCATCGAGGATTTAAACCAGGACATTGAGGAGTTTCGCGAAAACTACAAAGCTGTCTATCTGGCGAAGTTTCACTTCTCTGAAGCCAGCATTGCCTCGCGGCTGCATGCTTTGATCAGTGCTGCTAAATCGATCAGACAGATCGATACCGCTAAAGCAATCGACTGGGTCCAGGACCAACTTGATATCACCCTGGCAGAGAGACAGGTGGAGGCGATAAAGGCAGCAGTTGAGGACAAGGTACTGGTAATCACCGGTGGACCGGGAACCGGCAAAACCACGATCATACACGCGGTCCTGAAGATATTTGCCAAATTAGGGGTAAACATACTGCTGGCTGCACCGACCGGAAGGGCAGCCAAACGGATGAGTGAGGCCACGGGACATGAGGCCAAGACTATTCATCGGCTGTTGGAGTACAGCATGCAGCGAGGGGGATTTCAGAGGAACCAGGAACGGCCACTGACATGCGATCTCCTTATCGTTGACGAAGCCTCGATGATGGCCACCACACTCATGCACCACTTGTTGAAGGCTGTTCCTTCGGAGGCCACGTTCATTCTGGTGGGCGATGTCAACCAGTTACCATCGGTTGGAGCTGGCAATGTTCTGAAAGATATCATCGATTCGGGTGCAGCTAACGTGGTGGAGCTGAATGAGATTTTTCGCCAGGCCCAGGAGAGTTCCATCATTGTAAACGCTCACAGAATCAACAGCGGTGAGTTTCCAACAATTGAAACTCCAGACCGGCCTGACCAGGACTTCTACTTCATCGAGCAGGAAGATCCGGATGAAGTTTTGAGAATAATTCTGGAGCTCGCCAAAGAGCGCATACCCAGACGTTTTGGGCTTGACCCGCTTGATGACATTCAGGTGCTGACTCCCATGCACAAAGGTGTGGTGGGGGCTGAGAATCTGAACGCGGAGTTGCAAAAGAAGCTCAACCCCGGAAAAGAGGGGATAACTCGGGGTGGGGTGCAGTTCCGGGTCAATGACAAGGTAATGCAAATCAGAAACAATTATGACAAAGAGATTTTTAATGGTGATATTGGCAGAATCAAGAGCATCGATGCCATAAACCAGGAAGTGATGATCGTCTTTGATACCGGTGAGATTCCCTACGACTACGCCGAACTGGATGAAGTGGTTTTGGCGTATGCCATATCAGTGCACAAATCGCAGGGTTCAGAATACCCGGCGGTAATACTTCCCGTCTTGACGCAGCACTACATGCTCCTCCAAAGAAATCTGATCTACACCGCTGTGACCAGGGGCAGAAAACTGGTTGTGCTGGTTGGCACCAAAAAGGCGCTGTCCATTGCGGTGAACAATGACAAGACCCAGAGACGCTACACCTATCTTCGCTACAGGCTGAGTTCTTAAACGCAGAGCGCATAGCGTGAAGCGCTAAGCGTTATAAGACGCAAGATATGAGGAGAGGATAAATTTTTCTTTGTTTTTTCCTTGTACCCTGTGCCTTGGACCTTGAGCCTCTCGCTTACAAACTTCTCAAAACGCATAAAACAAGGACAGGGCGAAAAGATCAACTTCTGATTTATAGAAATCTATGTTGGAGTCCCTTCTGTTGATCGTCACCATGGGGTTCAGATGAAGACCTTCGACTCCAAAAATGTGTTTGTAAAAACCCAGCACGGTGAAACCATAGCGATCATCTTCCCGGGTTTTGCCATAGATGGGATTCCTTCTGTCATAGTCGGCATAGCCGTAGTAACCGTTTACAGAGATGGCGAATGTTTCCACATCATATCGATAGTTGAGACTAAAGCGGAAATAATTGTAGGTCATGGCGCTACCGTCCAGGTCATAATAGGAATACTGGAAGCTGGGAAGGAAGGTATGTTTGCTACCCCCACTTTCAATGATATAGCTATAGAGCACTTCCAGGTCATGCTGGTCACCGTTTCGATCCAGCCTATCCTGCTCAGAGCCGGTCAATCCCAACGCCGGGTCAGAACCACTGCTCTCGTTATCGAGGTCTATGTTGCGGTAGGTGTATTGGAATGACAGGTCCGAGCCCAGGATTTTGGCATAGGAAAGGCGCAAACCATTTACGTTGCGGTCGGTCCCGTCCCGATCCCTATTCTCCACATACGGGTCCCTGTAGACCTCGGATACAAAAGGAGAAAAAACGTAAGCCACCCCAAGAACGCTCTGGTCGTGCAGCTCCTGCCTTACTCCAAAAAGGGTGGTCGCATCAAAGCGAAGGATATTTTCCAACTCACTACCCAAAAAGATTTGGGTACGGGTACTGGCGAACGTGTACCTCACATTGTAAGCAAATATGGGGGTAACTGCAGTTTCCGAATGCGGTTTGTTATCAATAGAGTTGATGTCGTCATCGCTAACCCTAAAACCACCGATCTTCTTCACCATGTTGTCTTCCACTCTCCAGAACCCAACTCCACCGCTGACAAAACCGCTGAACCCCGACTCCTGTGGTATCCTCGCAGGCTGTGCGTAGGCAGTTGAGACAAAAACACACAAGAATACTACTATGATGGCCTTTGTAAACAGCGACTTTAGTGGCATTTTATCCCCTCCGCTTTGATATTTTAAAAAGGTGCCAGCGAATTTTCCCGAGCCCGAATATTGCACAAATCGTCCGCTTTGTAAATATCGGTAGATTTGCAGCGTTAGGGTTTAACCTTAATTCACTCGTCCCCCTCGTCATCTTCTTCCCGCGACATTACGCTGAGAGGCTGCCCTTGAGGACCAGTTAACGATGAACTGGCCGATCTGTCTATGCTGCGTACGTGCAGATCTCTCTGAGGAAAGGGTATCTCTACACCCTCAGATCGGAATCTGCTGTCGATTGCCTGAATAAGCTCACTTTGTATCCGAAATCTGTCAAGAAAATCTTTGATCCAGACGCGGAGTTCAAAGTTAAGCGAGCT
>JBFFBS010000195.1:0-6875 GCA_041560295.1 Syntrophobacteria bacterium | reverse complement strand
CTGAATCTCTTTCCACCAAAGTATGTGGTGTCGTCCCAGGTGTTAACATATCTAGATACCACATAATTATCGTACGAAAAGACAACCATTTTTAGATTCTCATTGGGGTCGTCCGATTGGTCAACGTGTCTCGAAAAGAAGCCGACCATGACTGATATCTCTTTCGGGGCGGAATCATCAGAAGAATCCTCTACTGCGTACTCATCAGCAGAATCCTCTACTGCGTATTCATCAGCAGAACCCACAGCTGCGTACTGATCAGAAGAATCCACAGCTATTGCCAGTGTTGGCAATAGGAGAAATCCCACAGCTAGCAGATATCCGAACAGTCTCTCCATCCTCTCACTCCATATGAGGTGTAAAGACGTGATTAACCGCTCCAGGGGCCACATAGAAATAGCCCCACCGGCCGGTAAGACCTGTGAGGCCCTAGGCTACCACCTTATGGAACCTGGGGCGAGCAGAAAACACTACCTGCTTCGCATCCAGAGACAACGAGCAAATATTGTACCATCATGCCTCCCCTGGCCGGGCAAGCCCATCTAATTCGCGCTCGCTGCGCTTCCGCCTACGTTAAAACTTCGGCGAGACAAGCCGCTCAGTTCCGCAAGCGGGTTCCCAGTTTCGTGGTCGTAGCAAGTTATTGATGAATTGTTCGGGCTAAATTATCACAAAAGATGTGAAATATGAAAGTGAAAGGTGGGGTTTGGTGCTGAATAGTGGAGGGGGATTCATGAATAATCCAGGTTAAAGGTCTCGCCATATTTCGAGTATGGTCAAGTCGTCTGTTATCTCGGCGTTTGCCCGCCAGGTTTGGATTTCATCCAACAACTTGCTGCCCCACGGCGGCCCATTTGCCGTCTTGACATATTCGGGCAAGCGGTTATTGGCAAACAACTCATCACTTTCATTTCTGGCTTCAGTGACTCCGTCAGTTATAAAGAGAATCGATTGTCCGGGTTTTATGGTAATTTCTTCTGTTTCGTAAACTGGACTCGGTACGACACCCAAAGATATACCTTTCAAATCGGGGATCTTACCTAACCCCTTCCCCACAAACCATCATGGGAACAGATGTCCCCCTCGCACAAGCTGCATTCTCCCGGTCGCAGGCCAATACTTTCCAACAATAATGGTGGCAAAAAAACCCTCTTTGGCCAGCAGACTGTACATGGCACTGTTCACGCTCTCAATCACCTTATCAACTTCTTGCTGCACCAACGCTTCACTACGAATCCTCGCCCACAGGGCTACCATGACCAGGGCAGCGGGAAGACCTTTGCCACAAACATCGGCCACGTATACCAGCCAACTGCCGTCGGTCATAGGGATTATATCGTATAAATCACCACCAACGAAGGCTGCGGGCAATGACACAGCCCAAGCGTTGCTCCCACCTTCCATTTCTGGACATTCTGGACAAAACTGCGATTGGATCTGGGATGCGGCTTCCAGTTCAATGCGCAATCTTTGCTGCTTGAGTTGGGTCTCCAGGAGCCTTGATCGGATTATGGCCACTCCGGCCAAATGGGCAAAACTGTCCAAAATTTCTTCATCCTCCACATTGAAACATGGCTTGTTCTTGGAGTTTAGGACCTCAATCACACCTAAAAGTTCTTCGCCATAGACAATGGGAACGCACAAAAGGGTTCGGGTTCGAAATCCGGTGTAATGATCAGCCTCCTTGAAAAATCTGGTGTCTTGCTGCACATCTTGGATGATAACGGGCTTGCGGTTGACCGCAACCCATCCAGCGAGCCCCTCGCCCATTTTCAGTTCGACGTTACTTTTGAGAATTTGTTCGGTCTTTTCACCCAAAGCCTCATTCTTGGCCAAAGAGAACTCAAGTACATTGAGTTTTGCATTGTAAAGCAGAATGGACGAAGCCTCCGCGTCAGTCACTTCCTGGGCCAAGTCCAGGAGCTGCGGTAACAAGTCATCCAGGGACTCTATCCCTGCAAGCGACTGGCTCGCTTTGACCAGATTTTTTAACCGTTTGGCAACATTGGCTTCGTCAGTACTGTGGCTATTCATGCCCTAAAAACCCCTCATCTTCATCCTCCCCTTTCAAGGGGAGAGGAAATATGATGGTCTGAACCTGGCCACATAATTTATTTATGTCCGTGGTTGCACTGATTGGCTTTTCAATCAAGCAGGCTAAAACCCATATCTCTGCATTTTTTTAATGAGCCCGTATCGGCTCAAGCCTAATTCCTTAGCTGTTCTCGTCCTGTTCCCACCATGCTTTTCCAGCAATTTGGACAAAACGGACTTTTCCAATGCTTCAACCATCTCTTTGAGGGTCCCTTGCACATTCAACTCAGGTCTAACCTTTGCCGATTTTTCGACTATTTTTTCTGAAAGGCATGAGAACTCTATAATACCCTCATCCTGCGCCAAGGCCACTGCCCTCTCAAGCTCATTCTCCAGTTCTCTAACGTTCCCTGGAAACGGGTAGTTCTCCAGACACTGCAGTACTTCCCGACTCAAACCTTGCATAGGTCTGCCTATTTTTTTGCTGTACTTATCCACGAAATACTCAGCCAGCAGTCGAATGTCGCCTGTCCTTTTGCGCAGTGGCGGCACTTTGATGGTAAAGACATTGAGGCGGTAGAGGAGATCTTCTCGGAACCTTCCCTGGGCCACTTCCTCCTCCAAATTTCTGTTGGTTGCTGATATCACCCTGGTATCTACTTTCTTGTAGTGATCTGCGCCCACCGGTCTGATCTCACCATCTTGTAGAACCCGCAAAAGACTCGTTTGCATCGCCGGCGACATCTCCCCCACCTCATCGAGAAAGATTGTGCCGCCATGAGCGGTTTCAAAGAGCCCTTTCTTGTTGGCAATGGCACCGGTGAAGGCCCCTTTCCTATGGCCGAAAAGCTCACTCGTGAGTAAGGTCTCTGGAATGCCGCCGCAGTTCTGAGAGACAAATGGTCTGTTTTTCCTTGGACTGTTGTGGTGAATACAGCGGGCAACCAGCTCTTTTCCTGTACCTGTCTCTCCCTCTATGAGGACAGTTATGTCTAAATCCATCACTTTTTCGCAGAGTCTGAACAAATCCATCATCACTTTGCTGTTGCCGATTATCTCGGAAAAACTATACCGTTCTTCAATTTCTTGTCGAAGGATTATGTTCTCCTCCTGAGTATGTCTGAGCAACTTATCCTGTTCTTTACTGACAGCCTGTAATTCTTTATATGCCCCATCCAGTTCAGCATACATCCGGGCATTGTCTAGAGCCATGGCTATTATTGGCGTAAGTGTTGTGACAAAGGTGAGATCTTCTTCAGCAAAATTACCTTTCTTCTTGTTGAGAACCTCAAGAACACCGACAGTTTTTTCTTTCTTTCGTAGGGGAGCAGCTATCATGGAACTTGTTTCAAAACCAGTGGAATGGTCGATCTTCTTATAATGGCGGGCATCCTCAGAAATGTTAGGGATCAACTCTGCTTTCCCACTCTCAAATACGCTGCCGGCAATGCCTTTATCTACAGGAAAGCGCATTTCTTTTAATTTTGTCACGAGGCCATCCGGATCACTCTCCGCCCAACAAAACACAAATTCGTCTTTTTCTTCGTCATGTAAGATGACAGAGACACCTTCTGCCTCCATTACTTCTTTCATTTGCTTGATAATATGCAAAATAAGATCATCGATCTCAATATATTGATAAAGTGACTGACTAATATCCCACAGTGTTTCCATCGCACTAGTTTTGTGGCTCAGACCTCTGTTGTTTTCCTTCTTTTCTTTCTTGCTGCTAGCCATCGTGGTTACCTCAAAAACACAAGTAAAGAATCCGGACCCAAATTACCCGGCTTTGGACCGCCCCCTACCGCCGTCGTCACGCCAAGGCGTGACTATGGCGTGTCAAGGAGGGGGCTTCCGTACTCTTTCCACTTTACGGCAATCTGCTGGAGTGGTGGAGCACTGCAAAATATCAAATTTCAAGCACTAAGTCTCAGGGTTTCAGGTGTCGGGTGTCAGGGAGGACAGACAAAAAAACTGAAACCTGAACTCTGAAACCTGAAACCTCAGTCTTTGTGATTGATGACGAGACAGAACTCTATCTATTGAACGGGGAAACCGAGTGTGGAAATCGAAGTCCGGCAGTCACTGGAGACCATTTTGCCTCCACATATGGTGACATGTCAAGTTGGGCTCTTTCAGCTCCTGCAATCTTTCCATGTTCAAACAACGAAGGTTATCCCGTACAGACTTCCCAGATGAGCCCCTTGATCCATGAGGTGAATGAGCAACCAGGGCCACAGTTTACTCATCTGCATCTTCTCCTGATCTCCACTGTTTCCTGATATCCAGGCAAAAAGTTCTGAACGTTTCACATGTATCCTGCCGGAGCCAAACAGCTTCATTTCCACCCTGCACCGTAGAAAATCTATGCTAAAGTGTATGGCGAGAACCAACAGGGCCCCTTTGAGCCAAAGCCTTCCCAGTATGAGTAAGAACAGACCGGCAAAGAGGGCATGCACGCTACTGTGGAAGCTTATCGCCAGAATCTGGTCGGATAATTTTTGACTCCGCTTGAGAACAGCCAGCCTGTAGGAGGTAAAGACCACGTCTCCCAGCACGTGGGATACAAGTAAAAAGAAGAAAATGTTCAGCGTCATGGCTGAGACCAGAGTACAAGGAATGGAGAATAGGTTGCTATATTATAGTAAGGAACTGCGGCCCGCCTTGGGTGATGTTGGCTTGCAAAGCAGATACAGAATGCCACAGTTTGATTGCGAGTGTACACAAACGTGCGGAGAGTTAGATTGCGCCTCAGTTCTGGATCTTACTTCAATCCCTTGGTAAATTCTTCTACTTCCTTCTCCAGCTTGTCGATAGCGCTCTTGATCTTGTCCAAGGCTGCAGCCACCTCCTTGTCCTCAACGGTGGCTGACTCAACCCCACTTACAGCATCTCCTATTTCAGCGACCGCCTGTCCAAGAATGTTATTGAGCTGCTCCGCTGCCTCAAGCTGTCTCTGCATCAACATAATGTCCTGAACTGTGAGCGTTCGTTTCGACATTGTCGACTTCCCCCTGAGTTTGCCCTAACGTTGCACACCCGAACCGGTGAGTTCGCGGGGCTCTTTACAAAGCGTGCCTGATGCTCGGCCGACCAATTTTGTTTAACCCGGATATTTCATGAATTGCTGTCGCGAGACCACAAAGACGGGCGTGCCACCTGGCACCCGTTCCGCGTACCGCGGGATTGGTTTCCGTACCTAATCGGTACGTCGCAGGGGCCGCCTGTCCTGAGCGAAGTCGAAGGAACACCCGAGGACGCCAAGAAGGACGGCCATATCTGTGGTCGCAGCACGTCAGTCATGAAATATCCGGGTTATGTTAACCTAGCACAGGAGAATGGAGTTGGTCAAAAGGGATTTTGCCACATGTTTTCCAGGTTTTTACTTTCTTGTGCTTTGTCGATGTTGCCAGATGTGGGTAAGGATGGGACTTAATTTTGATCCAAGACTTCACGTACAACTTTCAACATTTGCCTCAGGTCATAAGGCTTACTGATAAAACCTTTGGCCCCGTTCTGCAGGATTTCTTTTGTGGGTCCGTCTGGGGAGTAGCCACTGGCAATGGCTACCTTCGCCTCAAGATTAATATTCAACAGCTCAACCAGACAGAGTTTTCCACCCATGCCAGGCATAATCAGATCCAGGATAACCAGGTCGATTTTCTTTTGCTCTTCACGGTAAAGCTGCAAAGCACTTTCGCCGTCAGCGGCCGTGAGAACAGTGTAGCCAAACTCTTCCAGTATCTGCGTGCCCAGGCCGCGGATTGGTTCTTCATCGTCCACGAGCAAAATGGTCTCGCTTCCGCCCTCGGGCTCGGCCAGATGCTCCTCTGCCTTCCTGGCTTCTTGGGTAGAATCAATGGTTGGCAGATAAATCTTGAAGGTAGTGCCCTCATCAAGCTCACTATAGCACACAATGTGGCCATTGTGGCTTTTGACTATGCCATAAACCGTGGCCAATCCCAGACCAGTTCCCTTGCCGGTCTCTTTTGTCGTGTAAAAGGGCTCAAAGATGTGTTCTATGGTCATTTTATCTATGCCGTGACCGGTATCAGTAACTGTTAACTGGACATAGCTCCCGGGGTTGGCCACCCGATGGATTTTGCAGTAGTCTTTATCCAGGATTACATTAGCCGTTTCCACTACCAGCTTTCCACCGTCGGGCATAGCATCTTTGGCATTTACCGCTAGGTTCATGAGGATCTGCTCTACCTGGCCGGGGTCTGCATTGACCATCTTGAGATCTTCGGCCAAGTGGAATTCAACCTCTATCATCTTGGGAATAGTCCGCTCCAGTAACAGCCTTACATTTTCCACTTCACGGTTAAAGTCGATGGGCTGTAGCTCGCTTTCTGTCTTGCGGCTGAAGGTAAGTAACTGTTGGGTGAGGTCTGCACCTCTTTCGGCGGCACGGACAATTTGCTTGAGTTCCCGCTGCCCGTCATCTTCGCAATCTTTTTTGAGAAGAAGTAACTGGGCATATCCCTGAACAGCCTGAAGCAGGTTGTTGAAGTCGTGGGCAATGCCTCCGGCGAGGGTGCCCACAGCTTCCATTTTTTGAGCTTGGCGTAATTGGACTTGCATCCTTTCTTTTTCTTTTTCGGCTTCCTTGCGCTCGGTGATGTCTCGTGCGAAAGCGCAATTGTATTCTTTCCCCTCAAATTCCAGATAATTAACCGTAATCTCCACCGGAAAGACTCTATCTTCCTTGGTTCGGTGCTGAGACTCAACAATGAAAGAACCTCTTCTCCTGACTTCCTGCCAATGCTCTGGCCAGGCTGCCGCTGCGAAGTCTGGGTCTATGTCATGTACGGTCATTGAAAGCAGTTCCTTGCGTGAAT
>JBFFBS010000194.1:0-6909 GCA_041560295.1 Syntrophobacteria bacterium | reverse complement strand
TCCCAGTTTTCAAAGGGATTCCACCGCGGAATCATTCTATATTCCGCCGCATAGTAGATGGCCGCCTTGTCGCTGAATCGCTGCGATGGATATCCCCGCAGACGCCAGAGCCCGCCCAGAGTGGCACCGGCATAGGTCGGCGGCCCATTGTCGACATCTCCATTCTCTTGCTCGTCCCAGGTCGGTGAATACGCTGTCCAAAAATTAATGGCGAGCACACGCTGGCGGAACCAATCGGACTCCCCCAAAGAGAAATACTTATCGATCTCGGAATCCACAACAGTCCAGGAATTCGAGCTGTCGAACCAGCCGAAATCCCGGGTCAAGCTGAGCCGAATGGCGCTTCCCTCCGAAGGGTTAAATCTAAAGTCACGGTTGTCGTGGAACAGGGAAACCTCGAGACCGTTGGTCTTCACATCATCCCGCACCTCGTCGCTGTCGACCTGCTGAAGCCGGTAGAAGGGCTGCATCTCTACGTAGGTTAGCCCGCTCTCAAGCGGGTTCCAGGTCTCGCCGCCGGTCGCCCCCTTAACGAGCATGCCCTGGTCAACAACCTGAGTAGCGATAATCGTGTCACGGCCGTGACCCAGGGGGAGAAGATATTTGAACCGGAGGCGGAAGAAGGTGTCCCAGGTGCCGTCGCTATTGACAAAGTTGTCTTCGTCAGAGTCGTTGCTTCCGGCGCGCTCATCGGGAAAATCACGATTGCCGTTCACGTAGATATCAAGGTCCTGGAAGTAGCCGGCCTGGATGATCGCATCCAGAAACAGTCGATCTAAGAATGGCATCTGCAGGTCTCTGCCCATCAAAAAGCCCATCCCCGACCCTTTGTGGCCGACCATGGCGGTGGAGATCAGTGCCGCCTGCTTCTGGGGGTATCCGATCACAGCGTAAGCGTAGGCGGCGGCAAAACCGAAATCTTCATTGTAGAAGGCAAAGGGCAGGTTGAGGACACTCTTCTCGAATTTACCATCGGGTCCAACCATGATGCTTTGACCGAAAGCCAGATGACAGGGGAGCAAAACAAAGAGCAGGATCAGCCAGACCACACGGTTATTCATCCAATTTCTCATTCTGTTGTTCGCCGTCCACGGTGTCGTCCGAAGTTTTGCTAGCCTCGCTGTCAGTCTTCGGCTGGTCTGCCTTTCTGTAGATTACGAACTCGCCCTCTGATCCGGTGAAGAGGCCGCTCTCCGGTCCCTCCTCACGGTTGTTACGCGGCTCGTAAGGCTCGATTCCGGCGCACCCAAAAAAGACCAACAATGCCAGCAGCAATGCACCAATCCACAGTGCTTTTCGTCTATGTGTTCGCAACATACCCATCAGAACCTCACCCTTGCCCCGATTGTTCCCACGTTGATATCTTGCACACTGGGCTCAACATCCCGATGGAGGGAGTGATGGCGATACTGTAAGTAGACTTCAGTGCCGTACTTGTCGAAGTGCTGGACCGCCGCCCCACCCACGGAATAGCCGTCGTCCCTGCCGGTGGGAAGATTCAATGATCGAGTGTAGTCAACGCCAAAACCCGTGTCGCCGAAAGAAAAGAAGGTCGTCAGCCATCCAACCTTGGCGTAAACGTTCTCCTGGTCGCCCTGGTCGTCACGCTCTCTCAAACCGGCGGATAGGGTGAGATTCAACCCGGTGTCTTCATGCAAGATTGAAAAGGAGCCGCTGTACTGCAAGTCGGTGTCGTCCTGATTGGGATAAGCGAACGCCGCGGCACCGGCGGCCTTGAAGCCATAGCCTTGCCCGCCCCACCACAAAGATCCATCATAGCGCTGATCGCTCACAAGCGAGCCGGCGAGGTGGAAACCAGAGAATGTGGGCGTGTCATAGCGCAGTCTACTCCTCCGGCTCAAACCGTCCAGGTTGTTGAAGGCATCAGAAACGCTCACACCTGTGAGGGTGTCACCGTTTGTTTGCCGAAACTGGAGCCCCCCAGCAACGTCAGCGATGCTCGAGTATTGGACTACATCAATTCGAGACAAGTCGACCTCTGCGGCGTTGTTGGAGGCGGTGTCGCCCTTACCGAGGGCAATCTTGCCGAAGCGCTTGCTGTCAAGTGAGATCTCCGCCCGACGCTGGTCGAAAAAGTCGCCGCTCTCTTCGTTGTCTTGGCTTACTTCCGAGGATTCATTCGGAGCAATTGCGACTTCAATTCTCGTGCCTAATGTCAAATCCTCGGTTGCTTTGGCGGTGCCGACAAGACGTACTCGAGTGCTGCTGGAATCGTTGTCCACAAAGTAGGCCTTGGTGCTCTTGCCGTCATCGGCGACGTTCACTGCCCGGTGAACCTGCCCAGAAATGGCGAGCTTGACCCGCTCCTGACCAGAAGTAACGGCCCTTTTAACAGGCGCCTGTACGGTTGTTTTCGCTTCTTCGGCCACCGATTTGGCTTCTTTGGCCTCGGTTTGCGCCTCGGTGGCTGTTTTTTTCAATTCATTCACCTGTTGCTGCAAAGATTCCAACTGTTGCTGTTGTTCCTTGATGAGGCGTTCCAGTCTTTCAACATCTTTGGAGTCTGCGGTTCCCTCCTGAGCTTCCACCGTGTTTACAAAGAACATCTGTACTGCCAGCAAAAGCGCAACAAAAATAATGAATGCTTTCCCTTTGCTCATCCCCTTCTCCTCCTTCCTATTTTTTGCTGGAGATCTGTAAAGAAACAAAACGCACCTTTGCTACGCCAGCGTTTTATTAGAGTTAGAAAACCTGGTCCTCAGGGCCAGTCCCAGATCCCGCCCTGCGGGGGTCAGAGTTCAATGGCTTTACCAGCAGAAGAGGTTTAAGCCACAAGGCGTAAGGCGCAAGGCATAAGGAGAGAATAAGTTTTCTTTCATTGTTTTTACCCTGTGCCTTGAGCCGTTCCCTTTTGCAAACCACGTCACTCGTATCATATCGCTGCCAGGATTCATGAGGTTTAGCCACACTCCTGTGTCGACCCTGGAATATAGAGGTCGAAACCTTCCACGGGTATGTGCTGAAGGGGATGAGATCCTTTCTGCTGAGAGTAGATACTAGCGAGGAGTTACTCTGGTGTCAATGCGAGGGAAAGGGCGACCCCAAACGGTGTAGGGGTAGAATCTCTCGCACTGCAGCGTCAAGAATCCCATGCAGGCTTACGCCGAAAGAACATGTCGATTACCTCACGACGGCCTAAGGCGCGGACGAGTTCGCGGAACCCACAGTAGACGAAAAACAGCACCAAAAGCCACATATGGATTGCCCAGAAGTGAGGCCACTGCACTTGTTGCCAGAGATGTCGCGTCGCCTCTGGGAGGCTGGCATACTTCCACAGCAACGGAAGCCAATGCTCTAGAAATCGCACCAGGAGAGCGGCGAGAATATAGATAAACGTCTTCCATATGGTATTGTAGATTAGGGGTTCTTCAGGGAATCGGTTGATGAAGGGGAGCATATCTACTATGAGCACTACCTTAGCAACTACGAGAGCGGCGATTGTGGCACTGGCGACAGTTGTTGCCTTTATACCGTATTGCTCGAGCATCAGGGCTCTGGTAATAGCAATGATGTGAAAGGTTATAATAAAGAAGATCGCCGGTGGGATTACCTCGATGATCTCTTCCTTTAACCACGCCGTAACCTTATGTAGTCCCATAAAACCTACTCCCTATGACCAGCCTCTGAAGGATTGATGATTTCAGATTTTAGATTTCAGATGTGGGATGTGCGATTGCAGACTTGGGAAGTCGAAGAGCGTAATGCATGGAGTGAAGGATTTTGCATTTACTCTATGCTCCATGCCCTCTGCCCCATGCTAATTTCTCCTGAAACCTGACACCTTAGTCACTCAGATTTTCTTGGTTCCGGTTCCAGCTCTGTATCCTCTTCGAGCCACCTTACAAAAAGCTTATAGCCGGCCGTGAAAACGATAGCGCCAACGAAGAGGCCGATGATGCCCGATGTGATGAAGCCGCCTATTGCTCCGATGAAAACGATAAGCATGGGAACGTCGACACCACGACCCAGCAAGAGGGGTTTGAGAAAAGCGTCGCTTATTCCGACGAGGATACTCCAGATCATGAACAAGACTGCGGTAATCGTACTGCTGGTGGAAAACACATAGACAATTATTGGGCCCAAGACCAAGATAGTGGGAAGCTGAACCACAGCAAGAAGCAGGATTAGCAGGGCCCACAGCCCCGCCCCAGGCACGCCGACCACGAGACAACCAAGCCCTCCCAAGATCGCCTGGATCATGGCGACGCCCAAAATACCCTGAGCAACACTTCGCACAGTTGCGCCCGCGAGTTGGACGAAGGTTGCTCCCCTTTCACCTGCAAGCCGCCTAAATAATACCAGCGCAGCCTGATGAGCACCGTCGGCATTTGCAAGCAGAACACCGGCGATAATGATTGAAACCACAAACATCAGAATCCCGACCCCGGCATCAGCAGCGGCGGACAACAGCGAGATCCCATACTTTCTGAGTCGGGGCGCCATCTTGTTCACCGCAGCCCCGAGATCTTGTGAGCCAAGGCTCCACAGCTTGTGTACAGGTTCGCCAATGACCGGCCATGATCTGACGCTCTCGGCTGGTGGAGGCACTTTCAGGGTCCCGTCTTCGAGCTGTGCCGAAACCTCCCGTGCCGTGTCGATGAGGGAATCGGAAAGCATAATGGTCGGAACCAGCAGGAAGATCAGGGCAAGGATTGTTATCAGGGTTGCCGCTAACCTATCACCTCCACCCAGGGCGGACTTCAGCCGGGAGTAGATGGGATAGATTGCCACGGCAATGATAATGCCCCAGACGGTAATCTCAATGAACGGCCGGCCGATCTTGAAACACCAAAATATGACTAGAGCAACGAGGCCTATATGGATGCTTGCCTCGAGCGCTCTCCTCACATACAATTTGTCGTTGGAAGACTGATTAGATGTACTCATGCTGCGACCCTCCGGGCAAATAGTATGTTGAAATTAACAGTATTGCCAAGGATATACGTTTGAAAGAACCCCTGTCAATGACAAGATCTGGAGATTTGAGATTGAGGAGGGCATAGGGCATAGAGCATAGGGAGGTAATTTCGAATTGCGGATTGTGAATTGCGAATTTAAAAACAAAAAACCTCCCACATCTACAATCTGCAATCATAAATCTGCAATCTACGATCCCTTCCATTACTTTCCAAAGATCTTCTCCAATCCTTTGCCCAACTCCTTAACCACATCTTCCGCGGCCTTGCCGGTGTCCTTGGTTCCCTTTTTTCCAGCTTCAGTGATTCCCTTGGCGGGGCGGACGCGGATCTTAGGATTTGCCCAAGGCCCCTTAAGATCCAGATAGACGTTGGTTAGTTGTCCGGCCGCTTTGCCCAGGACCGGCACCAGGTCGAGCAATGTGTCCACGGTGCCGAAAAGTTCCATGTGGGCACTCATCTCCAGCTGCTCCTTTACCAGGAATACATTACCATCAGCGTCCAGGTTTAATGCTGGACTCAACAACCTGAGCTTGTTGACCCCCATGGTGCCGTCTTGAAAGGTTGCTTGATAGGTTAAGGAGTCAAAAGGGATACCTTTCTTATTGATGTCGTCGAGCTTCTTTCCGGAAAACATTTTTTGAACGTTGACGACGGTGAGTATCTTGAACAGCGTATTGCCAGCGGGGCCGACATCAGGTATGCGTCCAGGGCCTGCCTCTGCCTCGAGATTTCCACGCAGACTGGCAAGGAGATCTTTGGTGCTCCCGGTCCTCCCCTGCAGCCGGCCGGTCATGGTGAGGGGAGCCTGCACAGAGATCTTATCAGTATCGAGCAGTGAGGCAATTGATTGCAATCTGACAGCACTGATATCAGGTTCAACGGTAAATGGGATTCGCTCCAGGTTCCTCAGATCCGCAGAACCTTTGGTTTGGATGCGGCCACCTCCAATGAGGACATCAAACTCGTGGCTCTTCAGCACCCCACGCTCGTAGTTGGCTCTCAAGGTAAGATTTTGGAATTCTTGCCCCCGGTACTGTCCTCGGTCAGCCTCGGCCTTAAGTTGGGCAGTGAGTTTGCGAAGGAGAGGTGGGAGTTCTGCTTTGTCACCTTTCTTATCTGCCGGCTCGTCGGTTTTTGCCGGCTCTCCTGGTCTTGGCGAGCCTGCTTTTTCCGCTGGGGGCTTTGATCTGGGCTTTGATGCGGTTCCTGTGCTCTTGGCGGGAACAAGCAGATGGTCTACATTCAGATAAGGCGATTTTGCCTGGAGCTGTGCCGTGGGTGAACCAAAGTTCGTGACTTGTCCTGACAACCTCATATTTTGATCATTTGCCAGCAGGGTCATGTCTTTCAGTATGATGGTGTCCCCTGCAAGCTCGATATTTCCATCACCTTCTGTAATGTTGAGGTCTTGAGCTGCCAGTCTGAAACCAATACCGCGGGTCTGTACTGTACCTTTAAAGTTGCTCTTCCCGGGGTCGGCGTGGGGATAATGGACATCGATGTCCATGTCCAAGATCCCAGCCAGTTCAAGATTTTTGAGTGGCGGAAACAGGCCACTGAGCTGCTTGAGATCCAGCCCTTCGGTTTGGGCCTTCCCGTCAACGACCAATTGGGGGGTTCCTCCTCCCGAGAGCTTGCCCTGGAGTGAAATGGGCGATTGATTTACTCGCGCCGTGAGGTCCTGTACTGTGATATCCAGGGTCTTCTTGCGCTGCACTGTCACCCGCCCCTGGAGGTCATCGAGACGAACGTTTGCCGGGTGGCTTACCGCTTTTACCCCTTTCAGTACCAGGGAGCCGCTGGCATTCCACTGGCTTGGCTTGGCCTGATCATAGTCTGCGCGCAGGTCAATCTCCCCACTCCCCGAAAGACTTTTGAGACCGTACTGCTTGAGAAGTTTTTCCACCTCAGCGTCAGCGGTTTTCTCTAAGCGCATGGGCCCCTTAGCCGCAGCTGTCACCTTGGGCTT
>JBFFBS010000193.1:0-6936 GCA_041560295.1 Syntrophobacteria bacterium | reverse complement strand
GAGCACGGTGCCAGTCTCGCTCAGTTCAACCTTCTTGTCATAGTCCTTGATCTGTTCCCTGATAATTTGACTGATTTCTTCGGCCCTGATTTCCATCGGCTCGTCTCACCCCTTTATTAAAGTTTCTTTGATGTTGGTCAGTTGACTCCTGACACTACCATCCAAAACCAAATCGCCAACCCGAGCCACCACTCCACCAATGAGCTCGGGATCAACCTCTGTTTCCACAAAAATGCTCCGGCCAGTCGTCTTTTCCAGAGAGGCTTTAATAGATGCCACTGCCTCATCCGAAAGAGGTGTGGCGCTGGTCACCTTGGCCCTGCTGATATTGGCCATCTCGTCGAGAAGTTTTTGATAGAAGTTGCGAACCTCCGGGATGATGGCTAACCGGTTCTTCTCGAGCATCAAATTGATCAAGCTCTTGAATACCGGAGACATTCCCATCTTCTCAACCACAGCGCCGCAGATAACTTGGCGGTTTTCTTTGGCGTAAAGTGGATTGGAAGCAGCATCGGCAAATTCCGGCCTCTCTTCCCATAAGGTCACAAATTGATCCAGCTCTTCTCCGTACTTCTCGTGGTTACCGTCTTCGCGACCTAGAGTCAGCAACGCTTTCGCATACCTTTTGGCTAAAATCTGATTGGTCACTTGGCCTCCACCACCTTTTTCATGAAGTCATCAACCAGCTTTTGCTGATCCTCTGCGCCAATTTTTTCCTTGAGCAGGGCCTCGGCAGCTGCCACGGAAAGCTCCGCAATCTCCGCCTGTAGCCCCTCTTTGGCACTTTTGATCTCTTGGTCGATGGCACGATCTGTCGCCACCCGAATCTCCACCGCAGCCTTTTCGGCGCTGGCGATAATTCTCGCTTTTTCCCTCTCACCCTGCTCGATATACTCCTGCAGAATGCGATCGGTCTCTTTATCCAGCTGGCTTAACTTCTGTTGGTATTCCTCGTAGGTTTTCTCCGCCTCTGCCTTCTTGACTTCCAGTTCATTGAGAGTGTTGGCAATGGACTCGGTTCGTTTAGTAAAGAAGGATTTTACATCGAGTTTCTTGAAAACAATTACCAGCACAGTCACCAGAATGGCAAAATTTAAAACCCGCTGCCAGAAATCCGGCCACATGGACTGGCCACCCTCAGAGGCCCAGACCACCCCAGCTGTCATGAGTATGGCAAAACTGCACGAGCCAATCGTGGCCAGGAGCCTGAGAGCCCTGTTACGCCCAAGCCAGCTCATTGAATACTCCTCTCCAGGATCTTTTCGGTCATCGCCACTGAGAAAGCCTGAACCTGCTTTTGCAGCGTATCACGAGCCGCCTGGATATCTGCCTTTACCTGCTTGCGGGCCTCCTCGACCTTGCTATGGACCTCTTGGCTGGTTGAGGCTATAAGCTGGGCTTCAGCCTCCTCTCCTTCAGCCTTCATGGATTGAACCCGTTCCATCCCTCTTTTCCTCGCCTCCTGGATCTTTTCTTCAAACTGGTCGCCGGATTCCTGGGCTTGGTTGGTCAAGGAGGTAATGTCTGAGTTGAAGTCTTCGACAATTTGATTGCGTTTTTTGATGATATTACGGATGGGACGAAAAAGGATCTTATTTAGGATAAATAGGAGGACTAAAAAATTGATCATTTGAACGACGAGAGTGATATCCAGATTGATCATAGTCTCGCTCTCCGAAATGCTTCGCGCACCTCACACTCGGGGCGGATTTGTCTTTGTTAAAATCTTAACAATCTTATTGCTTTGAGAAGATCGTATCGGGATCGACCGCTGCTAAATTCTTAAGGAGTGCAGCACCCTTCCCGTTCCCCAAAACCACCGAAATTGTTATAAGAAAACTTTGATCGTAAAGAGTGATTCTGGTGCGAAATGTGGTGTGGCAAACGTTTTGTGTCTGTTCGGAAAATTTTATTAGCACACAAAATTTTACTTTGCAAGGAAAAAAGTAAAAAAAATCACAATATCCCAAAAGAGACGGAAAAGCTGTTAATTAAACAGCGAAAACCTGGTCCTCGGGGCTAGGTCAGATCGCATAGAGCATCCTTCGACAGGCTCAGGACAAGTAGCGCATGGCGAAAAAAAGAGTGAACGGTAAATGGTAAGCGGTGAACAGTCACGGAGCCAGCTCATTATAGCTTTACCGTTCACCGTTTCCTGTTTACTTCACGCTTTGCGCTCTGCGCTTAGCGCTTTGCCTCAAGGGGACAGCCCAAAGCCGGGTGCTTTGGGTCCGGATTGTTTTCTCACTTCTGAAAAACGAACTTGCGCATGGCCACATTGAGTAAAATACCAATGCTAGCCATGGTCACCACCGCTGACGATCCGCCGTAACTAACCAGTGGAAGTGGAATGCCCACCACTGGCAACATGCCCAACACCATGCCAATGTTCACTGCCACATGCCAGAAGACAGTGGCGGTAATGCCAAAGGCCAACAGAGCACCGAATTGATCCCGGGAGCGGCGGGCTACACTCATTCCCCTCAGAAGAAAACAGAGTAAAAGAGCCAGTAGCAGTAAGGCGCCCACGAAACCCCACTCTTCAGCCAAAACGGTGAAGATGAAATCAGTGTGGTGCTCAGGAATGAAGCGGAGCTGGCCCTGGGTTCCTTTGAGAAATCCTTTTCCCCAGAACTGGCCAGAACCAACAGCTATTTTCGCTTGAATTATATGGTACCCTGACCCGAGAGGATCTCGGCTGGGATCGAGTAGGGTTAAAATTCGCTGCCGTTGATACCCTTTCATCAGGTACCAGAAAAGGGGAAGTGCACTCAAAGAAAAGCCTGCCAAAACCAGGAGAGAAGAAGGCCGTACTCCTACAAAGAGAATTATTGAGGCGGCGATGCCCAGCAGCAGGGCGGCAGTCCCCAGATCAGGCTCCAGCACTATCAATGCCACTGGCACTAAGACCATCAGTGCCGGCAGGGCCAGCTCACGGAGTTTGTAGCTTTCGCGCTTCTCCTGTCTGGCAAAAAAGCGGGCCAGAGCGATTACCAGGAGAGGTTTCATTAACTCCGAGGGCTGCGCCACAAGCGGTCCCAAGTCAAGCCAGCGTTTGGAACCAGACACGGTTTTGCCAAAGATGAGCACCGCCATCAACAACAAGATACCGATGACATAGGCTGGATAGGCAAACCGCTCCAACCACTGGTAATCCAGGCTAAAAGCCAGAACCATCACTACCATTCCCAACCCGAGCCAATAAATCTGCCGGGTGAGAATGGAGCCACGGACCCCACCGCCTGAGAACAGCGCGCTGTATAGCGTCACTAAACCGACTGCCATAATGGCAAAAGTCAGAAGAAGTAATAGCCAGTCAAAATTCTGTATAAGTCTACGGTCTATCATCGGGCACTTTTCACTTATTCGAAGGTGATTGGACGTTACCTGCGCTCTACTAGGCACTAGGAACTAGGCAGTAAGCACCATTACCCTTCCTCCGAGGACTTGGTGCCTAGTGCTTAGTTCTTAGTCCCTAGTGCTCACTGCTCACTGCGAGCCTCCAGCTTCGCTTCCTGCACCTTGGGTCTGTTCTTAAAATATACCTCCATCACCTGGCGGGCCAATGGTGCCGCAGCAGAACCACCATGGCCACCGTGTTCCACCAACACGGTAACCACAATTTCGGGCGCTTCCGCCGGAGCATAGGTCACAAACCAAGCGTGATCTCTAAATTTGTAAGGTACCTCGCTCTCGTCCCCCTCTTCATCGTCTTCGGGGGCTCGAACCACTTGAGCTGTGCCAGTTTTCCCGGCCACCCTCAGCCCACGTAGCTTACCCGGCAACAGCGCAGCCCGCCCCGTACCTCTCGGTTCCTGGACCACTCCTTCCAAGGCGCGTTGGAGAAAGGCGACCGTACCAGGGCTCAAATCTATCCTGCCGAATGCCTCAGGTTGCACTTTATTCACAACCCCGCCATCGGCGTCTTCGACTCGCATAACCACACGCGGCTTCACGAACACACCACCGTTGGCAATGGCACCATAGAAAACACTCATCTGGATGGGGGTGGCAAGCAAGAAGCCCTGGCCGATGGCCGTGACTAAATCTTCACCCTTCTGCCAGGGAATTCCGAAACGGCGCAACTTCCATCGAGCAGTTGGAACCAATCCCCCTGCCTCGTTGTTTAGTCGCACCAAAGTACGACTGCCGAGCCTGAAACGTCGAGCGTAATCAGCCATGCGCTCGACCCCGAGTCTCTGTCCCAGTTGATAAAAATAGATATCACACGATTGCACTACAGCTTGGAAAAGTGCGATTTCACCATGTCCCCTCTTTTTCCAACAGCGATAGACATGGTTACCCAACTGATATTCGCCGTTGCAGGTTAACATGGTTTCCGGCTCAATCACTCCCTCTTCCAAGGCTGCGGCCACCACCACCGGCTTAAAAGTAGACCCCAGCGGGTACTGTCCTTGAATGGCCTTATTCTCCAGGGGATGCTGAGGATGGTCCACAATGGCCTGCCACTCACTGGGTGTGAATCCGCGCACAAACTGGTTTTGATCGAAGGCAGGGCTGCTGGCCATTGCCAGAATATCTCCGGTATTCGGATCCATGGCGACAATGGCTCCGGCTTTGCCTTCCAGTGCACGTTCTGCCTCGAGTTGCAATTGTGTGTCCAAAGTAAGGACCAAATTGTGTCCAGGTTGGGAAGGGATTTCTCGCAGAATCTGTAGTTGGCGCCCGGCTGCATCGGCCTCGACCTGTCGTCCTCCCCGCTGGCCTTTTAGCGACATCTCCCATTCCATTTCCACGCCGTACCTGCCCAAATAATCGCCAAGCTTGTAACCCTGGTTCTGTCTTTTCCTCAGTTGCGCCTCTCCAATCTCTCCTAAATAGCCTATGAGGTGAGCCGCGAAGGAAGGCCTTTCGTAGCTACGCCTCGGCTCAATCTGAACCTTTACTCCAGGCAGATTAAATCGGTGGGTCTCCACCGCCGCGACCTGATTTCGGTTCATGTCCCGGTTCAGCAATATTGGACGAAATGGTGCCCCTTTGGGCGCATTTCGAACCTTCTCTTCAAGCTGGTTCTGTTCAACCTCCAGAAAGCGGCTCAGCTTATCAAGGGTTTGCTGGAGATCACTGACATCTGCTCGAACGATGGCCAGTTTAAATGCCGGGCGGTTGTCAACCAGAATACGGCCATGACGGTCATAGATAATGCCCCGGGTTGGCGCGATATCCTCGAGGCGAATCCGATTGTTTTCTGAAAGGTCGCGGTATGTTTCCCCGCGTATTATCTGCAGGAACCAGATACGTAAAAGCAACACAACAAATATTGAGACCACCAAATAGACCGCCACCTGGAAACGCAATCTGTCTCCATTGCCAGACGATGAATTGAGTGGTCCGAAACCCATCATGCTTCCTGAGACTCCCGAAAAACGCCTAAACTTGAGAACCACTGGTCAAGTCGCTCCAATCCGGCCAAGAGCAACGGCCCCACCAAAGCGGTTGTAATCGTGCGGCCCGTCAGAACTATAAGGAAATGCGAAGTTTCGGCAAATCCCGCATCTTGCAACACCAAGATTGTCCTTATACCAACGCCTTCAAGTAATGTACAGAGGCCGAGAAAAAACGCCTGATATCTCCTGCTGTGGAGGTTTAGATTTTGCCACAGCATCGATGCCAGCAGGGCAAGACCAAGGTAAATCAAGGGATGAACCCAGCCTTGCAGCGGCAAGCCCACGTCCATCAGCAGCCCCAGAAAAAGCGCCATCACCAGTGCCTTGGATCTTACCAAAGAGAAGCTGAAATGGAGCAGCAGTACCAGGAACAGATCAACCCGAAGTTCAGGAATAACAAAAATTGGATAGAGCACTGTTTGGCAGAGGTAGGCCCCAAGAATGAGTAAGAAGTATAGAAAAAAGGTCCGCATCACTCCTGCCGTTTCCTTGCGCCTTTCAGACTCGGCTCCTCGGGTGGGGGTTGAATAACCACCATCACTTCTTCCAGCCTGCTGAAGTCCGCGGCAGGCTCCACTTCCACTCGCTGAAACAGGCCGGAGCTGCCACGGACCACTTCCTGGACAGTCCCGAGAAGAAGCCCTTTGGGAAACACACCACCCATGCCCGAGGATATCACCTGGTCGCCCACCTGCACATCCTCATTCCTCTGTACATATTTAAGGAGACAGAGGTCACGTCCCAGGCCCACCAAGACACCTCGGACCCGGGAGCGCTGGATGAGGGCATCCACCGCACTGTTGGCGTCCAGGATAAGGAGTACCTTGGCATGGCGACTGCTGACCCCAATGACCCTTCCCATTAATCCCTCGGCACTTACTACCGCCATATCCTGCGCTACTCCATCGCTGCTGCCTTTATCAATGAGAATGGTTTGAAACCATCCCGAGGGGTCAAAGGACACCAACTCTGCAGGTAAAAGCGGAGTGGCAATGGATTTCTTGAAGTTGAGCAAGGCCCGTAAGCGTTGATTGGCGAGATCTGCCTCACGATAGCGGTTCACTTGCAGCTTGAGTTCATGCAATTCCCGCCGCAAGACTTCATTTTCTTTTTGCGCTCCCACCAGATAAAAATAGCCGCGCCAAACGTTCCCTATCCCCCCAATGATCCTGCGAACCACCTTCTGTACCGGCGAAGTGATTCCCACCACCAGGGATTCAAAGAAGCTCATGTTCTCACGACTATGAAGATTCGCAGAAATGAGGCTGAGGGCAAGGAGAAAAATCAGGATGGGGATAATAAGTTTCCGTGTTTGACTCGTCACCGGCACCTTGGTCCTTGACGTGGAGACCAGCGATCGTTCTCCACGTATACTCTTGTCTAGTTTGGGAGTGGCCTATATCATGATCTCCCTGAGAATATCAAGACTATCGAGGGCCTTTCCGGATCCCAGTACTACCGTGGACAGGGGATCCTCGGTGATGGTGATGGGAAGTCCTGTTTCTTCACGGAGAAGCATATCCAGATT
>JBFFBS010000192.1:0-6974 GCA_041560295.1 Syntrophobacteria bacterium | reverse complement strand
ACGGATAGGTGTTTGGCGATGAGCCCAATATGTGGGGCCTCAGGTGGGCAATTGATAGAGCTTTTTCACTTGACAACCATCTTTTTCATAGGTGTGAATTAAGGGATGTAATCCACAGTTTCACATATCCTTTTCATATCTTTAATTTCCCAGAAGTTCACATATTGGCAAGGTATATGAACTCGCTCACCACCGCAATCTACCCCAGGATTTTGAGTTGCAGATTACTTTTGGCGATCCAGAGAAAATTGAAAACAGGGTTGACAAATAGGATCTACGACTATTTACACAGCACCCTATTTTCCTCTTGACGCAGTTGATTCTTGTGCTAACAGTTTGCATTCTTTTTCACACGTCACAGAACGCCCTTAAGCTAACCCCCTGAAATTACAAGCATGCCCGATTGCATGATTTTTGCACTTAATAAATGAGGTGTATTGTTTGTCGCCGCTATATGACTTCCGTCACAGCTCGTTGAAATAGAGAAAACCTGCAAATGTCAATATGTGGCTCCCTACGCAACGTTGCCCCGGTGGTTGGACTTACTGGCTATCATTTAGATAACGCCACATGTGCAGTTCAGACCCACGTATTTTTTGAAGCTTTTTTTCCCAGTGGTTTTTTCCCCCTTGAGTTTGACTAGCTTTGCAGTTTGATCAGAGATGAGGAAGGAAGGTGAGGTGAGGCCATGCAGAAGACAAAATGGATTTTGGCCCTGATTGCGATACTGTCGCTCGGTGCTTCACTATGTTACGCACAGGGGTTACATGGCATAACCATAGCAAAGGGATGTGTGTCTCCTCTTTGCGAGGGAGAGACCACCAGTTGCGACATTCAGTTGGATTACAACGATGATTTCGGGGACACCTTCCGAGTTTTGAGTGCTTGGGATATACAGGATTTCGGCGGTGACAATGTACGCGTGCCGGCCACCGGCGACCTTCCCATTGTGAATGTCCACGGCAACACGACGTGTACCATCGGCGGTGCCCTTCCCTGCCTTATCGGGCCGGGCGGCAGCACGCTGAGCGGGCTGCCGGGCGTTCCTGAGCCGGGGTTTGTATTCTTCCGGCAAAACGCCTATGTGGTGCAGCCGGACGACCCTATTGTACTGCGGGACCAGGCTACGGTGCTATGGGAGGATCTTTGCGACGACCCCGAAACTATTGGTTGCGGCGCTGATATAATCAATCCCGCTCCGGCTTCGGCCTTTACACAGGTGAGGTGTTGTGATGACGATGACGGAGATGGCTATTCTTGTGATTTGGATTGCGACGACGAGAACAATGCCGTTTATCCTGGGGCCGACGAGATCTGTGATGGAATTGACAATGACTGCAACGGAAGGATAGATGGATTGCAGATAACGGATCCTATGGATGTGGAGCTATTGATGTTCGGTGATTTCGGCGAGATGGAACTTACAGGCATGGTTATAAGGATAACGTCCGGAAGCGGGGCTGTTCAGTCCAGGATTATCGTGGACAACAACGACAGTGCTGCACTGATCAATGTAGCCTGGAATGTCCCTCCGGACTCCTCAAGCACCTTTGAGGTTGTCGAGGAGACAGCCATCACGGGGCAGATCGACGCTGCCGGGAATGGCATATTTCCTGTTCTCATGGATCCCTATTTCCAGATCAGCGACAATCCGGTCACCGATGATCTCATCGGCAAGACGGTGGAGATCACCGGCGGTGGGCAGGCGGGCCAGACGCGAGAAATTGTTCGGATCGAGGATATCTTTGGCCAGACAATCATCGTTGACAGCGATTGGGCCACGGTTCCCGAACCGACGAGCACCTACCGCATCGTCACCGCGGAAGAAGTTTTCTATACCGGCACCCATGACCCATCAGGTGACGGCTACTGCATCTGTAGTTATTCACCAGAGGTCTGTGACGCACTGGACAATGACTGCAACGGACTCATTGATGATAACCCGTCCGATATCGACGATGGAAACCTCTGTACCGCTGATGAATGTATCGATGGAATGATCGTAAATTCCCCTGTCATTGTGGATGACAGTGTTGGCTGTACCCTTGATTATTGCGATTTTTACACCGGTGATATAATACACGAGCCTTTGGATGAATACTGTGATGATGGGGTTTTCTGCAATGGCCTTGAAACATGTGACGCGATAACCGGCTGCCAGGCCGGTACACCGCTGGATTGTGACGATGGGGACCTGTGCACTACTGACAGCTGTGACCCGATAGGCGGTTGTGTCTTCACGCCGGTGGAGTGTCCCGCCGGTGAGCAGTGTGACTCGGCGGACGGAATATGCAAGCCGGAGCCCGATTGCACGGTTGACGCGGACTGCGATGATGGATTGTTCTGCAACGGTGCGGAGATCTGTGATCCTGCTGCCGGGTGCGTAAGCACTGGTGACCCCTGCACTGAAGGCTATGACTGCAACGAGGATACGGATACCTGTGATAGAGTCGTAGCCAAAAAAGTGACTCTCTGTCACAAGGGCAAGAATACTATCACCGTTGGCGCAGCGGCAGTTCCCGCCCATTTGGCTCATGGAGATACTCTTGGTGAGTGTCCGTAATCCGCTTGCGCTTTCCGCGTGGTGGTACGCACTTGTGTCTCCACGCGGCTCTTTCTCGAATGCGAATATTTCTGTTGAATAGGAATTGCCCTACTCTCCAAAGGTAGGGTCAGCAATGGCCCTGCCTTTTTTCATTACATCGTTAATGCCTAAATTCCGCATCGGTCTCCTGAAAGTTTGCATTACATACTTTAATTCACACTTTTGCCTCTTGAGGTGCAGCTACCATATATACAGGGCTGAACTAAGAAAGCGCATTATCACGCCCACATTAGGGTATTCATTTTTCAATAAGTACAGCGGAGCTTTGGCTCCTTTTTTTTTCGAAAAAAATGGTAGTTTTTTACCTCAAAGAGTAATCTTCATGTATTTGTATCTCCTTTTAGGGGCTAGAGGGACTTTACTTGCTGAAAGTTTTTCGGTTAGTCTTTTATGAGGAGGAGAAAGAGATGCGGAAGATTCTAACAGACTTATATGGTGTTGGTCGCAGTAGGCACAGGAAAAAGTCTTTAAAAGAGTGGCTTGAGGACGAGATCAAGGCCGCAGAACAAGAGATTACAACCACGCGAAGCAAATCTTTTGGGCAGAAACTACATGGTCAGTACATCATTGAGAAAGCCGAAAAGAAAATTGAGCGTTTGCGTAAAGAATTGAAGAAGCTAGAGAAGAGTTGAAGTTATATTGGCACAAGAGGCGGTCTCTCATTGAAAAAAAACTGGTTTCCTCCTTCTGAAGATGCCCTATAAGAACATTCGTCCTGTTATTTTCCTGGAGGTACAGCCATGAATTATATGAGGATGGCAAGGTTTTTCTGTTTGCTATCTTTATTGACTGCTCTTACCGCAGTTATTACCTCATGCGCTACGAGTGCAAACTATGCAAAGATTCTCAAAACCTGGGAGGGCGCTCCTGTTGATGCCCTTATTGCTTCATGGGGGCCTCCTCAAAGTTCATACCGATTGCGTAATGGTGGAGAAGTTCTGGAGTACGTAAGGCAGGGAAGTATGGTAGTCCCAGGCCAAACATACTACGTCCCTCAAACTGACTATTATTCGGGCTCAGTCTACGGTCCAGGTTATAACCGTGCTTATTCAGGTACCTCTACAACATATGTCCCTACGACCACACCGGATTACGAGGTTCAGCTGATTTGCATAACACGCTTTACGGTTAACCCTAAGGCAAGGATTGTGAACTCACACTGGGAGGGTAACAACTGCAAGGCCTATGCTCCCAAGTAGGCTCTATCCAACCCAGCAAAAGCGGAGCCGAGGCTACTCTTTTGCTGGATTTGCAGAGGACAACCAGGGGATGTTTGATCAAGATTGGCAACACACCTTCCAGAGCAAGATTACTACGGCCGAAGAGGCTTTTGGCCGCTATCTAAAAAGCGGCTGTCGTATCTTTGTTGGTAGTGGTTGCAGTACACCAAAGCATCTGGTGCAGACCCTAGCTTCCCACTTGCGAAAGCATGTAGATGTGGAAATCGTCTACTTCATGGCCCTCGGCCCGAGTCCTTTGATCCAGGACAGTTTGCGTCATGCTTGCAGGGTTAAGACTTTTTTTGTTACCGACACTTTGCGGGAGGCCGTGTTTGAGGGGCGAGCGGACTATATTCCTGTATATCTAGCGCGGGCACCTAGCCTTTTCAGAAATGGCGTTCTCGCTCTTGACCTTACGGTTGTCCAGGTCTCACCGCCAGACGAGCACGGATTTTGTAGTCTTGGGGCTTCAGTGGATGTGGCCAAAGCCGCAGCTGAGAGTGGCCGATTTGTAGTGGCTCAAGTTAATCCTCAGATGCCGCGAGTATTGGGTGACAGTTTTATCCACGTGAGCGAGCTGGATGCCATTGTGGAACATGAGGAACCACTCACAGAAGCCCCCATACCTGATCCTCGAGGCATGGCCCAAAGAATGGCACAATATGTGGCCAAATTGGTTGAAGACGGCGCTACTATCCAGGTAGGAATCGGTCGTATCCTCAGTGCGGTTCTCTCACATCTGACAGACAAGCGTGACCTTGGCGTACATTCAGAAATGATTACCGACGCCTATTTGCCTTTGGTGGAAAAAGGCATAATCACCGGCAGGAAGAAAACCTTACACCAAGATAAGATCATAGCCAGTTTTTGTCTCGGTAGCAGTAAGCTTTTCGATTTTGTCCACAATAACCCTCAAGTGGAGTTCCATCCCAGTGACTATGTCAACCATCCAGAAGTTATTAGTAAGAACCACCGGATGACGGCTATTAACTCGGCCCTGCAAGTAGATCTTTCCGGCCAGGTCTGTGCCGATTCCCTGGGGCACAAGGTGTACAGTGGTATTGGAGGCTATGTTGATTTTAGTGTCGGGGCAGCACGCTCCAAGGGTGGCAAGTCAATCATCGTGCTCCCGAGCACCAGTTCGGATGGCAGGAAATCTCGGATAGTCTCGCATCTCAGTCGCGGTGCTGGTGTCGTGGGTACTCGGGCTGCAGCTCAGTACGTGGTCACGGAGTTTGGCATTGCCAGCTTGCACGGACAAACCATTCGAGAGCGGGCACTGAGTCTCATTAACATTGCTCACCCTAGATTTCGCCAACAGCTGTTGGCGGAGGCCAAGCGCATTCGCTATCTGTATGAGGACCAGATCCTATCGCCACCTTCCGGTCAGTACTATCCGGAGGAATGGGAGACTCACCACAACTTCGATCCTAACCTCAAGATCCTGTTTCGCCCTATCAAACCGACTGATGAACGTGCCCTGCAGGAATTCTTCTATTCTCTTCCCGACGAAGACATTTACTATCGTTTTCTCTCGTCCATGAAGGTCTTTCCCCATCGAGATACCCAAGCGATGGCGAACATCGACTATGAAAATGAGATGACCATCGTTGGTGTTGTTGGGGATATTGGCTCAGAGAAAATTACCGCAGTGGGCCGCTATATTCTAGATAACGAATCCAATTTTGCTGAGGTTGATTTCGCAGTGCGGTCAGAAATGCAGCACAAAGGCGTGGGAACCTTTTTGGTTCGCTATTTGACTGAGATCGCCCGAAACAAGGGCGTGACTGGCTTCATGGCATACGTCTTGGCGGCCAATCGCAAAATGCTGAAAGTCTTCCGCAAAACCGGCTATGTAATCCACAAAAGTCTGGAGGATGGTATCTACGAGATACAGTTTCGCTTTGACGAACCAGCGAGCAACAACGAGGAGTAAACACTAGGCAGAGAGCAGAGGGCATAGAGCATAGGGTTGATTGTAGATTGTAGATTGCAGATTTGAGATGTGGGATCTGGGATGTGGGATGTGGAATACCGTTCACCGTTTACCATTTACGACTTGAACGATTTCAACGGCTTTAACGACCTTAACGGATTTTAACTTCTGAAACCAGGTGGAGGATTTCGCCTTCTGTGTAGAAGAAAATTTCGTGAGCTATGACCTGGTACCCTCCATCTACCTGCCGCGTTACCGGAACAATTTCAATCTGGTTAACATCATTCCAGCGATTTTCAATATGCAGTCGCGCTACGATACCCTGCTCTGTAGTCTGATACGGTATTTTATATGAGCTGAGCACCCGAGCGACAAATGCATTCTTTTGGTGAGTTACGGTATCTGCCCTACGTTTCAAGGCGCGAATCTGCCCGTAGTTCTGTGCTGATGCCTGAGGCAACAGCAAGACAAGCAATGCGAAAGAAACAAGAATGCCAAATAACATGGTTCGCCGCGTCATCGCTGCACCCCCCATTCATTTTACCTTTCAACATATTGCATTACGCTTCTGTCATCCTCCAGCATCATACTTTCTGCTCACGGATTGTAGTTTTCAATGCCAGATGTTAAATGCGAAATGAGAAATGATAAATGTGCTCTACTTGCTGCTCGCTGTCTACTGCTACGCCGGCGGTGGACAGGCATCTGCCCCTTCAAGGGTCACTGTCAGGGTGTGGAATTCATGATCAACTAACAGCGAGGTGATCACCGTACCGCCTTCTCGGCGGGTTGAGATTACTTCAATACGGTGCGGCTTGCCCTGCTCGTCTGCAAAGGTAATGGCCTCACCCGCCTCGAAGCCACCCTGTCGGAACCATACTTCCGGAGGTAGAAGCCAGGTCTTTCCATACCGGGCCTCGAACTTAAGAAAAGAAACGGTATCGAAGGAGTAGAGTAGATATAAAGCCAGGTCTTGATCGGTAACCGGCCGTCCGATCTCGTTCTCTAGATTCGCGCGTTCCCCCTCAAGGTCTACATCTCGGGGCCTCGCTATTCCCCCTTCTTCTGCTATGACTTGATGCCACTTCTTCCCGTCTGATCGCTGATATTCAAGCACCTTTTGGCAAATCCATTCCTGAGGATCATAAAAAGGGAACGGCCCGTACCTGCCCATGATCAGATTTTTCAGATCCAGTGAAGGTCGCTCGTACTT
>JBFFBS010000191.1:0-6980 GCA_041560295.1 Syntrophobacteria bacterium | reverse complement strand
TCAATCCGCAATCCCAAATCCGCAATCTAAAGATGTCCGTATTTGTCTAACGCCTCGAGCAAAGGGGTACCCTGCCGAATATCTTGTCGCGCCTTGGAGTCCTTGTCAGCCCATATGGTAACCTGGGTTGTGATTTCGTCGATGAATCCGGCTGCAACGATAATCACCCCATCATCATCAGCGACAACTATATCACCAGGCGTCACCATCACCCAATCTTCCAGAGCCCCACGGACCCGGATGGGAACTTGACGATCGGACACGCGCCAGCGCCCGATAGCCTGGGCCGGTGTGCGGTAGCGTACCATCATGGCCAATCCCAGGGTTCTCAGGTAAGCCAGATCTCTCACCCCCCCGTCCACCACCACTCCAGCGCAACCCCTTGCTTTCATGGCCTCGCTCAACAAATCGCCAAAGCAGCACACTCCCTGGATATCGTTCCCGGCCCATACCGGCACAACGCCAGGAACCATGGCATCTATGGCGGCCAGCTTGGCTCGATCGCCACCTCCCGACCAACGGTGTAACTCCCCGGTAATTGTGTAGGCTGGGCCAATGAATCTTACGCCTGGACCAGGTATGGGAAAGAGAGAGTTGTCCAGAATCGGCGGCAAGAGATCCATGGCATCGAACACATCAGAAATAACTGCAGTTCCTGCTTCCATCAAAATATTCAGAGATACTTCCATTTGTTGACCTCCAGAGCTAGCCCTTTATTTTTCTTGTTCCTGACACCTGAAACCTCAGTCATTGTGATTTATTGCTGGAGACTATTCTGGACGAATCACTTTCATTTTAGCGTCAATTAATTCCTTATGAGTGAGGCGTAACAGATGAGCCAGTTTGTGGATTAAATAATCTTCATGTCTGTCAAGCTTGCCATCCGTATATATGACTCGCCAAACCATCTCAATGATCTGGATCTTTTCAGCCGGTGAATAATTCTGATTAATAAGTTTCGCAAACTTCCACAGGTCAATACTTCTCTTTAGCTCTTCACCCGCAGCTTCAATGAGCGCCACAGCATGTTCATCGGACAGATCATAATCTTTCTTTATTATATTAATGATACTCTCTCGTTCTGACTCGCTGAACTCTCCATCTATATGAGCCATCTCGAGCAAGAGAGCACATGTCGCTATCCGGACATCATGAGATGTGGTTTCCTTCTCAGCTCCAGAAACATCACTCCTGCTCTTGCCAAAAAACTTCTTCACGAGATCAATCATATGCTGAATTACCTCCTCGTACCAATTACCAATGCCAGATCTCAGGGTTTCAGGTGTCGGGTGTCAGGTGTCAGGAAAAAGAAACACAGAATTCAGTAGCCAGTAGTCAGTAGAAAAGAGGTATTTGCTTTTTGATTTTTCATTCTGGATTCTGACTCCTGCCTTCTTGTTTTTAAATTCGCAATTCGCAATCCGCAATGTCCCCGGCTGCCTAGTTCCTAGTTCTTAGTGCCTAGTTTCTACTCTATGCTCTATGCCCTATGCCTCCCCCAATCTGCAATCTTCAATCTAAAATCTAAAATCTCCACCCTCAATACCGTATGGCCTTTACTACAAAATAGACCCCCACAATTACCATAATCACCGAGGAAATCTTGTAGATTACATCTCTTCTCTTCAACCAGCCGAGATCGGCAAGCTTTGCTATCACCAGCAGGGCAGCCACCGTCCCTAGGCCAAATGACAGCATGAGTCCCACACCAATAAAGAAGCCCTCCAGGGTACTCTGGGCTTCCATGCCAGCCCGCGCCGCAGCAAGAAGGGCCGTATACACTGGCCCGCATGGTAGCAGGCCCAGCAGCATTCCTAATGGATAGTATGTCGCCGTTGATCTTGCTTCCGAGAGCTTACGAAACCCTCTTGACAACACACCCTGGGGGTTGAAATAATCCCCGAAGATTACACCCAAGGGTATCCAGCCGGCCATGGCAAGCCCCATCACCACAATGAGCATACCGGTAAGGATCATCACACCTTTCTGGAGGTTGGCAATGCTGGCGACTACCCGGGTAAAGGAACCGGTGGCTCCCATAACACCTCCGAGTAGGCCGTAGGTGGTGATCCGTCCACCATTGTAAAGCAAGTGAGGCACAAGTACCGACCGCCCCTTCAAGCTGAGTGACAGGGATACCACGATCGGCCCGCACATGCCGATGCAGTGACCAAAGCCAACCGCAAGGCCGGTGGTGAAAATGACGAGATATATCGTTTCAGTAGATAACATCAAAGACAAACTCCACCGAACCCACATCGGGAACCGTAACTTTCGCCTTCCAGGTCCGGCGGCCACTGGGACAGCGGACGATGATTCCTTCACCACGGTAAATCAGCTCTCCAGCCGGCTTGAGACAGACCCGGTTTCTCCCCATATTCATGCCAGGCATACCTAAATCAATGTAAGGGGCGGCCACAGGCTTCTCACCCGCCAAAGTCACGGTAAAAGTGAGGTCGTGCATTGCTTTCACCGGCTTCGGCTCAATATCCAGGCTCACCTTGGATCCAGATATATGGGCGCTGCACGGTCCAGCATGGATATCGCAGACGACCCGATCTGGCTCGCCCTCAGCACCAGAAGCCGTAGCGCAAATGACAAATGTCATGAGACAGAGGATTGCAGCAAACAGCTTGGCGTTCACGACCAGCTTCATAGGGAACTCCCTGTTTGTAAATGTCTAAAGTGAACTAAAATGAGCAAAAATGTCTAAAATTATTGGAACTGCATCGGCTAGGTCAAAGAATATAGTAAAACTTTTTCCATTTCTCAACCAGTAAGGCAGGCAGGTTCAGCCGATCAATCAACCGCCATTTTAGAAATCTTAGACATTTTAGTCATTTTAACCATTGGACGTTGCATCGGCTGGAATCATGCCTATATTTCTTACAACCCCTGGCAGGGTCAAATTGTTCTCTTCCAAATAGTTTATTTACCACTTCAACACAGGAGGCTTTAGATGGCACGCTTGCTCTATATAGAAGCTTCACCCCGCAAGGAAAGGTCTGCTTCAATTGAAGCTGCAAGAACCTTCATAAGCGAATATGAACGCACTCACCCGGAAGACGTCATTGAAACCCTGGATCTCTGGGCAACTCATCTTCCTGAGTTCGACGGACATGTTATTGATTCAAAATATGTCATCCTTCATGGTCTGGAGCACACAGAGGAACAGAGGCAGGCCTGGAAGGCCGTAGAGGATGTGATCGCCCAGTTTACAGCGGCGGACAAATATCTCTTGTCACTGCCCATGTGGAATTTCGGCATCCCCTACAAATTGAAACATTACCTGGATGTCATTGTCCAGCCTGGATACACTTTTAGCTTCAGTCCTGAAGAGGGGTACAAGGGTCTTATGACCGGCAAACCTATTGCAACCATCTACGCCCGGGGTGGCGCCTACGGCTCCGGCACCGGAGCTGAGAGCTACGACCTGCAAAAAGCTTATCTGGAACATATCCTGACATTCATCGGCTTCGGCGACTTTCAGACCATACTTGTGGAGCCAACTCTGGTATCCCCTGAAGATAAAAAAAAGACTATGGAAGCAGCCAAAGACCAGGCTAAGAGTGTCGCGGCGGCTTTTTAACTGAAACGCCTACTATATACTAGGCACCAGAGGACGACGCGGGGATGCGGCGACGCGGCAAATGACGCTATGCTCTGTGCGCTTTGCGCTCTGCTTCTTTCCTAGACAATCGCGGGGTACTGGAGTATTATGCCTGCGTTGTAGAGTCCAGAATCTAGCAGAACCAGTGGAACACGAGTGATACGAACGAGGAGGGCTTGATGTCAGTCATTACAATTAGCAGGGAATGCGGTGTGGATAGCGAAGAAGTGGCATCTCTTTTGGCGAAAAAACTGGGTTGGGAATACATTGGCAAACAGTTAGTGGCGAGGATCGCCGGGGAGCTAAGTATCTCTGAAAGCGAAGCTGAAACGTTTCTTCAGGACGCGCAATCGCGCCTTCTGCGTTTCGTGGATAAATATACGTGTTCGCTGATACAAAAGGTGGTTGATCGAGAGCGTGGTTGTCTGGACGACGAGAGCTATTTTGAAACCGTCAAGAAATTGGTAGAAGATGCCTATGAGGCTAAGAATGCTATTATTCTCGGCTGGGGTGGGATGTGTATTTTGAAGGATAAACCCAACGTGCTGCATGTTCGGCTGATCAAAGATGTGGCAGGAAAAATTGACACCATCATGAAGCGTTTCAGGATTGACCAAAAAGCAGCCAAATATCACATCGACAGAGAAGAAAAGGATTCAAAAAGCCTGATCAAACACTATTTCAAGGTAGACTGGAATGACGCTTCTCTCTACGACCTGGTCATCGACATGGGGAAGACCACAGTTGAGGATGCCGCAAACAGGATCATTGAAAATCTTAAACTCAAGACGTCCTGAGCCTGAGGAAAATTCCCCCAACTCTACGCTTGCTCCATCGGTCTTATTATTTCACATGGCTAAACCCTGCCGTGAAAATGCTACAGCGAGCGCATTCCCCGTAGTCCGCCGGAGGCGGACGGGGTTAGCGAGCGAACTACAATAAAATGGAATCACTTCCTTACATTTCGAAGATTCCCTGTCCCGCTTTAGTCCCGCTAAATCGGGACAGGGAGCTTCAATTTGGGCCAGAATAAAATACTGTAAACCTCCGCTTCAATTGAAGAATGCTCAGCAGCTACAAGTCACTACCGACTACCCTGGTGGCGGACTATATTGTCCGGCCCGCCGAATCCTTCTTCAAGAAAGAGGCTTCCAGCAGCGTGCTCTTGCTCCTGGCCAGCCTTATTGCAGTGGCCTGGGCCAATTCCTCATTTGCCCCTGCTTACCACCACCTTTTGCACACAGATCTCACCTTAGCGCTTGGTGAACTCCGCATCACCAAGTCACTCGTCCACTGGATAAATGACGGCCTCATGACCTTTTTTATCTTTGTCGTGGGATTGGAGATCAAACGGGAAATTCTGGTGGGCGAACTTTCGTCCCCCAAAAGTGCTCTGCTACCTGTTGTTGCTGCCCTGGGTGGGATGGTCCTCCCCGGCGCCATCTTTTTTGTCTTTAATCGTGGCACTGCCACGGCAAACGGCTGGGGCATACCCATGGCCACCGATATCGCTTTTGCTTTGGGGGCCATTGCCGTATTCGGTAGGAAGCTGCCTGTGGGCCTCAGGGTCTTTCTATCTGCTTTTGCCATTGCAGACGACCTGGGAGCAGTAATCATTATCGCTTTCTTCTACACCAAAGAGATCGTCTGGAGCTACCTGATTATCTGCATTTTTTTCGTCATCGGACTCGTTGTCGCCAACCTCCTTTGGATCAGGTGGACGCTCCTTTACGCGCTTCTTGGTCTTGGCATTTGGATTGCTGTGCTCGGCTCTGGAGTTCACCCCACAGTGGCAGGATTTGTGGTCGCCATGTTCATTCCGGCTCGGGGCAAATATGACACTGATCGCTTCGTCAAGAAAGTCAGGGAGATCCTTGATGAGTTCCAGTGTGAGGAACAGAGCTGTGGCTATTCAATCCTCTTGGACCAAGGTCATCTCAGTGCTGTGCACGCACTGGAACTAGCCTGTCATGACGTGGAAACTCCTCTGCAGAGGATGGAGCATGCCTTACATCCGTGGATCGCTTTCGGGCTCTTGCCAGTCTTCGCCTTTGCCAACGCTGGACTGTCTCTCAAGGGAATAAATGTTGCCAGTGTCCTGGCTCAGCCTCTCACCATCGGTATCGCCCTGGGGCTGCTGGTTGGAAAACCGGTGGGCGTAACCTTGTTCTCCTTTTTTGCTGTCAAAACAAACATAGCGGTACTCCCAGCCGGGGTCAGGTGGTCGCATATTGTCGGAGCCGGCATGCTCGGGGGTATAGGTTTTACCATGTCGTTGTTCGTCTCCAACCTCTCCTTCGTCTCACCAGATCTACTCAATTACTCCAAGCTGGGAATCATTTTGGGCTCGATTCTCTCGGCCGTAGCGGGACTTCTGTTTTTGACCTACGACTGCTCATTGCAGAGCAAACGGCAAGCAGCCTCGTCCACGTAATCAAAGGCAACGAATGTTCCTGGAGTAAGACCTTAGGGACGGTCCTATCCACGGCAGCAGCAGGCTATTCGTCTAACATCCGGGGTAGAATCACTTTGATCTATCTCGGTGAACGTGGCCCTGAGCGCTGGACATTCTAAAAACAGATATAAACGCTTCTCCAGGTCCGCCTTTCGGTATTCCTCCACGATGCTCTCAGTGCTCCTCATTTCTCACCTCCATTTTTATTGAAGTGGTTTACGATGGCATCCACAACGGATTCATCAGTTAAGATTCGCTTGTGCCCCAAACCCTCGGTTGTATGCAAAGAGATATTTTGAAATTCATTTGAGAGTTCTTTTGAGTCAGTATATGGAATAGTTGGGTCATGTGTGTCGTGAACAATAAGAATTTCTGAGTTGATTTCTTTGAACAGATTTGCCGGGTTGTCTCGTTGCATATCGTAGCTAAATTGATTTTCATATTCCTCTATCAGTTCTTGATAGATGTGTGTGGGCACCCCAACGTGATCAAAGAAACAGGTCAGGACTTCCGCAAATCTTAGAGCCGGGGCTATGAGGACAGCTTCCAGTGGCTGGGCTTCCTTGGCAATGCTGTTGACCGTAGCAGAGGCTCCGAGAGAGTGCGCAACAACGCCCTGGATCTTGTGGCCATTTGAGGAGGTCAAGAGTGCCCTTATGGTGTCGGTAAACTCAAAGTAGCTGGATGTTTTCCCCTGAGACACCCCGTGACCGGGAGCGTCATAGCCGATTACCGAATATCCTCTTTGCATGAGTGGCTCAATAAAATGATGCAACTGGATGCCCCTTCCATTCCAGCCATGAGCCAAAAGAATGCTGGGACCCCTACCCCATTTCCAACACTGTACGGTTTTGTCGTGTACTGATAGTTGAAATGATTCCCCGTTCTCGAGATATTGTTTTTCTACAGGAGTTA
>JBFFBS010000190.1:0-7039 GCA_041560295.1 Syntrophobacteria bacterium | reverse complement strand
TGCCCCGGTCGCAGCAGGTCGTTTATGGTCTTAACTGGATTAAATGTCTCCTCAGGTATCTCAACGAACACCGTGTTCCAGTAGGCCATACCTCCATTCCACAAACCCGGCAACTCTAGCGCTTTTAACTCCTTACCGTCCTCGGATTTGCGGCTTACGAACACTGCCGCCGAATCGACAAAATGTTTTAGATCAAAGGGTTGGCCTTGGAAATCACGCAACCCACAAACAATCTGTACCGGACTAAAATGAGTGGAACTCTCTAGAATGGCCACTTGTTCTGGAGAACCCATGTCAATCTCAGCTTGCTCCACAACCTGCAGACTTAGCCTGCCCGAATCGTCTTTTACCCAGAAGGGCCCGCCACCTGGTTCTCCTCTATTTACCACCATACCGCAAACACGCAATGGTCTGTTCAGCAAGCGAAAGAGTCTTGCGACCCTTTCTTCTTCGCTACAACTCAACAATTGTTCTTCCATAGATGGATTAAGACGGTTGGCCACAAACTGTAACACTTCCTGAACATCATTAGCTCCCAAAGATCCAGACTTCAACATCCTCAAATAATTAAAAATCTCATGTTGTACCTCGAGCAGCATACCAGCCAATATCCGCTGATGGCGCACCACTAAGTCACGGTGCTCATCGGTGACTACGTTGTCAATGTTTTTGATCAGAACGATATCCCCCTCAAGTTTATTGAGATTTTCCAGCAGGGCACCATGGCCCCCGGGTCTAAAGAGAAGATTTCCATCGAGTTTGCGGAAAGGTTTATTGTCGAGGTCAACTGCTAACGTATTGGTAGCTGGACCTTGGACGGAGAAGCTGAGCTCATATTGCACTCCCAGCCGTTTGCTGTGCTTTGCCGCCGCCTCCCGGCCATAAGCCTCGACTTCAGCTTGATTTTCGGGGGCTACGGTGAAATGGACCCGGCACCGCTGCTCTTGGTCTCGCACCGTGTGCACTGACTCCACCAAGTGCTCTTCCAGGGCAGTGCGATAATGATCTGAATAGCGGTGAAAGGGAGTCAAGGCCTTGGGCAGCGAACTATAATTAAGCCCCCGCTGCTCGAGGAGAAAATCCAAAATGTCGTTGTAAACCCCGGCCTGCAGTTTCTCCTGCAAAGAAACACCTGCTTTGTCCATTACTTCAGCTAGGGGTTCGAAAAAGGCAAACTCCTCTAGTGACTCTACAAAGACCCGGAATTCTCGGTAGTCGTCACTTGATTGGCCAAATTTGTCGGCGGTTTCATCTAGAGTTACCCTTTCAACCTGATTCTGAATGCGTTGGAGGAAAGCAAACATCCGAGTGGCTGCACCCGAGGCAGGCAAAAAAGCACTCACACGGCCCCTATCAGCTCCTTCTTGCCATCGGCTGATGAACCGCTCTTGATCCTCAGGATCAAGTACTGCAATTCCATCCCCGGGGGTACACGGCCGTTCCAGAGCAGTCCACCGCTGGCCTTTTTCCAGGACGGCCATCTGGCCTCTGGCCTCCTCTTCAGTGATCCCCAACTGTTTCATCTGATCCAGGTCTGCCTCAGTGAACGGATTCTTAGTCATGGATGCCAACCTCTTGCTCGATGGGTTATGGGTCATAGGTAATAGTTTATAGGTAGGCATATCCCATAACCCATTACCCATAACCTATGACTACGCGCGACCCAGTGCGCCATGCTCTACTCGGCCTGAGTCTGTCAAAGGCTTCGCTCTGCGAAAAACTAGTTGCCAATGCGGAGTTTTTTTGTACACTGGAACGAGCCGTAAGGTCAAATCGGTGGATGCATTTCCGGTAAAAGATTTACCTAGCCCGTTTGAAGAATGAGTAAAGAATCCGGACCCAAAGGACCCTGCTCATGACGCAAAGCGCAGAGCGCAGAGCGAAAAACTGTCAATGCCAAAGCCCCCTATATTTGTACGCTATGCGCCATGCGCTATGCTCTCTGCGATCTGACCTGGACCAAGGCCCAGGTTTTCGATGTTAAGTAAATGTTAGCGTTTCCCGGAACATGTATGAAAGGAGAAGGCCATGAAAAGAAAAGCTTCCTATAAACTTCGTGTTACCCGGAGAGAGTGCCTCTATGTCCATGACGAAGCCGACCACTCCCTGATGATTCTTGAATTGGAGGGAGAGCCTATTGAATACGAGGTGGGGGTGGCAGGCGAATTTGTCTCGCGCCGAAGTGTAAACTTCCACGACCGCATAAAGGGTTCGGGGCCTATGCAGGGTTACACCATAACCAATTTTCAGTACGGTTCGGTGTATAGCCGTTTTGAGGGAGAGCGAGACGGAAATACTAGAGTCAGCAATGGTACCTGGAAAACGTATAAAGGAACCGGCAAGCTGGCCGGCATCACGGGTGAAGGAACGTTTCGGGTTACAGCCGCGGAAAGCTCAAACGAGTTCATCCTCGATATGGAAGGGGAGTACGAACTCTGATTGAGCCCCGATCAGTAGGCCTCATATTTATTCTGCGACTAGGCACTAGGCAGAAGGCACTAAGCACCACGCGTTCCACGCGATCAGATGGTGCTTAGTGACTAGTTCCTAGTTTACCCGACCGCTGATTTCAGATAACTGCTCTTTGGACAGCAACGTTAAAGTTAGGTTGAATCAGGATCGGCATCCTCGCTGATCATATGAGCCAGGTCCTCTCTCGCCGCTTCGATATACTCTAGATTCCCAGTTATGGCATAGTTGTATGTGGGCTCATACCACTGCAGTTTCGTGCGTTTCTTGATATAAGGTTTCAAAGCGAAAAATGAGTCAAGGAGTTCCATCCGCAGCTCGTTCTGCTTTTCGTAGTTATCTCCGCCCTGATTGGTAGCATGTTCGGCGTACAATCGATCCAGTTCTCTTAGTTTGACCCTTATTTCCGTATCAGTCATCTCCGTTTCCTTTCTATCCGATTCTGAATCAGTCCGGGTTAGCCTGGATATTTCATGAATTGCTGTCGCGAGACCACGAAGATGGGTGTGCCACCTGGCAACCGCAGGGCATTGGTTCCGAGGCGTACCTGAACGGTACGTCGCAGGGGCCGATGCCCGAGGACGCCAGGAAGGACGGCCATATCCGTGGTCGCAGCAAGTGATTCATGAAATATCCAGGCTAGAAACATGTGGGACCAAAAGCCTTTTCTTTTTGCTTTTTTCCATTTTGCCGAGTTTCTTCCGGTCGGGCTCCTTGATGTTGTTGAATAGTAACAATATTATCGCTGATGGAAAGCTGCACCCACTTGTAAGCGCTATTGATTACGGGTTGATTCATGGGAAGCCGCTTGCGGGTAAAAAAGAGTACTCTGTCCTTAGACCACCGTTCAGGATAGTATTGACGCCAGTCAAACTCAAACTTTCCCGAAAAAATGATGGCCTGGACGATAAGGTGGCGAGGTGGGGACGGTATGGCACGCTTTAGCCGTTTCTCGATCTCACCCTTAACCCTTTGGCTCATATCTTCAACCACCACCTGGGTGGGGTACTGATCACCCGGCGGCGAATTGCCAAAATTTCTTTTGACCTTGGCAAGACCCTTTAGTACACCGCGGGCATCCCAGAAATCAAGATCTGTGTAGATATGGTACAGTCCCTTTCCCTTGGAGGCCAAGTCATAGATAATGCGGGCCATCGCTCACCTTTACCCTCAGCCATGAGTAAAAACTTTGGCCATGGTTGAGTGGGAAATTCTATTGAACTCCACAAACGTGCACAACACACTAAAATTTTACTTCATATTGCTTCGTTCTTCAACTTAAGCTCGCTGCACGAGTTCTTGCAGCGTTTGAAGATTCACCTCTCCAAAACTACGTATCACCCTGTCAGCGGCTCCAAGTTCTGTCTCGCTCGCACTCGTACTGATCGCCAGACAGCACATGCTGGCGGCTTTCGCCGCAGCCACCCCATGGGGGGCATCTTCAATCACCAGGCAATTCTCGCAATTCACCCCCAACTCCCTGGCCGCCGTCAGATAGATATCCGGTGCAGGCTTCCCGCGAACCACCTGATCACCACTCAAAATGAAATCGAACAGCCCGGTGATGTTGAGCCTGCCCAAGGCCAAATCCACAAGCTCCCGCGGTGATGAGGAGGCCAAGCCAGTCTTAATCTCCGCGGCACCAACTGACCTGACCAACTGCAAAGCATGCGGCATCGGCCGGAGGAACTGCCGGAAGAGCCCAGCAATCAGCTGATTACGCTCTTCAACCACATCGCTTACGCTCTCTTTGAGATCGTAGTGTTTTATCAAAAAACCAACAGCTTCACTGGAGTCTAGTCCCATCATGGCAGCTTTCAGTTGTGGCGAGTAGCTAAGATTTCTACGAGCCAGGAGTTCTTGCTCGGCTTTCGACCACAGTGGTTCACTGTCGATAATCACCCCGTCCATGTCAAAGAGAACGGCCTCAAGTGCAGCCTGTTTTCTCATCACTTTCCTTCTGTAATTCAGAATCAACCACAGAGACACAGACGAGTGCTTCGCACTCAAATTCGAAATACGAAACCCGAAGCACGAAACAAATACAAAATCCGAATTCTCAAATGTTCAAAACGTGACTTCTCGAAAAGACTTGTCTGCTGTTTCGGTCATTTGGATTTTGGTAATTCGAATTTGTTTCGGATTTCGATATTCGGATTTCGAATTTCACTGGATATGTGCCTCTGTGGTGAGAAATAGTCCCGAACAGCATGCGAGAACTAAAAAAGGCGCTCTGTTCGAAAATCTACGAGAGCGCCGGTTCGATCTTACTTCATCTTGATTCATTCAGCATTTTCATTGTTGTCTTTCTTACTCTCCTCGTCCTCATCCTTGCTCTTGCCGAACTCTTTTTCCATTTCGGCCATCTCTCTGAGTTTGTCGTCCACCTTTTGATAGAGCGTGCCCTCCGGGTAGGTGCCGTCTTCCTGAATCTCGCCGGCTTCCATCCCGGTAAGAATTTCAATACCTTCTTCAACGGTGGTGACCGGGTAGATATGGAACTTACCCTTCTTTACTGCCTCCACCACATCACGTCGAAGCATCAAGTTATTAACATTTTTCTCCGGGATCATTACCCCTTGTTTCCCAGTGAGCCCCTTATGCTCACAGATATCGAAAAAGCCCTCGATTTTGCGAGTCACCCCGCCAATGGGTTGGATTTCCCCCTTCTGGCTCACTGAGCCGGTGACAGCAATGCCCTGGTAGATTGGCACATCGGAGATAGCAGAGAGCAGCACGTAGAGTTCGGTGCTGGAAGCGCTGTCTCCATCAATCATGCCATAACTCTGTTCGAAACAAAGACTGGCCGACAGGCTCAAAGGCTTATTGTGAGCAAACTTCTCCCTGATGTAGGCGTGAAGAATCATAACACCCTTTGTGTGTATGTTGCCGCTTAGTTTCGCCTCTCTATCAATGTCTACCACCCCACTTTTACCCATGGAGACCGCGGCAGTGATGCGACTTGGTTTACCGAATTCGTGATCACCCGTCATCAGTATTGACAGGCCATTGACCTGGCCCACTTTATGGCCGTCGGTTTCAACCCAAAAAATATCTTTCTTGACCAGTTCCTGTACCTTTTCTTCATAGAGACTGGCTCGAAACCTCTTCTTATCTATTGCCTTTTGCACATGATTGCTCTTGATGTGTTTCGATTTATCCTCACCAGCGTAATAATCAGCCTCTTTGAGCAGATCACTGATGTCGGCGAGTTTCAGGGTAAGCTTCTCCCGATCGCCGGTGACCTCCATGCTATATTCGAGAACCCGGGCGACGCCGTCATTACTCACATGACGTAGCCCTTGATCAACACAGAACTTGGACATCACGCAGGCACCCTGTTTGAGGTTGTCCTCTGTGTTATCTACCTCGGTGTCCAGGTGAGCCTTGACCTTGAACATCTTGGGAAAACGATCGTCGTAAATGTACAGCAGCTGATAGAGATAAGGATCACCGGTGAGAACCAGTTTAACATTGAGGGGTATGGGCGTTGGTTTCAGGGTGCGGGTGCTAAAGATGCCATAGAGTTCGCCGAGATCTTCTATCTTGATCTCCCGATCTTTGATTGCCCGCTTCAGGGCCTCCCATGATATCCAGTATTTCAACAGATCCAGGGCCTTCAATACCAGGTAACCCCCATTGGCCTTATGAAGGGCTCCAGGCTTGATCATGGTGAAATCGGTAAAGAGGGCGCCAAAATAAGCCTGACGCTCAATGCTGCCAAACAGATTGGGATAACTGGGATTTGATTCGATGACAACTGGTGCCCCTTCAGTCTCCGAATGATCTATGAGTATATTGATGTCGTATTTACGAAACGTCACCTCCTTTGGCGGCATAGGCATAGGAGCAGCAGCCTGCTGTTGGGCCTCGGGCTTGGTTTTGAAGTCATCGATGTTGTCCAGTATGTCTTCTTGTACTTCTTTGAAATATTCCAGTGCTTCTTCCTCATCTTTGAATTGCTCTTCCAGCGTTTCCATAAGGTGGCCGACCACGTACATGGCTATTTCGGCATCCAGCTTGCTGTGCTTCTCTCGAAAAGCTGTTTCAGCCTTGCGGATTTCCTTGATGGCATCATTCATCTCTTTCTGCAACTGGTCGCTTTTCTCCCTGAGGGCCTTCTTTTCGTCTTCGGGAAGCTGACTGAGTTCCTCCTGTGACATGGGCTGGCCCTCTTCTGTGCCTGGAACAATCACCATTCCTACTTGGGAGAATTGGAGAATGAACCCCTGCTCTTTCGCTCTTTGGGAGAGGGCGTCAATGATATCACGCCTCTTGCCTTCAAATGCTTGATGGACTTCGGCCTCTTTGGCACTGTAGTCCTCACTGTCAAAAACCTCGGGTATTTTTGCCTGGAGCGTTTGTACGAACTGCTCCATGCTTTTTTTCAAATCTTTCCCGCGCCCGGCCGACAGACTGATACATTTTGGGCTATCAGGCTCTTTGAAATTGTAGACATAACACGAATCAGGAGGGGTCGGTTCCTCTTTGGCTGTCTTTTCAAGAAAGGTCCTGGCAATATACGTCAGTCCCGTCTTGGGCTGTCCCGCCACGAAAATATTGTAATCGA
>JBFFBS010000189.1:0-7044 GCA_041560295.1 Syntrophobacteria bacterium | reverse complement strand
GACGGTCATGAGATTGAAAAAGAATTTTTGGGCCGTGGGGGGAAACAGCCACTGCAGCCTCTTTATCATCTTCCAATTCACCTGCAGAAGCTCCCCCGGTTCGGCACAGATCACAGTAGCAGACCTCGGCACATCCCGAAGAAAGCCCATTTCACCGAGCAACTCCCCCTCCCCTAAGCGGTTGATATGCCTGTGCATACCCGATTTCGGATCAGAATCCTCACTGAAGATGGGATCCACCACGTCCATTTTCCCGGAGAGGACAGCGTACATATAATCGCTGGGATCTCCCTTGCGAAACAAGACCTCTCCGGCTTCAAATTCTCTGAGGGCTCCGGCCATCAGAATGTAGTGAACCTGTGTGCGGGACAACCCATTGAACAGTGGAATCCCCAGGTGGGGGTCCTTGCCGAGTCGAAGCCGCAACAGATCCCATATGGTCACCAGCTCCACGTGCAGCATCAGTGATGGCAGCAGAATCAAATCTCCCACCAGAGCCGAAAGCATGGTGATCACCATCATGACACCAAAAATGGCTGTAGGCTTGAAACTGGAAAGTGTGAGGATGGCAAAACCAATGCCAATGGTGAGAGTGGTGAAAACGATGGGCCTTCCCACATGCTTGATGGTCTCCGCGAGTGCGAGTTTATCGTCCAGACTTTTCTTGAACTCCCGGTTGTATCGCACCAAATAGTGAATAGTGTCGTCCACTGCCAGACCAATGGCAATGCTGGCGATCAGGCTGGTGACCATGGAAAGTTCGATTCCCAACCATCCCATGATCCCGAAGTTTATGACAATCGGGAAGAGGTTGGGCACGATGGCGACCAGCCCCACCTTACTCGACAAAAACAGCAGGAACATGATGCTAAAGACCAAAACCACGGTAAGAGAGAGGCTCTTGACCTGGCCCTTGGTCAACAGGTGGCTGCTTGCTGAGACAACCATGCCGAGGCCGGTAACATCCCAGGTCAGATCCTTGGAAAAATTCTCTTGCACGTGGGCAAGAATCTTCTCCCGTGTCTCAAGAAAATCTCGAGAGCTCGATATGTGGGTAAAGAGCAAAATGTTGGTCTTGGAAAGATAATAGTTCATGAACCGCGTAAACATGTCCTCCCCGAGCATGATCCTGTAGTTGTTCATCAGCATTCGGACCTCAAAGTCCTCCTCGGGAAGGGTGTAGTACTGGGGATCGAACTGGTTGCTGGCGTAGTTGACTAGCTTCAAGTACTCGGCAAAAGATACGACTTTATCAACGCCGGGAAGTGTTTCTAGAAATTCTTGCAGTTCGTCAATCTCAGCGAGGTTGTCGGGATCCTCGAAGTAGTCGTCATCTTGGCTTGCCATGACTACATTGACCGGGAAACTTCCAGAGAGATCTTTGTAGATATCATGAAAGTGACGGCTCACTGCGGTATCTTTCTTGAAAAATTCAACCGGACTGGTCTCCACTTGGATGCGAAAGATGCCGATTATGCAGAACGCAACAAAGATACCCAAAATCGGCAGTGTGATCTTTTGCTTGTGCAGGTCGAGATGAACAATCCATCCCAAGAACCGATCAATGATAGTAGGGGTTTTCGTGGCGTCATCGGCCTTTTTCTTGGGAAGTGGGAAAAGGGCCAAAGCAGCAGGAAAAAGAGTCAGGACAATGATCATCAGGCTGAACATGCCAAAACAGGAAAAGAAGGCGAATTCACGGATGGCAACGATTCGGTTTACCAGGAGGGAGCCAAGTCCAATAGCTGTAGTGACGACAGCAAGCACCGTGGGAAAGGAAATAGTGGAAAATGTCAAGAAAGATGCCTCTGCTCGTGATTCAGCCGTTTGGGAGTAGGAGAGATATTCAGAGCCGATATGGAGACAGTACGCCGTTCCAACAGCGATGAGAAAGACAGGAACGATCATTGTCATCATGGACAGGGGGGTTTTGGTCAGGGCCATGAGGCCGAAGGTCCAGACAAGGGCCAGCGTTACGCAGGTGAGCGGCAGCACGAGACAGGCAAGATTCCGAAAGAGAAAAAAGAGAAGGACCGCGATAATACAGAAGGTGATGGGGGGCAGTTGGAAAAAGTCCTTCTTGGTAAAATTGGCCAGGGCCTCTGAGACCAAAGGCATACCAATCTGATACAGAGAGAGGTTCTTATCAGCCTCCTCAATCATCTTGTCTACGTCCTGGATTACTTTGGTCCTGTCGGAGGTGTCCTCCAGAACCAGCGTCATCAGAGTGGCTTTGTGGTCTTCGGAAATGAGGTTCTTGTTGAACACGGCGACGGGCGTCACCATGGTGGCGAATTTATCGAGACTCCAGGTGGAACCGGTCTCCACATCCTTCTTGATGCCAGGGAGGCTTATAACCCTCCTTACCCCTTCGATGTCGCTTGCGTTCTCCGCAAGCTGTCCGATCTTACTGAAGGTGGCCGGGTCGAAGACATTTTCGGCTTTCACCACCACCCGGATTATTTCGTCGGAGCCGAATACCTCTTTGAACTCGTTGTAGCGCGCTGTTTCAGGAAGGTCCTCGATTACGAGATCGTAAATAGAGGTGCGAATGGAGAGCTTGGGTACGAACCAGGCGAAAAACAGAGAAACCACTGCCACAGCCAGGATAACCCACTGAGGGCGGTGGACTATGGCCTGGAGTATTTCTCTCTTAGACAGGCTAGTAAGGAACTTTTCTGACATGGATGTAGTTGGAAATTTCGAATTGCGAATTTGGAAATTGTCCTTTGGACTATAGCCATTATCCAAATTCAATTGTGTTTCAGTCCTCTGACTTCTGACCTCTGACTTCTTGCTCCATGCTCTCTGCTCTCTGCTCTATGCCTTGAGCCTTGTACCTCTGCCTCCTGATCTTCCCTTTCTCGCTTTTCCCGCTTTTCTCGCCCTATCGCTATGCACCATGTGCCGAACAAAGTGAGTCTCAATTGCAACGGACGACCGATCCGCCTCAGGCGGAACTACTGACATCTATGTTTTTTAAAAAAGGCCCCGCAAACCACACTTCGTGCGGTAAGGGGGCCTGATTTGCTAGCACTGATCTAGATTATGTCGCTCTCACCTTGTAGACCTGGTTGGAGTCGGGGTCGATAACATGCACGGCACAAGCGATACACGGGTCGAAGCTGTGCACTGTCCGCAAGATTTCCAGCGGCCGCTTTGGATCGGCAACAGGAGTACCAATGAGAGCCTCCTCTACTGGTCCCATCGTTCCTTTGGCATCACGCGGCCCAAGGTTCCAGGTGGAGGGTACCACGTACTGGTACTTTTTGATCTTGCCTTTCTCGATCTGGATCCAGTGACCCAAACTCCCCCTGGGCACATCATTGAGGCCGTATCCCATGCCATCCTTCATCTTCCAGGTTGCACAGGTCTTGTCGTCTCCTTTCTTCAGGTTGGCCACCAACTCATTGACCCACCCGGGCATGGCCTGACCGATAACCACAGTCTCCAGGCCACGGGCAGCCGTTCTACCAAGAGTGGAGAACAGAGCGCCCACCGGAATGTTCAAATCCGCCAGAGTCTTGTTCACTAACTGCTGAGTTGCCTTGTCTCCGTTGGCATAAGCCACGAGCACCCGAGCCAGAGGGCCCACCTCGCAGGACGCGCCCTGATATCTGGGCGCCTTGAGCCAGGAGTATCTGCCCTTGGTTTTGTAGTCACCATGCTTCGGCGCGGTTTCACCGTCAAAGGGGTGTCTGTCCTTCTTGCCCTTATACCAGGAGCGGGCCACATGCTCTGTAACCTCTTGCTGCCGCGCCATCTGTACCCCTTTCAGGTTGCGGTTCATGATGACGCCCCTGGGCATCAGGAGGCTTTCAGGCTCTTTGTCGCTCATCGGGAACTCGCCCCAGGCATGGAAGTTGGTGGTTCCGCCTATGGCTCCCCAATCCTTGTAAAAGCTGGCCACAGCAAGAAGATCAGGGATATAGACCTTTTCGATGAACTCCTGAGTCTCCTTCGTCACGTACAGGAACTCGGCAATCCGATCCGGGGTCAGATCCTTGACACAGGTCACGCCGCCCACCGCCAGAGCCTGAAGATGTGGATTCTTGGCGCCGAAAATGGCGTGCATCCTCATGGATTTGGCCTGCAACCGGAGCGCTTCGATATAGTGTGCGGCCGCCATCAGATTTGCTTCAGGTGGTAGTTTATAAGCAGGGTGTCCCCAATAGCCGTTGGTGAAAGGACCCAACTGGCCGCTGTCCACGAAGGTCTGGAGCCTCTGCGCCACCTGCTTGTAATAAGCGGTGCCGCCCCATGGCGCATTGCTCACGTTGTCCGCAAGAGCGGCCGTCTTTTTGGGATCTGCCTTCAGAGCGTTTACCACATCCACCCAATCAAGAGCATGCAGGTGGTAGAAGTGGACAATGTGGTCCTGCTGGAATTGGGCTCCCATCAACAAGTTTCGGATGATGCGAGCATTATCGGGAATCTTTACACCAAGAGCGCTTTCAACTGCCCTCACCGAGGACAGATAGTGGGTGTACGTTCAGACCCCGCAGGAGCGTTGGGTAAACAGTGGTGCATCCCGGGGATCCCGTCCTTGCAGGATAATTTCAATGCCCCGGAACATCTGACCGGAGCTCCAGGCGTTGACGACTTTGCCTCCCGCCACCTCCACCTCAATGCGCAGGTGGCCCTCTATCCTTGTTATCGGATCTATCGTGATTCTCTTAGCCATGATGTATTGTCTCCTCTCTATTGCTGGAATCTGGAAATCGATTCATGGTTAAGACTTATGAAGTCTCGAAAAAAGGGCTCATCTTGTCCCAGAAATCCGGCTCACTGCACCCGATGCACGGATGGCCCGCCTCGACCGGCCAGCTGGTGCCATCGTTGAACTTGGCAGTGGGGCAGTTATTGAAGGTATCTGGTCCCTTGCATCCCATCTCGTAGAGGCAGTAACCCATTTTGGCCTCTTCAGAGCCGAATTGGGTTACGAATTCACCGTTCTCGAAATGGCCTCTTCGCGGGCATTGATCATGAATCGTTTTTCCATAGGCAAAGAGCGGACGTCCAAGATCGTCCAGAGCAGGGAGCTTGCCCAAGAGGAGAAAGTTTACTACGGTTCCGACAAAGTTGATGGGGTTGGGCGGACATCCGGCTATATTGACCGTCTTAATGCCAATAGCATCGCCCACGCCCTTGTAACCACCCGGATTAGGAGCAGCTGCCTGGACTCCGCCATAGGTAGCACAGGCACCTATAGCAATGGTAGCCGCGGCCTGTTTGCAGACGTCGTTGGCAATTTCTAGGAAGGTGCGACCGCCGATCTTGCCATAGGCCCCATTATATTTGGTGGCTACGGCACCCTCCACCACGCAAATAAATTTACCCTTGTACTTCTTGACCGCGGCGTGCAAAGCGTCTTCTGCCTGTTGACCGGCAGCGGCCATGACCGTTTCATGGTACTCCATCGATATGATCTCTAACACAAGCTGATCGATCCACGGGTACATGGTCCTCAGGGTTGCCTCGGAGCATCCGGTGCATTCAGCAAAATGGAGCCAAACCACCGGCGGGCGCTGCTTGGGAGCGGCGAAGACCTCAGCCACCTTGGGCACCCAGGCGGCGCTCAGACCCATGGTCGCTGTCAGAGCGGTACAAAATTTCATGAAGTCTCGGCGTGAGACCCCACTGTCCGACAGCCTCCCGTAAAACTCCTTTTCTTCTTTTCTCATCGCGTCCTCCAGTTAAGCACCTTGGGGTTTACGGTTATAGCCATTAACACAACCAATAGTTTATGCGAGTGAGACCGATTCGGAAGTTGCTTGCTACCAAATCGACTATTCCCCGTCCTTGGACTCAGGTGTCTTTATCCGGGCTAGTATTTGGGTATATTGGGACGAGATCCCAGAAGTCGCACTTACCTCTCGGTCCGAGCTTTTACCATACTCTGCAAGATCTTCAAGAATGTAACGACTGGCCGCAGTCGTCTCCCTCTCGTAACTATTACAAACTTTGGTCTGCGAGTCCCCTAGGTGGGAGGAGCAGCGTTATCCTTTCCCCAGATAATTGAAACCTCCCTGGCCAAAACTCTGGGGCGATATCGCTGCTTGGTTAACGGGGATGTGAAATATTTAATAAAAATAACATACTGAAATTATAGGGTTTACCCCTATTGAATTGCCTTATTATACTTGGACCATTCTCTTTGTCAAGCACGTTTTCCCTTGAATATCCGCGGGCCTCCAGGGTCCATAAATCTAGCCCGCAATCACCGAATATGGTACGGTGTTACTCCTCGAGACTTTTTTTCACTATGGCTGCGGTGGCCTCTTCCAGCTTTTGGTCGATACTGTGGAAAATTCGTATTAGTTGTCGGGCGCGTGGTGTGATTTTCATGCCACGCTTGCCGGGTTGGCTCTCCGCCAGGACTTCACCGAGACGCTCCTCCGAGGCCCTCAGCTTTCCCCAGGCGGCCCGGTAGGAGATACCGCAAACACGAGCCGCTTCCCGCAGCGACCCCCGCTGGTCGATGGCCTCGAGTAACATACACCGCCCCTTGCCGAGCACCAATCCACCATCTTTTTCCAGCCACCACTTCACTTTGAGGTCCATATTAAACTCCCAATTAAGGGATTCGGGAATTGAGGGAATAGGGAATTAAGGAATTTTCTGACAAGGCTCAATCCACTATTCTTTATTGTGTAACTTATTGATCACCCTATGCGCAATCACTAAATGAAAGAATTCAGGAGCCAGAAGCCAGTAGTCGAAAGGAACTCAATCGTCATTTCGCATTTCGCATTTCGCATTGCACAATAACAGATAAAATTAATCGAAACATTTAGCTAAAATGCCAGATGATAATTGATAAATGCGCAATGTGCATTGTCCCTCTGCCTGCTGCCCGCTGTCAGTTGTTTTCTACTCCCTTTCCCGCTTTTCTCGCTTTTCTCGCTTTTCTCGCCTTATCTCAACTCCCTATACCCCATACAATCCCTGAATTCCTGAATCCCTTAATTCCTCAATTCCCTAATTCCCTAATTCCCTAATTACTTATTTGTTGACAGTCCACGGAAAACCAACTACAATTCG
>JBFFBS010000188.1:0-7057 GCA_041560295.1 Syntrophobacteria bacterium | reverse complement strand
TTCTTAATCTGTAAATGATTAGAATGAACGCAAAGCCTCAAGATGTAAACTCGCTTACCTCTTTGGTGAGAGTTTGCATTACATACTTTAATTCACACTTTTGCTATTTTGAACCACCTACAGTATCTTGTGTTGTTAACAAAGGATTTGATACCGGATTACTACAACGAAAAAATTAAAAAAACCGCTCCTCCCCTAGCCCGCCTGCTCATCTTCCCGCAGCGCTGTGTAAATGCTATCCGCCAATGTATGACTTATCCCTGGAACTTGGCTGATTTCCTCAACCTGGGCCTCTGCCAACCGTTTTACTGAGCCGAAATGGAGGATAAGATCCCGTCGCCTTTTGGGCCCGATTCCACGAATCTCGTCCAAACGAGATCGAAGGGTTTGTTTCCGGTGGCGTTTCTGATAATAGCTAATGGCAAAGCGGTGAGCTTCATCACGCAGTCGGCTCAGAAGAAAAAGCAAAGGGGGATCTTTCTTCAGCTCCAGCGGGTTTTTTCTCCCTGGCAGATACAATCTGTCGGTACCATTTGCCTCAGCCTGCGTGGTGGTCTTTGGTTTTTTGGCCAGAGCAACCACGGGCACAAGATCTGCCAACTCCAGCTCTCTCAAGACTGCCAGTGCTTGATTTAGCTGTGCTTTTCCTCCATCCACCACCAGCAAATCCGGCAAGACCTGTTCCTTACGCACATCGGTAAAACGGCGGTCGAGCACTTCGGCCATCATCGCTGTATCGTCTATCCGGTCCACGGTCTTGATGCGATATCGGCGGTAGGCTGATTTGTCCGGTTCACCATCTCGAAAAACCACCAGGGAGCCCACCGGAAACTTGCCTCGAAAATTGGAAATATCAATACATTCCAACCGATGGGGGATGGATTCCAGTCCCAACCGCTGTCGCAACCGGTCCAGAGCAGGCATAGGATCGGTTGCTCGCGTCATCTCACTCCTCAGGTAGTTTGCCGCGTTATGTGCAGCCATGGCGAGCAATTGGCGACCTTCTCCTCTCTGGGGAAGCCTTACTCCCACTCGTTTCCCTTTGAGGTCAGAGAGCCACTCGGCCAGCAATTCCTGCTCCACCAATGGTTCACTTATCAATAGCTCCTCAGGAATCGGTTTGCCCGCTTCATAGTACTGTAAGATGAACGCCCGCACCACCTCCGAAGAGCTGCTTTGCGGTTTCTTGAACACAAAGCAACGACTTCCCACCATGCGCCCACCTCTTACGAAGAGTACTGCCAACCCAAGATTATCTCCGGCCTCATGCGTGCCAACAACATCTTGATCGCGAAAACGGGCTGACACCATCAGCTGTTTTTCCAGAGTTTTCTCCACCGCATTGAGACGATCCCGGTACATGGCGGCCTTTTCAAACTCCAGTCTGTCCGCAGCCCGTTCCATTTCCTGCCGCAATTTCTCATGCAAATCTTGAGTGCGGCCTTTCAAAAAAAGCACGGCCTCTTCCACCACTGGACCATACTCCTCAGGTGATATGGCGCCGACACACAACCCAAGACAACGACCCATTTGATGATTGAGGCACGGTCTGGCCCGTTGACGAAACTTGGTGCCGCTGCACTGGCGCAAGGGAAACATTCCGTGCAACACTTTTAGTGTTTGCCGCACAGCGTTCGCTGAAGCATAGGGGCCGAAGTAGTGGGCGCCGTCCTTGCGGATGCGCCGTACCAGTGATAGCCGAGGATATTCTTCCTTCGGATCCAAACGCAGGACCAGATATCTCTTGTCGTCACGGAGTAGTACGTTGTATCGAGGCCGATGCCGCTTGATAAGGTTTGACTCTAGAATCAGTGCCTCTTTCTCTGAACCGGTAAGAATGAATTCCACATCCGAAATTTTGGAAACCAGTACCCGGGTTTTTGGGGACTGATGCTCTTTCTCCCTGAAATAGGAAAATACACGTTTGCGCAGATCCTTTCCTTTGCCCACGTAGAGAATATTGCCTGTGGCGTCTTTCATAAGATAGACACCGGGGCCTGAAGGCAAAGTGTCCAATTTATCCTGCAAGTCGGCTGATGCTTTCATTTCATATCATATCCGCAGAGCGCATAGCGCAGGGCGCATAGCGTGTTCTCCAATATATTGTCTCGTCATCATATTTTATATGGATTCTTAAATTATTCCTTGTACTCTCCCATTTCCAGATTAGCAGCGTTACATTGTCTTGATCTCATACGCTATGCGCTACGCTCTTTGCGCTCTGCGCCTTAATACACCTCCAACCTCTGTTCTTTCAGATCCCGTATCTCGTCTCGCAAACGAGCAGCTTCTTCGAATTCGAGCTTCGCGGCTGCCTCTTTCATCTGGCTCTCCAACCCTGTAATGTGCTGATCCAGCTCCTCGACCGTCTTATACTCAACAGCTTCTTCCTCCACGGTCGCTACGGTAACATAGTCACCCTCATATACCGAGTCCAGGATGTTATGTATTTCCTTTCGAATGGTTTCCGGTGTAATCCCGTGTGTTTCATTGTATTCCGCCTGGAGCCGACGTCTCCTGTTGGTCTCCTCTACAGCCCTGGCCATGGATGGGGTGATTTCGCTGCCATATAAGACCACTTCTCCAGCCACATTCCGCGCGGCTCTGCCGCACGTCTGAATGAGGGATTTTTCCGAGCGCAAAAACCCCTCTTTATCTGCATCGAGTATAGAAACCAGCGACACCTCTGGAAGATCAAGACCTTCGCGAAGCAAATTGATGCCAACCAGTACGTCGAAGCGACCGAGTCTCAAATCCCGGATTATCTCCACCCGCTGGATGGTGTTGATGTCAGAGTGTAGATAACGAACTCTAATCCCTAAGTCTGTGAGGTATTCGGTGAGATCCTCGGCCATTCTTTTGGTTAAGGTGGTGACCAAAACTCTTTCGTTCCGTTCTGCTCGCAGGCGGATTTCTGCTACCAGATCGTCAACTTGATGTTCCGCCGAGCGCACGCTGATTTTCGGATCCATGAGTCCAGTGGGTCGGATAACCTGCTCCACCACAACTCCCTGGGCCTTCTTGAGCTCATACTCTGCTGGGGTAGCCGATACGTAGATGGCTTGTGGCACTACCTCCTCAAATTCTTCAAACGACAACGGTCGGTTGTCTAGGGCGGATGGCAAACGAAAGCCGTACTTCACCAGATTAAGCTTGCGAGAGCGGTCTCCACGATACATCCCCTTGAGTTGGGGCACTCCAATATGGCTTTCATCGATAAAGAAAAGGCTATCTTCAGGATAGTAATCCAACAAGCAAGGCGGCGGTTCTCCGGGAAGACGGCCGGTAATATGGCGCGCGTAGTTCTCGATGCCCGTGCAATAGCCCAACTCCTGGAGCATCTCAAGGTCGAAGCGGGTCCGCTCCTCCAATCGCTGGGCCTCCAAAAGTTTACCCTCCTGCCTCAGTTCAATGAGCCTCTCTTCCAGTTCTACCTGGATCGCTTCAATGGCATCTGCCAGCATCGACTTCGTTGCGACGTAATGGCTGGCCGGGTAGACCGCAAGGCGCGACAACTCTCGAGTTGCTTTGCCCCAGAGTGGATCAATTTCGAGGATTTGCTCCACCTCGTCTCCAAGAAACTCAATGCGCACCGCTCGTTCTTCTTCATGCGCGGGGAAGATTTCCACCACATCTCCCCGCACCCTGAAGGTGCCTCGATGGAAATCCATATCATTGCGCTGGTAGTGAATTTCCACTAACTTCCTCAGTACTTTGTCCCGCTCAATCTCCTGCCCCTTGTCTAGATGGAGCAGTAAGCCCTGGTATGCTTCAGGGGAACCCAATCCGTAAATGCAGGATACGCTGGCAACAATTATAACGTCACGACGTTCGAGCAGTGAGCGTGTGGCTGAGTGCCGCATTTTGTCAATTTCTTCGTTGATGGAGGCGTCTTTGGCGATATAGGTGTCCGTCTGGGGAACGTAGGCCTCAGGCTGGTAGTAGTCGTAGTAGGAGACGAAGTACTCCACCGCGTTTTCGGGAAACAGTCTCTTGAACTCCCCATAAAGCTGGGCCGCCAGTGTCTTATTGGGAGCAATCACCAGGGTGGGCTTCTGGACCTTGGCTACGGTGTTTGCCATGGTAAACGTCTTGCCCGAACCGGTGACCCCCAGCAGCACCTGGTGCTTGAGGCCGCGTTGCAGCCCATCCACCAGAATGTCTATGGCCGAGGGTTGATCACCACGCGGTTCCAGATCTGTTACCAAGCGAAAAGCTTCCATTTCGTTTTCCTGCTGTACTCAACCCTAATCGACTGTTTGAGATGTTAGATTGTAGATTGTAATTCTTTCACCTGAAATCTACAATCTGCAATCGACAATGTACCTCTGCTTACCGCTTACTGCTTACCTTTATTATTCATTGAATACTCCGGCATGGCGCAATATAATGTCCTGACTGGTTGGATGAGATCAAGAACTCGAAAGGAGTTGCGATTATGACCGCGAATGATTCCGCCCCTTCCGTTCACTTTATCAAGAAAATTATCGAGGACGACTTGGAGACAAATAAGTACGACGGTCGAGTCATGACCAGATTCCCGCCAGAACCAAACGGTTATCTACATATTGGACACGCCAAGTCAATCTGTCTCAATTTCGGTCTTGCGGAAGAGTATGGCGGCCTTTGTAACCTACGGTTTGATGATACCAACCCCACGAAAGAAGAGGTTGAGTATGTGGAATCGATCCAAGAAGATGTCCGCTGGCTCGGATTTCACTGGGACGACAGACTGTACTACGCCTCGGACTACTTCGAACAACTCTACCAGTACGCAGTGCAATTGATTAAGGATAACAAGGCCTATGTGGATAGTTTGAGCGCGGAGGAAATCAAGGAGTACCGCGGAACTTTAACGGAACCCGGCAAAGAGAGCCCTGATCGCAATCGTCCGGTTGAGGAAAATGTAAATCTATTTGAACGCATGCGGGCAGGTGAATTCGAGGATGGCACCTATGTACTCAGGGCAAAAATCGATATGGCCTCTGGGAATCTAAACATGCGGGATCCGGTAATGTACCGCATTCTTCACGCGGAACACCACCGCACTGGTGACAAGTGGTGCCTGTACCCCATGTACGATTGGGCCCACGGTCTCTCTGATTCCTTAGAAGGGATCACCCATTCAATCTGCACCCTGGAGTTTGAGGATCATCGTCCCTTGTACGACTGGTTCTTGGAGCAGTTGAAAGTCTATCAGCCGCAACAAATAGAGTTTGCCCGGCTCAACCTGACCCACACCGTAATGAGCAAACGAAAGCTCTTGCGCTTGGTGCAAGATGACCATGTTAGTGGCTGGGATGATCCGCGGATGCCAACCATCTCTGGGCTCAGGAGACGCGGCTACACGCCGGAGTCAATCCGGGAGTTTTGCGAGCGTATCGGGGTGGCGAAGAAGGACAGCGTGGTGGACATCAAGTTACTCGAATACTGTATCCGCGAGAATTTGAACAAGTATGCCCCTCGCGTTCTAGGTGTTTTGCGACCGCTGCGCGTAGTAATCGATAACTATCCCGAAGACCAGGTGGAGGAGTTGGAGGCCATAAACAATCCTGAAGATCCTTCCATGGGAACACGTATAGTCCCGTTTTCACGGGTACTCTATATCGAGCGGGAGGATTTCCGTGAGGACGCACCCAAAAAGTGGTTCCGCTTGGCCCCCGGTAGAGAGGTACGGCTGCGCTACGGCTATTATATTACCTGCGTAGACGTGGTGAAGGATGACAACACCGGAGAAATCCTGGAACTTCACTGTACCTACGATCCGGAAACAAAAGGCGGATGGTCTTCGGACGGGCGCAAGGTAAGGGGAACGTTGCACTGGGTTTCGGCTGCCCACGCCATCGATGCCGAAGTGCGACTTTACGACCACCTTTTCGCAAACCCCAACCCCGAAGAAGTGGCGGATGGGGTTGATTTCCAAAGCAACATTAATCCAAACTCACAGGAGATCTTGAATTCATGCAAACTCGAGCCATCCCTGGCTCAAACAACCCCGGGGAGTCGCTTTCAATTTGAAAGACTGGGATACTTCAGCGTTGATTCCGACTCTTCCGAAGAAAAACTGGTTTTCAATCGTACTGTTACCCTGCGGGACACCTGGGCAAAGATTGAAAGAAAACAGCAGGCAGGGGGCAGTTAGCAGAGCGCATAGAGTAAAGAGTGGATCGGGGATGTGGGATGTGAGATGTGGGATGTGGAGAGGCATAGAGCATGGAGTAAGGTACCATGTACCTTAACTCCTGACTCCTGGATTCTTTGTTTCTCCGCTTACCGCTTACTCCTTACCATCCTGCGCGCTCGGTGGCTTAACTCGCCAGCGCGTGCCATCAGGTTTATCTTCCACGCTAATGGATAGCGCCGACAATTGATCCCGTATCTCATCTGCTCGAGCCCAGTTTTTCTCCCTACGAGCCTGGGCTCTGTCAGCGATCAGTTTCTCAACCTCTTCCTCGCTGACACCCAGGGCGGTCAACGACAGCCGTCGATGCTCCCGGAAGAAATCTTCAGGTGACTGCTGCAACAGTCCCAAGACTGCTGCGCACTCACGCAACCGGTAAACCCCCTGGGCAAGCAATTCTTTCTCCTCCGGCTTGGGCTTTGCCCTCAGACCATCCTGAAATCTGTTGAGAGCCCGACTTAGATCGAACACATGCCCCAAAGCTGCCGCGGTGTTGAAATCATCGTCCATTTCATTCTGAAATCGTTGTGAGAGAGTCTCAATCTTATCCCGCAGACCATTGAATTCAGTGTCCTCACTCTTTGGCAAAGAACCGCTGCCGGGAAGAGCACCCACCAACTCCTCTACTTGTTCAATAGTATGATACAGCCTTTCAAGACCTCGCTCTGCCTCTGCCATACTCTCGGGGGAGAAGTCAACCGGACTCCGGTAATGGCTCGAGAGGATAAACAAGCGTAAAACCTCGGGCTGGTGTATCTCAAGCACCTGGCGAATGGTGAAAAAGTTTCCTAGAGACTTTGACATTTTCTCCTGATTAATGTTGACGAAACCATTGTGCACCCAGTACTTGGCGAAGTTGGTCCCGTATGCAGCCTC